>CAZHGH010000040.1:0-20816 GCA_964531205.1 uncultured bacterium
AGTGCTGATACGAAATGGCGGCGAAGTGCGTTCATCAATCATGGACCTTTCGCATATCGCCCTGCACGTTTCACTTTGTAACGCGGTCGCGCAAGCATCGACGGCAAGGAACGTGCCGTTGCGCGTGCAGGTAACCGACAAACTCGATCGTCCGCAGCTTCAGCAGACGTTCCAAATTCAGCCCGGTATGGGCAGAACGCCGCGTTTTGAGTTTGACTTACCATTCGGCGTTTACCGCATCGCGCTTGACGCGAGAGCCGGTAGAACGTCGTGCGGCGACGTCGAGTACTTTACTGTGTTGAACGGCCATAACCGTTCGTTGGACGTTACGTTGCAGAACGGACGTGTGACGAGCCCGGTTGTACCGATGTTGGTTGCAGGCGAATCGCCCTTTTCATTTGCCTACGTGCAGCCGACGTTGATGTTGTTTGGAAAAAATGCGAAATGTAACGGTCCGGTTGGCGATCCGGTAAATGCAGACATTCGTGTGACAACGGATTCGGACGGATACTACGCACAGATCTTTCCGAACAGCGCGTTAGCGCAAGCGTGGCCGGTCGTGGTCGCGATGCAAATGAAAGATTCGCAGGGCGGTTACCACTACGTGCGGTTGCCCGGCGAACCCGGCTTTAGCCGCTGGCCGTCGCAGCTCAGCTTCAACGTCAGCGAAGACGTGATCGATTACGTCGCGGATAAACCCGAAGACACGCTACTTTGCCCGCGGATGTATAAAACGACCGTTCACTGATTGCGCAGGGGAACCGCGGCGTGAGCGTATGCGACGCCGTTGAACGCATCCCCCATAAAGATGCCGTCCCAGAAGCGCAGCGGATTGGATGAGTCCGCGCGCAATCGAAAAAGAAGATGCGCGGTGCCTGATTCGCTAGGATTCAGCGTAAACGCGCCGTTTGTTAGCGGCGGATGGCTGCGCCCGCTTGCGTCACGCAAGTACGCGATCGAATCTCTCCACTTGTACGGAACGCGCATGGCTTCATTACGCACCAGCACATCAACGTGGTATTCGGTGAAGCTGTCGCTCAGCGGGATGCGGCGCACTGCTGTCACGGTAAAGAGAAAATCGTCGTGCCGTATCGGCGTGCCGACGGCCACCGTAAATGCCGGCCGTGCGTTGCACCACACAATATAAGTAATCAGCGCCACTGCGCACGTAGCCAAGCCGAGCGCGACCAGTTTCATATTGGGTTTCCTTACATAACTTTGTAACACAAAGTCAGCAGGAGATGCAAGGCGCTAAAGAATCGGGATGTCGGGAGCTGCACTCCGCGGCAATAAACCGGTAGAACGCGGATCGTCGTAAAGCTCGATTTGACGTTTATAGGGCCGAAAGCCGGAGCGGATATAGAACGGGAGTGCGTTCGGGTGATCGAGCGAGCACGTATGCAGGAAAAACCGCCGGATGGGCTTCGACCACGCGCGTTCGATCGCGCGATTCATCAGCCAGCGGCCTGCGCCGTTTCCGACCAATGACTCGATAACGCCGAAAAACATGATTTCACATTCGCCTTCGGTGCGAAAATCGAGTTCGAGTATTCCGGCGTCCTCGCCGTCAGAACGCACCGCATACGCTTCAACTTTATCGTCGCGCAAAAGGTCGAGCAGCTGCGCGTCGCTTAGCGTTAAGCGCGAAAACCACAAATACCGTTCGCCAACGCGGCGAAAGAGCGTACGGTAGCGATCCAGCTGCGTTGCATCGAGACGGTCGAGTTTAAGATTTACGCTTGGCGGATCGGGCCGCTTCTCCGGCGGCGCAAGCATCTCCAAGCACGTGACGATGTTGGCGAGTTTCCCCGCCGGCAAGTCGTTGTAGCCGTCAGCGAGCAGCATACCGGTATTGACCCGGCTGCCATTCGCATACGCTCTTGTCACGCATGACGAATGATTCGCAGCCGTCCACGTCCGGATTGAAATCGGCGTTCATCGCTTTGGTCGCATCCCAATCGACGGCGGGTTCTTGGCGCGCAGCCGCACGCGCTTTCGTATACGAAAACTGCGGATTCTTCGTGAGCGCGTTAAGCGCTTTCGCGAGGCGTTGTGCGTCGTTCATATGGAGTTATGACGGAGACGGCGACGGCGCTCCTGCCAGGCGCGGGTCGGGCGGCGTTGCCGGAAAGGCGATATCTTCGTAGTCCGTTTGCGCAATGACGCTGAACGTCAACGGGCCGACATGTTGCACGGTTGAAAGCGTGCCGCGAGTAATCACCCAGTGCCCGTCAAGCACTTTGTAGTCCAAGGTGATCTGATCGCCCGAATTCGTGTCGCGAATCTCGATGTGTGCGGGAAGTTGCGTTTGCGGATCTTCAACGATGTCGTATGTATAGTATCCGTGCCCGTAAGCGGATGTCGGCAAAACGCGAAAATGCAATCGCGTGTCGCTGGAATCCGGCAAATACGACGGAGTCCAAAAACTCGCATACGGTACGACGGCGTTTACGCCCGGATCCGCAGCCGGCATCGGCCACAATCCAACGGGCTTGCGTTCTAACGTGATGTCGACGCGTTTGAGATTCGCAAACCATCCGAACGTAAACCCTTGTCCGAGCGGATCGAAATAGGGAATGATCGGAAACGCTTGACCTGTGCGCTGCGCACCCTGCGGCAGATCCTGCATGACGGCGTAATTGTCGGCTTGGCGAACGGCGACAAAACGATTGATGTCTCGCGTCCCGCCCGTCGACGCAGTCACGTGCGTCCGCTCGCGATACGTGATGTACGCGGGCGGGTTTGAGACGTAGGCGGTAGCCGTCCGGTTGATAAGCTGGACGAGTGCGACGTCAGCAGGCAGCATCGTGCCGGATGCTTCGCACAGAGGGTCCGCTTTACCGCCACGCCAACACGCGGGCATGACCGTTATCGTTCCAAAGGATGACGTGCGTTCGCGCGTCGTCGAACTGCGCCGCGAAATTCACCGCCATCCCGAGCTGGGCTTCGAAGAAGTTAAAACGCAAGCGCTGGTCGAGCGCGAGCTCGATGAGCTCGGCATCGAGCACCGCCGCATCGCGAAAACCGGCGTCGTAGGCGTCATTCGCGGAGCGAAGCCGGGACACGTGGCCGCGCTGCGCGCCGACATGGATGCACTTCCGATCACCGAAAAATCGGGTGAGCCGTTCTCTTCGGAAGTACCCGGAAAGATGCACGCATGCGGACACGATGCGCACACCGCAATGCTGCTTGGCGCGGCGCGCGTGCTGCAAAATATGCTGGATGAACTGCACGGTACGGTCGTACTGCTGTTCCAGCCCGCGGAAGAAGGTCCCGGCGGCGCGGAGCCGATGATCGCGGAAGGCGCACTCGACGATCCGAAAGTTGAAGCGGTCGCGATGCTGCACGTCGACCACCGTTTGGAACCCGGTCAAATCGGCGTGAGACCGGGTCCGGTAAATGCTTCTGCCGACGAATTTTTCATTACGGTGGAAGGCAAGGGCGGGCACGGTGCATATCCACACACGGCTGCCGATGCAATTCCGGCCGCGGCAGCGATGGTAACGGCTCTACAAACGATCGCGTCGCGTGAAACAGATCCGCTTAAAAGCGTCGTCGTAACGGTCGGCACAATTAACGGCGGCTATCGCAACAATGTCATTGCGGATGAAGTGAAGATGACCGGAACGTTTCGCGCGCACGATCCGGAAATCCGAAATAGTTTAGAAGAACGCGCGCGCCGGATTTTGAATGGCATCGCTGCGGCGTACAACGTCAAAGCAACGCTCGAAGTGCAGTACGGATATCCGCCTGTTGTGAACGACGTAACGCTCGCAGAAAATTTTCGCGAGTACATGCGAACGCACTCGCAGTTAGACGTGCAAAGCCCGCCGCCCACTATGGGCGCAGAAGATTTCGCATACTTCGCGCAACGCGTGCCGGGCGTGCACATCCGTTTGGGAATTCGCAGCGAAAAGGCCGGCTCGACTCATTCCGGTCACAGCCCGGTGTTTCGCATCGACGAAGATGCGCTGCCCGTAGGTGTGCAGACGCTGGTAGCATTTGCTACCAGCGTTACCAGCGGAGACGTCGCAATCCGGTAAGCAGCCGCTTTGTGCATAAAAGCACTACTGCTTGTGCACAAGCGGTGAAAAGGCACTACATATAGTGGTGCAGAACACCTGTCAATGGCAATTTCGAGTTCTGCAATTTCCCGGCCCGGGACTCGATCGCTTAGTGCCGCGGTCGACATCCAAGCTCCGGCCGAAACGACGTTCTCGTTGCTCTGCACGGTTGAAAAGTGGCCGGTCTGGCTCTCGTTTTTGCGTAGTGCCGAGCTCCTCAGCGCGGATGAACCGATGATGGTGGGGAGCGAGGTCATGGTTCGCTCGTCGGTTCCCGGCGATGCCGAGCAGCTTTTCGAAGTCGACCACTTTATCAGCAACTACCAGCTTTCGCTCGTGGGCGCATACTCTACGCGCCGCCGGATCGATTTCCGTCTCGAGCGCAAAACGACGCGCTGCAAGCTTCACGTGCGCTTGGAGTACCCCGCGTACGGCGGCCGGCTCGGCGCACTGTACGATGCTATTCGCGCAGGCCGCAAGCTGGCTACCCAGCTCGATGAATCGCTGGTGCACTTCAAGCACCTCGTCGAGTACAGCGGCAACAGCAAGGACGAGCTGCTCGCCGACTTTTGAGCGCAGGACGAGTGCCTTGGCAGTCGTTGACGTAGATTGCTAGGCCTCGCTATACTTCCGAATATGCCGTTGTACGACTATCAATGTTCGAATTGCAAGAAAGTCGTTGAGGTCCGCCACGGGTTCAACGACACGTATGCCGAGCCGTGCCCCGCGTGCGGCGGACAATTCCAGCGCGTCTTCAATCCCGCGCCCATCGTCTTTAAAGGCTCGGGCTTTTACATCACCGACTCGCGCAAGCCGTCTTCGGGCGGCGACTCCGGAGGCTCTTCGGACTCCTCATCCTCGGGTTCGAAAGAGTCCGCGGCCTAACCCGGCATGAGCCCGTGGACGTGGGTCCTGGTCGCACTCTGTATTCTCGGAGCTGCGCTTGCACTCGCGTCCCTCGTCCGCGTTGCTTTGGTAGCGTTGCGCGTCCGAGCGAAACTGACGGATTTGAAGCGGCGGCCGCTCTTTCTCTCGCTGGAATCCCTTCGTATTCAGCAAGCGCGCCTGTCGAAAATCGCCGCCGACGCCGCGCCTATTCAGCAGCGAGCGCTCTCCGCGATTGCCTCAATGAAAGACAGCGCCGGCAATAGTGGGCTCGCGGAATCCCGCGCTGCGTTGGAAGAAACCGGCGCGCAGCTGCGCGCGCTCTACGACGATCTCAGGTAGCGCGCCTTAGAACGGCTTCTTCGGATCCTCGCCCTCCGGCGGCTCCCAATGCCACCCGGGCGGATTCATCGGCATCCCCGTCGCTGCGGGTCCGGGCATCGGCGGCATGCCGAATGGCGCCGGCTGCGGGATCTCGCCGCCGCTCTCCGGTAGGGCGAAGGGTGCGCCAAACGGCATCGGAGGCTCCGGCGTTGTCGCGGGCTCGACTTGTGGTGGCGCCCCGGGAGCGAAGTTCCAGGTCGACCAGCTTAGCGTCGGCGGCGGAGGCGGCGTCATTGGTGCCGGTGCGGAGGCAACGGGCTGCGGCGCCGGCTCGATTGGCGGAAATTCGTACCCCGTCTCGCGCGAGACAAGCGGCGGCTCGGGAACCGGTTCCCGCGCTTGCGCCGCTTTGGCAACTGCCGGAGTGGGAGTCGGCTCTTCCCGCGGCGTGAAAATCGGCTGCGGGAGATCGCCTATTGCCGCACCGAGCAATACGTACCGCGGCGGGGGCAGAATCATCGTATCGGAGCGTCGAGCGATCGCACGAAGTTCGTCGAGATCCGTGCGCGGCGCGTCTTCAACCTCCATCGTTCGCAGCAGCAGATCGATCGTATCGCGCAAATACTCGCGCGGCGGAATTTTTGCAAACGCAAAGACGTGCTGCGAGATATCGGCTTTTACGCTCTGCAGCAGTTTCCGCCAATACTCCAGCGGCTGATAGTACTCGAACTGTCCTAGTTCGCGCTTCGCTTGCGAATAGAGGCGCGCAATCTTTTTGCCGAGCGTATCTGCCGGCGGACCCGGTTCCACTATGGCGACACGCTTTGCAACGCGCGCCAACTCCGAGAGAATTTGCGCGTGGAAGAACGGGTCGGTTTCGTGTAAGTAATGGAACGAAATCGCAATGTCGAACGAATCCGCTTTTGCCGGAATTACGGAGGTGCTGCCGCGTAGCTGCTTCGCCTGGAGATCCGCGTATTTGCGCAGCAACGTCTCGCGATGCTCGATAACGTTTACGGTTGCACCCGCCTCGATCGCGCGTTTAACCCATCTGCCGTCTTCGCCGTAACCGCAGAAAAGCACGCGCTGACCCGGTTCGATAACGAGCGCGTCCCAAATCAGATTGTCGATGTACCGCGATTCGCGCTCGAACTCGTCGGCCGAATACCGCGGACCGTCCAGGCTCATGACTGTGCTTTCTGCAACGTCCCTGTGAAGCTCGGAAAACTCACGTCGATACTTGCTTCGTCGTCGATCGAAAGACGCCCGGCACCGGCAGCAAGCGCCGCCGCGGCCATGGCCGTTCGATGGTCCCCGTGCGTTGTGACAATTGCGCCGTCCGCGCGTGGAGTTCCACCGTGAATGGCGATGCCGTTCGGTAAAGATTCGACTTGGATCCCGGCCGCGTTCAAGAGCCGTTCGATGGCGGCGAGCCGGTCCGACTCTTTTGTTCGCAGTTCCCGAACGCCGGTAATCCGCGTTTCACCCTGGGCAAACGCGGCGGCAACCGCAAGCACAAGAATTTCGTCTATCGCTCGCAGCGCGACGTCGGGGCTGACGGCAATCCCGCGTAGCGGCGCGCTTTCGACGACGATATCTGCAACGGGTTCCCCGCAGATTTCGCGAGCGCGTTCGAAACGGATGTTCGCACCCATTTGCAGCAGTGCATCGTAAAGTCCGGTGCGTGTTGGGTTGATGCCGGCGTCTTCGATGACGACCGAACTGCCCGGCGCAACGGTCGCCGCCACAATGAAAAATGCTGCAGCCGAAAAATCGCCTGCGACCTCTACATCTCGAAACGCATTCGGCATGGAACGTAGTTCAACGGTTGATTTGTCGAATGAGATATCGGCGCCAAAATATTGGAGTAAACGCTCTGTATGGTCGCGCGAACCTTTGTCTGCCAACGTCACAATCGGAACGTTGCCGTATACGGCTGCCAGTAGCAGCGAGGTTTTAATCTGCGCCGATGGTGAGACGAGAATAAAGCGGCGCGTTTCGGGCGTACGCGTGCCCTGCACGTGCGCGGGCAACGTGCCGTTCGTTGTTTCAATTTGCGCACCGAAAGCGCGCAGTTGCGCAGCCACCGGCTCCATCGGGCGGCGGCGAAGCGATTCGTCGCCGTCGAATTCCGCGTGAAGATTCGCGCCCGCGCAAATGCCCATCATCATGCGGGCCGTCGAGCCGGAGTTCATACAATCGATCGTGCTAGCCGGATCGCGCAACGTCGCACCGCCACGAATGAGTGCATCATCCCCACCGCGGTCGATTCGCGCGCCGAGCACGCGCAGCGCCTCAACGGTAGCTAACACGTCGCGCCCTGGATTCAGATTGCGCACGCGAATGTCGCGATCGCTCTTCGCACCCAGCATCAGCGCGCGGTGCGAGATCGACTTATCGCCTGGAACGCGGATTCGTCCGCGAAGAGGGCCGCGTTCAAAAGTTTTCATCGAAATCATCGTATTTTGTGTGAATGTTGATTGCCGTCTCGTCATGCGCCTGCTCGCCGGTCAAGGCCCGCACGGTTGCTCGAGCTAGGTCGAACGACCGGTGCTGCCGCGCGTACAAACGGGCACATGATAATGTAGGCGCGCACATCTTTTCTATTGGGTGCTTATGAAAACGTTTGCCACGATCGTCGCCGCCGGACTTCTGCTCTCCGCATGCAATGCGAGAGGTATCCAACCACCGGTCAACTCAACGCGCCTCGCAAGTTCTCTTGCCCGAAGCGTCTACACAAACCATTTCGTGATTCCCATAACGGCGCAAACGGCGATACTCGATCCTTGCATGAATCCTGCGACCGCAATCAATGGTACGGATAGCGGCAAGTACGAGTTTAACGAGCAATTCGATGCCGCCGGCAAACTGGAGATCTTTCACTACCAAGAGAACAGCGTCTTCACGAGTACGGACGGCTCGTACACGGGTCGAAACTCAGCCGGCGCCCCGGGCATTGTCAATTATGTTAATGGATTGGCCGTTGCAAACGGCCACAGCACGTTCAAACTGAACGGACCTGCCGGAACGCTGCAAATCCAGGAGGCATCGCACTTTACGTTCGCGGCCGACGGCACGCCGAAGATCACGCATGTCGAGTTAAAAGTTCTTTGCGGCGCAAAATAGAACCGTCGCGTTCATGGAACCTTTGGACCTTACCAAATCCGCGCCGCGCAGTCCATACGTCAAAATCGGCGGGCTGTTGATGCTCGCGCGCACGATCGACAAGATGCGTGCGCAGTTGCCCGGAGGCAATGCCGGTGCGTATAAGATCAAAGGCTTCAGCAGAAGCCTTCTGAAGGCGCTGGAGATTCCGGAAGACGACATGCAGGCCGTCGTGTCGCTTGCGGCAACGGATGATGAGGTCGTCGCGTGGGTCCACAAACACAGCGACGCTTCGAAATACGATGCACACAACGCCAAGTTAGAGGAACCCACCGTTGGGGAGAGTCTCGACCATCCCGGCTTCGTTGAGAAGTACCCGATAGCCAAGACGCTGCCTCCGGAAACTCCGCTCTTGCGGATGCTCGAAGCGGACGATACGCACAGTTTTTGACGAGGAGCTGGGGCATACCCAGCTCCTCGTATTAGCCTGTCAGCGGGTCAGCTGACGCAGCTTCGCCATTCCGCTTAGCGCTTCGCGATGTAACTCTGCGTAGACCGCATACTGCGCGGGCGTTGGCGCGTCGTACGCATAGTCCACATCGGATTGCAGATACGCGAGATGGTCGCGCACGCGCGTGCCGCTCGAGAGCGGACCTTCACTCGAGTGCGTTTGCAGGTTGACGAGCCGATCGATTGCGCGATCGAGTTGCGCTTTACGTGCACCGTCCGGCATGCGGTCGCGCGCGGCGATCGCCGCGTTGAGCGCCGTGTCCATTGCATTGAGCGTTTCGCGAATCTGCATTTGCAACGCAAAACGCTTTGCAAGCCCTCCCGATGCGGGATGCAGATTCGGCCCAAGTGCAACGGTAAACGGCTGCGTGTACGAAGCGCCGCCGTAGCGCAGGGTTACGCGATACGTTCCCGGGACGACTTGCGGACCAATGGTGAAATCGTTTTCACCGCCGGCAGCCGCCGGTACGTAGAAGCCGGTTACGTCGACCGCATCCGGATAGCGGAGATCCCAGTCGAACCGGTTCATGCCCGGCGAGATTGCCGTCGCTTGCTGATCCATCGCGGCCTTGATCTGAGCGGGCGACATGTTTTCGCGCATTTCCGGCGTGAGCTCGTTGCCTTTTTTCTTCAGATGCAGATGGAACGTGCGAACCACGTGTGCGTGCGCATCGCTGAAGGTGAGGGTTGCAGGCGTCGAGCCGTTGTAATTGGCCGGCACGTTAAAGAACACCGCAGCGCCAAAGCGCGGATTCGGTGCGCTGTTGTCCCGCGGATACTCACCCCCGCCGTAGAAATGCGTGAGCCACGCGGTCTGCGGCGCGAACAATTGCGGATCGCCGCCCCTCGCCACTTGCTCCAGTACGCTAATGTTGTCGAGCACCCAGAACGCGCGTCCATGCGTTGCAACCGCGAGCTGGCCTTGGCGCGAATTGATGACCATATCGCGAACTTGTACGCCCGGCAGATTCAACGTCAGCGGTTGCCACGATGCACCGCCATTGAAGCTCACGTGCACCGTGTTGCGCGTGCCGATGAACAGCAGATTCGGCTGATGCGGGTCTTGCCTGATCACATAGACGTATTCGTCGCTAGGAATGCCGCCGGTGATCTGCGTCCAATGCGCGCCATAGTCCGTCGTGCGATACACGTAGGGATGAAAATCATCCCACATGTAGCGCTGTGCGGTTAGATACGCGGTGCCCTGTGAGACGTGTGAGGGTTCGATCGAACTGATCTCTGCGGTTTGCGGAAGCCCCGCCGGCGTAATCGTGCGCCAGTGTGCGCCGTGATCTGTCGTGACATGCACTAAACCGTCGGCAGAGCCGGCCCAAATGAGATTCCGGTTCAGTGGCGAGACGCCGATCGCCGAAACGTAAGCATAAACCTCGGCACTGGTTTGATCCAACTCAATCGGACCACCGGTTGGGCCTTCCGTCTTCGGATCGTTGCGCGTCAGATCGGGGCTCAGTACATTCCAATGCATGCCGCGATCGGTCGTGCTCATCACGTACTGGGAGCCGGCGAGCAATTCGTGCGGATTGGACTGCGAGAAGAGAATCGGATGCGTCCAGGCAAAGCGGTACTTTTGCTCCGCGCTGGTCGAGCCTTCGAGATAATTCGGCCACGGACTCACGCTTTGATACTGTCCGGTGCGCATGTCGTAGCGTAAGAAGATGCTGAAATAGCCGCTGCCGTACGTTACGTTCGGATTGTCCGGCTCCGGCGCGACGAACGTACTTTCACCGTACGCGACAGGGCGCCACATATCGGTGGGAATCGACCCGTACTGCGTAGCGCTCGGACCTTCAACGGAACCTTCGTCCTGCTGCGCGCCGTAGATATGATACGGGAACTGGTTGTCGATTGCGATGTGATAGAACTGTCCCGTGGGTTGATTGTGCTCGTTGCTCCACGTCTTGCCGCCGTTGGTTGAAACGGTCGCACCGCCGTCGTTGCCTTCGAGCAAGATATCGGTATTGTTTGGATTCACCCAGACGATGTGATTGTCGCCGTGCGGCGGGCGCGAACCGTGCCACGTCTTGCCGCCGTCCCGGGACATCCACAGCGCATCGACATTCGCCGAATAGACTTTGTTGGGATCCTTGGGGTCCGCGAAGATGTCCATATAATAGAAGGCGCGCTGACGCAGTTTCATTTCGTCGTTCACACGCGTCCACGTTGCGCCGGCGTCGGCGGAGCGGAACACGCCGCCTTCTTTCGCTTGCGCGATCGCATAGACAACGTTGGAATCCGCGGGCGAGACGCTCACGCCCATTTTGCCCAGTAGACCTTTCGCGAAGCCCGGATTGTTCGAAAGTTTCGTCCAGTGCGCGCCGGCGTCGCTGGATTTGTACAACGCGCTTCCCGGCCCGCCGCTCGAAAGTTTCCACGGCGTGCGGTACATCTGCCACATCGTCGCGTAGAGCGTATCCGGATGATTCACATCGATAACGACGTCGTTACCGCCCGTCTTCGCGTCGACGTACAGCACTTTGCTCCAGGTTTTACCGCCGTCCGTGGTTTTGAAGACGCCGCGATCGGGATTGTCTTTGAAGATGTGCCCAAGCGAAGAAACGTACACGACGTTCGGATTGCGCGGATCGATCGCGATCGACGTGACGGTATGCGTGTCGCGAAGACCGGCATACTGCCACGTCTTCCCGGCGTCCGTAGATTTATACATGCCTTCGCCGGTGATCATCGTCCCGCGCGGGTCACCTTCGCCCGTGCCGACGTAGATGACATTCGGATCGGAAGGCGCAACGGCAATTGCGCCGATGCTATTTGCGCCGAGCGGAATCTTTCCGTCGGTGAGGTTTTCCCAATGATTGCCGTAGTCGGTGCTCCTCCACACACCGGCGTCTACGCCGCCCATATAGAACAAATTAGGATTTTGCGGTACGCCTGCAACGGCGACGACGCGTCCGCCGATAAACGGTCCGACGCTGCGCCATTGCAGCTTACTAATGGATTGCTGGGGAGATGCACCCAACAATGCTACGGCTAAAAGTGCAGCAAAGCGTTTCATGTTGGAGCATACCCGTGGAGCGCTTACTCGTCCTCCGGGACGGAATTATGGCACTGCCCCTCGCTACCTTTGCAAACTGAAGTAAAGTAACACGACGTACACGACCGTAATCAGCGCAGCCTGCGCGCAAATCACCTCTTGCGCCTTACGCGATTTTAGCCAGTACGCAAGCGCGATTACCACTTCGAACGCGAGCAAAAACGCCAAGTTGAGCATCGATGCCATGTGGCCGCTGCGTACGACTTCTTCAGCGATACTCAGTGCCGGCAAGAAGAACATGACTCCGAAGAACCACGCCCGATTGCGAAAATACCATTCGCCCAGATCTAGCCTGTCATTTTCCAACCGCTCGGGCAAAATGAGCGTAGCGAGCAAAAAGAGACCGACCGGCACGGAGAGCAGCAACCAAAAATCGAGAAACGACCAGTGCTCCGTACGACGCAAGCCCCACTGCGCCCACCAGTGCTGGACCGCTATGAAAAACACCCAGATTGCCCAGACGATGGGCGGCCAGTAAAAATCAACGCGTTCGCGCGCCGTAATGACCGCGGCCAATCCTGTCAAAACCCTAGCGATGGCCAATCCGAGTACAATCGAAATGAGAACGTTCAGATAGTCGAACGGAGCCATAGTTCCTTACCAAAAGCAAAAAAATGAGGAGAGAGAACATGAATAGCCTTCGCCTTGCGTTCTCTATCGTTCTTGGCTTGTTCGCGCTGGGCAGCCCGCCGGCATCCGAGGCCGGCGCAAGCATCGCAGCTACGGAATATCCGCTCATCATTGCACGGGATCAAGGTGAGGTCCGCGTTTGGCGTCCCCTTGTCTCAGAACGGCCCGCAGAGCAGAAGCTCGATAAACTCACGCGCTTTATCATTAAGGTTGATAGAAAACACGGCGGTTCACCGGACTTTTGGTTTGGAACGGAGACGTTGCCGCCAGGCGCCGGAATCGGTTACCATCGGCACTTGCACGAAGATGAGGTTTTGTACATCGTTTCCGGAAACGCACATGTCCATGTGGGTTCACTCCAGGGCGACGCACATCCGGGAGCAATTGTTTTCATCCCAAGAGATACGTGGGTATCGGTGCAACCCACCGGTAAGACGCCGATCTCCTTGCTTTTCGCCTTTAACTCTCGCGGCTTCGATCGCTACATGCGATGCGAATCAACGCCCGTAGGAAAACGCGCGAAGCCTGTGACCGTTGAAGAGGACCAGCGTTGCACGAAAGCGGGCGACGTCGAGTATCGCTGACGATAAACGCGCCGCAACGAACGGTGTGTCTCCTGCTCTAGCCGAAGGTAAAATCGAAAGCTTCGGCCCCCGGCTCGAGGAATTCGATCTCGAACTTACGCGGCGCAATCGGCTTTGGCTGACGGATCAGCTGATACGTACGCTGCTCCGACAGGGTGCCGTAGCCGTTGTCGTCGACGTCCGTACCGTGTGCTTGACCCGGCGGTTGTCCGTCGATGAACACGCGAAAGCGTACCGATGTTCCGCGGTGCGGCGGTCCCATGATGAGGTTCAAGTCGCGGCCTTGAAAGCGGTACGCGATGCGTCCGCCCGCCTTATTTAGCGCAACGGCTTCTTTTCCAAGTGTCCAGTCGCCGGAAAGTGCCCACGTATTGAGTGCTAAAGTCTGCGGTGCAGTGTAAACGTGCGATTTGTTTAGCACAGCGCCGGACGAAGCAAAACCGTTGGTGCGTTCGTAGCCGAGGAAGTTTTCAGGCGATTTTAGTTCGTTCCAGTCCGCGCCGACTTCCAGGCCCCGCGGATCGACGGACACAAGCCCGTTGCCGGCGTCGCGATGCCCTGCTTCGGCGAGGAGCTGTTGAATGACGCGTTCGGATTCTTCATACGCGCCTTCGCCGAATTGGTGATACCGGATACGGCCCTGTGCATCGATGAGGTACTCTGCCGGCCAATATTCGTTGCGGAACGCGTTCCATATTGCATAGTTGCTATCCACCGCTACGGGATATTCGATATGCATGTCTTTCATCGCGCGCCGGATGTTATCGAGATTTTTCTCGAATCCGAACTCGGGCGTGTGCACGCCGATCACGACGAGGCCTTTATTTTTGTATTTTTCTGACCAGGCGCGAACATAGGGAAGCGTGCGTAGCCAATTTACGCAGGTGAACGTCCAAAACTGCACGAGCACCACTTTGCCGCGGAGCACTTCGGGCGTTAGCGGTTTCGAGTTGAGCCACTCAATCGCGCCTGTAAACGAAGGCAATCGGCCTTCAACAGGTAGCTGAACCATGGTTGTATCCTTCGCTGACGTCGTCACGATCGGATCACTAATGGCAATCGCGAGTGCGACTGCCGGAATAAACAGCCATAACGGGCGCCTACCTGCTAGCGATCGCAACTTTTTCGCGAGCCGTAGTGTCGATACAAGCATCATGCGCGCATTTGATTTTATGCCCGTGCTCTTTTTGATCATGACGGTGTTCGTCGGAGCGGCGATTCTGCAATTTTCGGGTAGTTGGCCTGATGCCCACCGCGGGTTGCTATTGCTTGAAAAGACGTGTCCGATTCATAGCATGCGCTAGGGCGCGAAAACCGAATCCGGAATGGGTTGGTTGATCACGTAATCGCCGTAGTGTACGTCGGCGTTGCCGCGATAAGCCGGAAACGAGACGTCGAGCGTTTCGTGCGTGGGTAAGCGGTACTTCCCGTCGACGAGCTGTTCTTCGATGTTCATAACGATCGTTGCGCCGTTCTTGTAGTACCAGCGTGCCTGTACGGGATCGAAGGTAGAAGCGTCGACGTCTAGGATGATGCGATCGACGTTTGAGGACCTCTTATAGGTTCCCCGAAGTTCGTATACCGGGCGTGCAAAGGCGACTGACGGTCTCGTCTGGGTGATGCTGTACGTCTTCGGCCAGGTGTTGGGTGTGCCGAGCGACGCATACGCATTTTCAAACGGTTTAGCGATGGCCGGAACGGTACTCATCTTTAGCGCTTCTTTGTCGGGCCGCTTGAAGTACCGGGTCCCCGACATTGAAACGGGCAACGTTATTACCTTACGAATACGGGCATCAATCCGTACCGGCACTTGATACGCTTGCAGTCCGGATGTGTTGGCGTCCATCCGCGCTAGGATCTGCTGCACGGACATGGCGGGCGCGGAAGGCGGTGACTGCGCTGAACACACGAAGCATGTGAAAATGAGAAGCGCGGCGCGCCACGATAACGCGTTCATCGCGTTCAGCGTAGCACATGTTGTGAGGTCTCAAACAGCGTAGCGCTTGGTGATAAGAACTAGGGTTCTTCGACATCCGCGCGGCCCGTCGACTCGAGAATGGCAATTTCTTCCGATTCGAGATCGAGTAAGCGCAAAATACGGCGCATAACCGTGTTATCGATCTTTCCGCTTCGAACGAGGTTGTTCAACGATTGCCGTTGAGCTTCGAGCAGCTCGCGCGTCAGCCGCCGGTAGAGCTCCGATTGTTCGGCAGCCTGACCGTCACGCTGCCCGGTTGAAAATTCACGCCAGCGGCTCGAAAATCGGCCCTGCAAAAATTTGTACAAAGAAGAAGGGACGTTTTCCGTGCGTGCCAGTTCATCGAGACGGCGCAGTGCCGCTTTCGCGGTATGCGCGAGCGCGACTCGTTCCTCACGCGTATCCGCCCCGTCATCCCGCACATTCAGCCAACGCAGCAGCAACGGCAGCGTGCCGGCCTGACCGACCAGCGTTGCGAGAAGCACGCAGAAAGTCAAGAAAATAATCATCCGGCGCTCGGGAAACGGGCCCGCCGCTGTCTCGAGCGGAATCGCAAGCGCGGCAGCGAGGGAAACGCCGCCACGCATACCGCTCCACGCCAATACTGCGACGTGCGACCAATCCGCTTTTCCGGACTCATGCTCGGGCTCATTCGTCTGCGGTAATAACGCTTGTGCGAAAACCCAGACGAGCCGAACGACAATGCATGTCGCACTTATCGCGACGCCGTACGCGAGTAAGCGCAATGGAGGGAGATGCAACGAGGCGAGGATGCTGTGAAACCGCATGCCGACATAGACGAAGATGAATGCGTTCAGAACGAAGACGATCGTGACCCAAAATCCGCTAACCTTCAGTCGTGCCTGCGGCGTGAGCACAGTCGGCACAAAGACGGACACCGTGAATCCGGCTGCTACCGTTGCGAGCACGCCAGAGGCGCCTAGATACCACGCCGGCAAATACGCCACGTACGGCGTCATCAACGAAACGATGGATTGCAGTGAATCGTCCTTCGTCAATCTCCACCCGGTAACCGCAATGAATCCCGCTGCAATTCCGATCGCTGCGCCGCCGATCACTGAAAGTGCGAGCGCGCCTAATGCGTGCGATACTGAAAACGTTCCCGTAACGACCGCGGTAACGCCGATGCCGTAAATAACGAGCGACGTAGCATCGTTCACTAGGCTTTCGTTTTCGATCGTCGCCAGAACGTGGCGTGGAATGCGGATGCGCTCCACGATGGGTGCGAATGCTATCTCGTCCGTTGAAGAAACGATCGCTCCGAGGACAAACGCGGTTGCAAAACTCATCGCCGGGATCAGGGCGTGTGCGACGGCGGTTACTGCGAACGTCGTTACGACGACCAAACCGAACGCGAGCTGTATCAGCCACCAGAGGCCGGACGGCGAGAAGAGTTCACTCGTAGGTGCGCTCACGCTCTCCCAATACAGCAGCGGCGGCAAAAAAATCAGTAAAACGACGCCCGGAGGCATTTCGAGCGGCGGCAGTCCGGGGAGATAGCCGAGTCCAATGCCGCCCAGCACGAGCAAAATCGGGTACGGCACGTTGACGCGGTTCGCGACAGAAACCAGCACGAGCACCGCGATGACGATCAGTGCGAGATCGACGGCCAGGCTCCCCGTCATGAAATCGTTATTCCCTCTGCCAACCCTACGAACTGCTCGAATCCTGGGCTAAGACTGCGTTCGGTCCGAGGCTCCTCCACAGCCGCAGTACGTACAATTCCGCGACGAGGATAAGTAGTAATGTCTAACGTTCATGCTTCAGCAGCCGGAACAGTAACAATCGGCGGCGATCTCACCGTCAATCGCATCGGTTACGGCGCAATGCGGATCACCGGGAAGGGCATCTGGGGACCTCCGTCCGACCGCGCAGGAGCGATTGCAGTGCTGCGGCGAGCGATTGAGCTCGGCGTAAACCTGATCGACACAGCGGATTCGTACGGCCCGAACGTATCCGAAGAATTGATTGCGGAGGCGCTCTATCCATATCCGGCGGATCTCGTCATCGCAACCAAAGGCGGATGGTTCCGGCCCGGTCCGGACATTTGGGCGCACGATGCGAGCCCCGCTCACCTGCGTGAAGCGGTAGACGGCAGCTTAAAGCGTCTGAGGCTCGAACGCATCGACCTTTACCAGCTGCACGTTCCCGATCCGGCAGTAGCGTTCGAGGATTCGGTTGAGGCGCTCGCGGCGTTACGGCAACAGGGAAAAATCCGCCACATCGGCCTTTCAAATGTCACGTGGGAGCATGTGGAACGCGCTCGCGCGATCGTCCCCATCGTCTCGGTGCAGAACCGTTACAGCGTGGGCGATCATCGAGAATCCGATCGCGTGGTCGATAATTGCGAACGCGACAGTATGGTGTTTTTCCCGTGGTATCCCTTAATCGGATCGTCGGCTATTGAAGACGTCGCTCGGCGCATCGCGAGTGAGTGCGGTGCGACTCCTCAGCAAATTGCGTTGGCGTGGCTGCTGCGCCGCTCGCGTACAACGCTTCCAATTCCCGGTACGACGTCGATCGCTCACCTTGAGGAGAACATCGCCGCAGGTGCGATCCGGCTCACCGATAACCAGTTTGACGCGCTAAGCCCCGGGGCCATGCTGAAATCGGCAACATAAGCACGTCTATGCGGCAGATCGAGCGTCAGCGTAACGTGCGATAGAACGTCGTTGCCGAGTAACCCGGCGACTTCACTGTTTGCGAATTTGCCGGATGTATCGCTAGAGAACCGGAATTCGGCGTTGCGAATTTCGACGCTGCCTAATTGAACGCGGTGAAGGGCACGCGGACTGCGCGGAAATCCGGTGCGGTTCAGGAACGGCGAGAACAGCATCGATACCGGCGCGCGTACGTCGAGCTCGAACAAAGCCCCGATGCCGTCAACTGCTGCAGGTACCGACGGTACGCCATACGAGTCTAGCTGCACGGCAAGGCGCTGCGCATCGCGCGGCGGCTGGAATTGGTTCGGCGGAATGAGCGTCAGCGTTGAGGATCGGTAGTCGATACGTGCGACGTACTTCCGGAGCAATTCCGGCCCGATGCTGCCGGCAATGATGCCGAGCGAGCGATCGTGGCGCGGATCGAGTTCGGCGGGATCGCCATCGAAGTACTCCATCGCCGCAGGAAAACAGGCTAGCGAAAAGCAGATGGTGTGCGGCGCGCGCCCTTTGAGCCGGTCCCTCGCGTAACTGGTGTAAATGTCTTTAGCGCCCGGGTCGAGCGTAAACAGTAATGGACCCTCGCCGTCGACCGTCGCACGAACCAACAACACGCCATGTTCTTGACGTATCGGTACGGAAGCCGTGCTCGTCGCAGCGGCCGTGATTGCGAGAAAGAAAGCCCAAGCGTTCACATGAGGACTTTGCGGCGGTGTTCGCCCGGCGGATAGCCGGTGATGCGTTTGAAAACGCGCGTCATATGACTTTGATCCGCGAAACCCGCCTCGCAGGCAATCGCGGAAAGCGGCGCATCCGATTCAGCAAGGCGCCGGGCGACATGCTGGACGCGCGCGCCGAAGACAGCGTCTGTTATCGTGTGGCCGCGAAAACGCCTGAACGCGCGGCACATGTGCGATGGATGCACGCCAAGATCGGATGCCATGACCGCAATGTCGAGCGGTTCTTGGAAGCGTTCGTGGATAGCGCGGTCTATCTGCGCGAGCCACAGTGGTTCGTGCGCGTCCTCAGGTTTCCGTGCCGCGATAATAGCGCACAGTTCGTACACCAGCGCTTCAACGGTCGTATCGGATGAATCATCGCGCGCGAGAAACTCACGATAGAGGCGCAGAGCAACCCATATCGGATCGCCGCCGTACAGCTCGAAAACGTGTGCCCGGGACCCACCTAGTTCTGCGATAAGAGCTTCCCACGGCGCAAGCAGGTTTACCGCGAAAAACCGGCTCGGTCCGAACATTTCATCCTCATGCACGGTATGCGCGGAATGAAAGACCAACGTATAGGGTTCGTAGCGGATGTCGAAATCGTCCCCGCGCTCTTGATACGCCCCCTCAAGCAGTAGGCTCACGTAGGGCGCTTCATGCTCGTGCATCGGGACGGCTTTGCCGGCGGAGTGCCGCACCTCACACAACAAGACGTTGGCGATTTGCCATTGCGTGGTCTCGCCCGTGAAGTACCCGGCTTTGAATTTACGATGCATTCAAGAAACGCAGCGGCTGCGAATCAAATAACCGCTTGTGCTCGGCCATGCAGAAGTAATACCGCTTTCCGCGATACATTGAAGAGAGTGCGGTTTTTGGGTCGACCTCCATCCAGCACACCTCGCAAAGCGCAAATCCGGGCCGCGGAGCCGGCGGGGTTTTATACGCGGCGTTCGAGTTTTCGTTCAACCACGCTTTGCTTTGATACTCCATGTCGTATGCCGTTTGGCGAGCCGCATCTTCACCGTAATACCGCGCGACCATGTGCAATGCAAGATCGATACCGGCGGACAATCCCGCCGATGTAGCAATACGCCCGCTATCGACGAACCGCGCGCCGCGGCGCACCGTTACACGCGGATACTCCATCGCAAGGCGTGTGAGCGAACTGTGATGTGTCGTAACCGTGTGCCCGTCAAGCAATCCCGCTTTCGCAAGCACGAAAGCACCGGTGCAAATCGACATAATGACGTCCGCGCTACGCGCAACCGTATTTAGCCATTCTTTTGTTGCAGCCGTAGGATCCGATTGTGCGGGGATCACAACCAACTTTGGCGCCGGCGCGTTCGCGAAATTGTATTGGGGCACGACGCGCGCTCCGCCGCTGAAGGTCAGGGGCGCGGTTGTTTCAGCGACTGTATACGGCAAGAACGCCGCGTTTGCGCGCGCGGCGACGTCCGCGTCCTGAAAGACCTCCCACGGGCCGGCGAAATCGATCATGACGGCGCCTTCGGAAATCAAGAACGCCGTGGGTACGCCTTCCGAGGGTGGGGACAACGGTAAGATCGGCGTACGTTTCGGCGTGGAGGCAAGACCTCGAGCGGTGACTCCGGAGGATAACACGGCGAATGCGGCGGCGCCGTGAAGCAAATCGGCACGTTTCATGGGCTCAGTATGACCCACTCGACTTCATCAGTCTTGAACAAAACTAGCTCTGCCAAAACGACTTTTTTGTGACGGAGCGAAATCGCAGCGGAGGCAACCTCCTCGGGCACAACGATGCGGACCGGCTTGCCGGTTTGTAACGCTACCCGAAAAACGCGATCGATCTCATCGGCCGCGTTTGCGAGCGTCAAATGCGTCTCCGCTGCGGTACTGTGGGCGTCGGCAGTGCGCACGCTAATCGCAGAAGTCTCGCCCACGCCGGACGGGGTCATGAGAGCCCCGAAGCCGTTGACCCGTGCATATTGGTCGGCGGCGTAAGTCGCATCAAGTTCGTTTGCGCTATCGATCCACTCTATGTCGCGGTGTGGTCTGACAGCCTCGAGCATCGCGAGATTGTAGTCGCCACGGACTTTAAATATGCGCTTTATTCCGAGTTCACTAAGCCTGGAAAGAAGATACGTCGCTACGGTATGCATATCGCATTTTCGCAGTTCCGCGCCGCGCGGGCCAGAAACGTCCAGCACATTTATCCGTACATTTAATGGTCACGCTTGCTTGGCAGCACAGTAAAAGAGGTGCTGCGCCGCAACCCTTGCCACGC
>CAZHGH010000040.1:20916-26452 GCA_964531205.1 uncultured bacterium
CACGCTTGCTTGGCAGCACAGTAAAAGAGGTGCTGCGCCGCAACCCTTGCCACGCGGCGTCTTGTTGCATACAAAGCAGCATATGACGCAACAGGTTTCGTTTGGGCGGCTCTTACGCGAACTTCGTTTGCAGGCGGGACTATCGCAAGAAACGCTGGCCGAGCTCGCGCGAATGAGCGCGGGCGGTATCGGGGTTCTTGAACGCGGAATACGGCGCGCACCGCAGCGTCAAACCTTGGCATTATTAGCGGATGCGCTAAATCTTTCGCCTTTCGACCGCGAGCGGTTTGAAGAAGCCGCGCGCCGTGCCGGAAATGGGCGGCGGCCTCGCGGTCAAGTGCGAGCGATCGCGCGCCACAATTTACCGTACGCGCTGACCAGTTTTGTTGGGCGCGATCATGCGATGCGTGACTTAAGTAACGACGTAGTAAATCATCGTCTGATTACGCTGACCGGTACGGGCGGTGCAGGCAAGACGCGCCTCGCGCTCGAGACCGCGCACGCGGTTCTCGACAAATTTAGCGACGGCGTGTGGTTCGTCGAATTAGCGCCGTTCGCAGATATCGGCGCTGTAGCACAACGCGTTGCCGAGACACTTGGCGTAACGGCCTCCGATGCGGTGAACGACGACTGGATGGATGCGCTTGCCGGTAAGCACCAGCTGTTGATATTGGACAACTGCGAGCATCTGCTGGAAGCGTGTGCAGAGCTCGCTCAGCGTCTCCTTACGCGGTCACAGCATCTCCATATTTTAGCGACGAGCCGGGCGCGCTTACACGTGATCGGCGAGCGAGTCTTTCACGTTACGCCGTTGCGCGACTCCGCCGCGGTCGCCCTTTTCTTAGATCGCGCGGGAATCTCCGAACCGGATGATGAGGAACGTGCAGACGTTGAAACGATCTGTGCACGCCTCGACGGTATACCGTTTGCAATAGAACTCGCAGCCGCGCGCGTGTCGGCGCAATCCGTGAAGATGGTTGCGGCGAACATCGGTCAACGGCTGGGCCTTTTGCGTCACGGTTCCGCATCGGTCCCGCGGCACAAGACAATGCGTGCGCTGCTGGACTGGAGCTACGACCTTCTCCCCGAGTCGCAACGCCGCGTTTTTCAGGATTTGTCGATATTCTCCAATGGGACTACACTCGAAAACGCTGTCAGCGTCGGTGCCGGAAACATCGCGGAACGCGAAGAGTTGCTTGAAGTTCTTTCGTCGCTGGTTGACATGTCTTTGGTCGTCGTCGACTTTGACGTTGACGACGCTCGATACACGATGCTTGAAACCACGCGCGAGTACGCGCGCGAAAAACTGGTCGAGAGCGGGCGTCTTGAAGAGAAGGCGCATCGTCATGCTGCTGCGTTTCTAGCGTTGGCGCAGCACTGTGAGGCGAAGTGGAGAACATCTCCAAATCGGCAGTGGCACGCGCAGGCTCGAAGTGAGCTGGAGAATTGGCGTGCTGCAATACGCTGGACCATCGCGGAACGGCACGACGTTTTACTAGGGCAACGATTAATCGCGGTTCTTCACGTGGTGTGGTGCGCGTTCGCGCTCGCGGAGGGCCTTAAATGGTCGCGATACGCGCTCGATCTTGTCGATGAAACGACGCCACGCCGCGTCGTTGCGGACCTGCTGTATACGCAAGCGTTCCTCGCATTTTTGGCGGGCGATTTGACGACGGCGCTCCCGGACGCAGAACGAGCCCAGGAGCTGTATCACGCCTTGAACGACCAACGTGGCATTGTGAACGCCAAAACGATCACCGGAAGGATGCTCGTCGAACATGGAAGCCATCACGAAGGCGAATCGGCGCTGTCGAACGCGCTGGACATTGCGCGAGATATTGGCGAACCGCTGCTTGCGGCGACAGCTCACCAGGGTCTCGGCCTGAGTCGAGGTGCCGCGGGCGATCTGGATTCCGCGCGCAGGCACGTCGCGAAAGCCCTAGAGATCGCGAAAGCGCAGTCCGCGGAACGGGTCACTACCGTCGCTGAAATGTTTGCGGCCGAAGTGCATTTCCGGGCCGGTGACAAAGAAGCAGCGATTGACCTTGGAAAGGACGCGCTTCGGGATGCGCTTCTGCTTGGCGATGAGTTTGCGATCATGAGGGCGTTTTCGAATCTTGCAACGTTTTTAATTGCTGCGGACCGGTACGATGAGGCGCGTGACGCCTCGCGCAGTGCGCTCGACTTCTCGCATCTCGCACAGGGATCGACGGTTGTAGCGTGGACGCTGCAGCACTTGGCGATGGTTGCGGCAATGACCGGCGGTAGTGCGAGAGCGGCGCGCCTCTTCGGTTTTACGCAGTCGCGCTTATTGAAGCAAGGTGCGCGTGGTGATTTCTCCGAGCAACAGGAACGCGAACGCTTGCGGGCCATTTTGGAGAGCACGATTTCGCCTTCGGAATTGGAGACGCTGACAGCTGACGGCGCCGCAATGCGTGAGTCTGAAGCGATCGCCGAGGCGAGGGCAATCTAGATTGCAAGGAGCTCGCGCATCATATGCGCGGGCCCCAGCCAGGGAAGACTGTCGAATCGAGACGGCCGCCCCTAACGATACAGGGGCGGCGATCATCCTCGACGGGTTTATGTACGCGCAAATGCACTTTCTGTTTAGTCATGGATGCATTATCCGGTAAATCGGCTAAACCGCACAGCGACATCCGAACAAATAACCCGCATAAATAGAATGTGCGAAAATACGCCTTGGCTGATGGGCGGCAAACAAGCGGCTGGACGAAAGTAGGGCTCTTGCTTTATATTTGCCATCGTGACACTAATCGACGATCGTCGAAATGAGGGCAAAGCACGCCGTTCCGTTTGTCCGCGATCCAGCCATGCCGCTCTCGGACTGCCTTCTACCGATCGGGATCCGCTCGCATTAATCAAAGCGTCAAATGAGGGTCGTCTTGAAGGCCTGATTCCGCTTCGCTATTCGCGGATGTTGGAATCGCCTTTTTCATTTTTTCGCGGTTCGGCCGTAGTCCAAGCCGCCGATCTTGCTTCCACCGTAACCACGGGCATCCGCCTTCAACTCTGCGGAGATTGTCACCTCATGAATTTTGGCGGATTTGCAAGCCCCGAGCGGGATCTCGTCTTCGATTTAAACGATTTCGACGAAACGCTCACGGGACCGTGGGAGTGGGACATTAAGCGGCTGTGCACGAGCTTTGTTCTTGCCGCACGGTGGCGGAAGTTCTCAGAAGTTCAGGCTCGAGACGCTGCACGTACCGTGGCGCTGCGATATCGCGAAATGATGAACGCGTACGCCGGAATGTCGGCGATGGAAATTTGGTACGATCGGATTACCTTTGCGAAAGTTCTCAATGCTGCGCGTGACGATCGCCGGCTCAGCCAACAGCTCCAAGCGGGCGCACAACGCGCTTATCGGAGCACTTCCGAACATGTATTTGCCAAACTTACCGCAGAACGCAACGGTCAGGTTGGAATCGAAGACCGGCCGCCGTTGTTGTTTCACCCGAACTACGATCTGCTGGCCGTCGCTGATGAATTCACGAAACTCTACACACAAACATTACGTGAAGATCAGCAGCTGCTGCTAAAGCGATTCCATGCGGTCGATGCAGCGATCAAAGTTGTCGGCGTAGGAAGCGTCGGAACTCGATGCTTCGTTGTACTGCTGCTGGATGAGTTAAACCGGCCGCTGTTCCTTCAAATAAAAGAGGCGCGCCGCTCGGTCCTCGAGGACTACGCCGGGACGTCGCCGTGGCCCAATCACGGCGAGCGCGTCGTCGCCGGGCAGCGCCTGTTGCAAGCGGTTAGCGATATCTTCTTAGGGTGGTCGCGCGGCCCATCGGGGCGGGATTACTACGTGCGGCAACTGCGGGATATGAAGATTTCGGTCGACCTAGAGTTGTTCGACGCAAACGCACTAACGCGTTATGCCGCGCTTTGCGGTGCTACGCTAGCGCGGGCGCACGCAAAAGCGGGCGGATCTGCCGCCATTGCCGGTTACCTCGGAACGAGAGACACGTTCGACGTCGCCGTTGCCAAGTATGCGTTCGCGTATGCAGACCAGGTCGAGCGCGATTACGAAACGTTTCGCAAGGCTGCACAGCGTGGAGAGATCGTTACCGAGACCGCCGTTCCATTGGCCGAAAACGCGATGCTTTAATGGCGCTGCTTGCCTGATGACGGCAGCCGGGTTCTGTGCTAGCTACAGTAAGTCAGGTGAGAAAATGGATATCAATAAAAGCATTAATGCGGATCACCTTCCCTACCCCGATGATGAAGACGAGGCCATCGCTCCCGATATAGTGCCGCGGGGTGAACAGCCGGTTGCGCCTTCGGAAGCTGTGCGGCTTGAAGAAGAAAAATACGGCGAAAGCAGTCTTGACGAAAACCGCGACGACCAATTTGACGCCCATCACGCGGATTCGGACGAGCACCTGTAGGCCAAAGCGAGCGTTCAGAGTTTCTTCACGAACGTCGCGTTCAATCGGTTGGTTATGCGCTTTTTATTTGTTGTAGCTGCTTTGCTAGTATCCGCGTTGCCGGTAGCGGCACCCGCGCAGTCCTCATCGAACGCCGTCCGTCTCAACGGAGAGATCGTATCCGTTGCGGCGGGCTCCCTGCTACTAAAGACGGTTGCCGGCAGGCAAAACATTCAATTTGGATCTAAACCGCGCGTTCTTGCGGTGTCGAAATCATCGCTGGACAAGGTTACGCAGAATTCGTTTATCGGAACGACAGTGGTTCCTCAATCCGGCAATGGGTACGTTTCAACGGAAGTCCACATTTTCGCGCCGTCACTGCGCGGGACCGGTGAAGGCTTTACCAAGATGGACAGCGCGGGCACGCACATGATGGCAAACTCAACGGTGAGGAGCGTCGCCCGCCCGAACCGCATGATGGCCAACTCGACTGTGCGTACCGTTGGCTCGAGTTCGGGTCAAAAGGCGATCACGATGGTCTTCCCAAGCGGGACCATCAACGTCACAATTCCGGCAAATACGCCTGTCACGTACATCGAACCGGGATCGAGAGCACTACTCGTTTCAGGCGCGCACGTACTAGTATTGGGCACGCGTGCTGCATCCGGCATTCAGGCGAAAACGCTGGTTGTAGCGAAGGATGGCGCAACGCTGCCGTAGGCAGCTCGATCGAAAGAGAAAAAGACGCTCGCGAAAGCGGGCGTCTTTCATTTAAGACCTTGGGAAAGGAGAGACTCGAACTCTCATGGGTTGTGCCCGGCCGCTTTTGAGGCGGCTGCGTCTACCGTTCCGCCACTTTCCCTGGCGCGCTACCGCGCATTCGCGAAGGCCCGGAGGGTAGCCTGCGCCGAGGCAAGTGAATTTGCGGCGGCTATGCCATAGCGTGTGGACCGGCCGGCGCCGCTTGCATAGGTGAGCGTGAGTAGCGCATCGCGTTCGTGCCGATCTAAAGTAGACGCGATGACGTCGCGGCGCGGCCAAGCGACGAGCGCGAGACGATGCGTGTGTGGATCGTAAAAGCCATAGCCGTTTGCGGTCTTGAGAATTTTCGTCGATGCCTCGAGCGCGAACGACGTCAGTTGCTGCGC
>CAZHGH010000041.1:0-26112 GCA_964531205.1 uncultured bacterium
ACCGTCGCCTTTCTTACGATGACGGTGACTTCGTCACGTGCGCAGGTTCAAGATCCCGGAACGCTGGTCGTGAGCGTGAGCGATACGTTCACCGGTAAGCCAATCGATAACGCGCAGGTGTTTTTACTCGGTGGCGACTCGCCGCAGAGCTCGCTCACGAATGCTAAAGGCTTATTAATTTTCTCGAGTCTGCCGCCCGCGTTGTATCGAATTGAGGTGCAAGCCGACGGCTACGAGCGGACGAAGTTGACCGAAGTCGAGGTTGACGAAGGACGCCGTGTCGAGGTTGCCGTGAAACTGGCACCCGCACTAAGAACCATTGCCGCCGTCAAAGCGCATTCGTCGGTTGCAATCAACAGCGAAAGCACCGGAGAGGAGAGTGCGCAGCATAAGGTCTCATCGTCGCTCTCTCAGGAATTGAGCGAGCTGGCCGGCGTGATTGCGGACGGCGATCTGTATGGAGCCAACTCGGCGTTTAACGTGTCGCTGCGAAACGCGGACCCCTCGCAGACCATGTACTCAATCGACGGCATTCATATCGTGGGCGGCGGTTCGCAACTGGCAGGCGCACAGGGTCTTTTTAGCGGCAGCTCGATCAATTTCGCGCCCAGTGCCGGCGGCCTCGGCGGTAGCGTGAACTTCTTCACCCTGCAACCGACGAAGATTTGGAACTACGCCTTTACCGGCAGAGTCGGCAACTACGGCAACTCGTCGGCATCGTGGGCAGTCACCGGCGGCGAGGGTAAAGTCTCGCTCGCGCTACAGCATGCGGTCGGTGGCGCAGACTCGCCGCTCAACGGCATGTACTACGCCGATCAGACGGGTTCGCAATACGAACATTTGGGTGGATACGCAACGTACGCAGATCTTTTTAAGGTGAACGTTGCGATTTCACCGGCGTCGAACTTGAAGTTCGCCGGGATCACGAACGCTTGGCGTAGCGCGTGGATTTGCAGCCTCGACACCAGCGTTTTGCCGTGCAGCAGCGGTCCGAACAACGGCAACCGTTCTCACAGCCTTTTTGAAACGGTTTCGTTTGAATCGATCGCCGGGCACATCCAATACACGCTAGGTGCGACTCGGGGTTATTGGGCTAACGATTCGTATGAACCTAACCGCGCCGTGAACGGAACCGTGGTGCCCTATGAGTCGCACGGAAACTCGCCGTGGTCCGCGGTCGGTTTGCAGCTTCAGGAAACCGCGCACCGGCACACGGTCAAATTCGATGCTTGGGAGAGCCAATCGAACAGCTCCGTTAGTTCCACGTATAACAGCAAGGCATCACCGCAAGTGTCACAGTTCTCGCAGATGTCCGGATTCTATCTTTCAGACGAGACGAAAGCGAACGATAAATTAAGTTTCACGCACGCCATCTCTCATTCGGCGGCAACCGGTGCCGGCAGCTCTTTTGAAGTGTATGAAAGCGCGACGTGGCAGCCCGGGAAGAACGACGTGTTTTCTCTGGGCTACGGTGCGGGCAGTGCCGAGCCGGCCAATACCTATCCGCAGCCGCTCGGCGATCCGTTAAGTGCGCAGTACGATTGCTACAATGGTTCGGTGTATACGCACGGCCCGTCAGATCAAGCTGTTCGCCAAGCCTCGCAGAGCTACGATGCGGGTTGGCGCCACACGTTCAAGGGTGGCGTCGTAACCGTAAACACCTATCGCAATAATTGGTTCGGACAGGACATGTGGCTCGCGGTACCAATCGCTAGCGAACCGCCTTCCATTTTTCCAGGCGGCTCGATGACCGCATATCTCCAGCAGCTCCAGCAAACGTGGAGCAACCCGGCAATTTGCGGTGCGCTTCCATTTTCGCCCGATCGCGTGTACGTGAATCAGTCTATCACCGGTCTGACTCAGGTCAGTCAGGGCGTAACGATGAGCGGGCAAATTCCGCTCGGTAAGACCACCATGCTCTTTCCAATGTATACGACAGCAAGCACCTATCTGCCGGTGGTCGATCCGCGATTGCAGGGCCCGGGCAGCTATTACGCGGCGGGCGCGCAGCTTCCGCGCCGTCCATTGCATACGGCCGGGCTGACTCTCGATCACATCATTCCGAAAGCGCGTGTAGAGTGGCTGCTCAACGCTGCGTACACA
Organism: uncultured bacterium; assembly: GCA_964531205.1. Classification (GTDB taxonomy): domain Bacteria; phylum Vulcanimicrobiota; class Vulcanimicrobiia; order Vulcanimicrobiales; family Vulcanimicrobiaceae; genus JAICWY01. The sequence continues at coordinate 2,104 of CAZHGH010000041.1, forward strand.
TCCGCAAACAATGGATATAACTTACCGTCTTACACGATCTTCAACGGCGGTATCGTCTTACACGGATCACTTGGATCGCTGACGTTGAATGTTTCGAACATCTTTGGAACGCACACGGGCCTGTTTACGACGTACCAAGGCGTTTCACCGATGCCGTTGCAAGGCGGCGGGTCGTTCGCGTTTGCGACGACGCCACTACCGCCGCGGTCGATTTCAGTGCAGTACCAAGTGAAATGGCGGCAGCACTACGTGCCGCCGAAGCCGGCGCCGTCGGCAACGCCAAAAGCGCACAACCAGTAGCGCTAGCCCGCGAGGCGAGGCGAGCGGGGAACGCGCGCCTGCTCGGGTATTGATCGTGTATGTTTACGCGCGGAGAGTTTATCCGCGTATCGATGGCCGCCGCTGCGGCGGCCGGAGGTTTCTCTGCGCCGGCTCCGATCGATCGTTTCATCGCGACGCCGACTCCGGAATATTCGTTTGAGGTAATCAGTTCCAGCGACGGCCCGGGATACCGCACGCACGTTCTTTCGATGACGTCGCAGCGTTGGCGCACGGAGCGCGAAGTCGATCGTCCGGTGTGGCAGCATTGGATGACCATTATCGAGCCGGAACGCATCAGAAGCAACATTGGAGTCCTCGTGATATCCGGCGGTTCGAACAACGATCCGCCGCCCCAGAAACCGGACCGCGTTGTCGGCGAGATTGCAACGCGAATCGGCGCATTAGTTGCGGAAGTGCGCATGGTGCCGAATCAGCCGCTGACGTTTACCGACGAACATCGAGCGCGCGGCGAAGACGATCTGGTCGCGTACACGTGGGACAAGTATCTGCACACGGGCGACGAGACGTGGCCGTTGCATCTTGCGATGGCAAAAGCGGCGGTTCGCGCGATGGATACCATGACTGCTTTTTCCATGAACACGCGGCGCAGACACGGTCCGATCGTTAATCGTTTTGTCGTCGGTGGTTCTTCGAAACGCGGATGGACTGCCTGGCTTACTGCAGCCGCGGATCCGCGCGTCGTTGGCGTCGTGCCGGTCGTCATCGATGTACTCAACGTCGAGGCGTCGGCGCTGCATGCGTACCGCGTGTATGGCCGATGGCCCGAAGCACTCGCTTCATACGAGAAGATGGGCATTATGAAGTGGTTCGGCACGCCGCAACTCGACGCGTTGATGCAAATCGAAGATCCGTACGCGTACCGGCAACGGATCACGGTACCGAAGCTCATCGTAAATGCGGCGAACGATCAGTTTTTCACGCCGGATTCGTCGCAGTTTTACTTCGACGGCTTACTCGGCCAGAAATTTTTACGGTACGTTCCGAACACCGATCACTCGTTGCGCGGCGCAGCAGGCGATGCGGCGAAAACCGGCATTGCCTTCTTGGATGGCGTTATCAATCGCACGCCGCTCCCTACGTTCTCGTCCGAGACATTGAGCGATGGAAGTATCCGCGTTCACAGCGCGAGCAAACCCGTTCATGCGCGGCTCTGGCATGCGGTGAATCCGCACGGACGCGACTTTCGATTCCAGACGGTGGGCCGCGCTTTTTGGGCGACGGAGCTACCGGATACCGGCGGATCGACATACGTCGCCAATATTGCGCCGCCCTCACGGGGATACGCGGCGTATTTCATCGAGCTCGCATATGCAACGTCGCGGAATGACGTATTTACGGTTACGACAGGCGTTCGTATTGCGCCGGATACTTTGCCGTACGGCTTGCCCGCGTTAAGGAGGTGATGGGCTGCCTGCTCACCATCGCACGCGGGCGGGTAAGATGCCGCCATGACGTTAGAAGAGGTTCGTCCGTACTTCGGAAAACGCGTGTTGCTTACGACACGTCCGATTCCGCCTTCCCATGACGAGGGACACTACGAAGGCGTGCTCGAGAAAATCGACAACGATCCACAACACATTTATTTGCAGCCGCTCACGCCGAGCGATCCGTTGCCGCCCTATCGCCGGCATGGGCCCGGTGCGCGCACGCATTCGATTCCCGTAAACGAAATACGCGCGGTCGAATTACTCTAAATGCAGCTTCCCCCGCAACATCAGGAGCGGCAGCCCGGCATTCAAGCCGAGATGCAGCCGCAGCCGCGATATCAACATCCGCACCACCATCCGTGCAATATGTTGCGCGATCGTGCCGTGCTCATTACGGGCGGCGACAGCGGCATCGGACGTGCGATCGCGATAGCGGCGGCACGAGAAGGCGCGAAGATCGCGTTCACCTACCTCAACGAGCAGCAAGACGCCGAGGAAACGCGCAAGCTGGTCGAACAAACCGGACGTCCCTGCATCACATTCGCGGGAGACATCGGCGATCGTGCGTTTTGCGAGAAAGTCGTAAACGAAACGGTATCGCAGTTCGGAGAGCTGTACGGCTTGTGCAATAATGCGGGGGAGCAGCATCCGGAACAAGACTTCGAGGAATTGGACTTCGGCAACCTCGAGAAGACCTTTCGCACGAACATCCTCTCGCAGTTTTACTTTGCGAAGCCGGCGATTCCGCATTTAAAGCGCACGGGCGGATCCATCGTCAACACCGCGTCGGTCACTGCGTACCGCGGCAGCCCGCAACTCGTTGATTATTCCGCGACGAAAGGCGCGATTGTCTCCTTTACACGTTCGCTCGCGCTCGCGGTGGTCGAGAAGGGGATACGGGTTAACGCCGTCGCACCGGGTCCGATTTGGACGCCGCTGATTGTAGCGACGTTTCCCGAAGAAAAAGTCAAACAATTTGGACAAAACGTTCCGATGAAGCGCCCAGGGCAGCCCGATGAAGTCGCGACGGCGGTCATTTTTTTGCTTTCGCCGCTTGCATCGTATATAACAGGACAAACGATACACGTTAATGGCGGAGAGGTTGTAAACGGATGATTTCGACAGCAGCGACGGCCGGCACGATAACGATCGGCGGCGATCTCACGGTTTATCGCATGGGCTTCGGTGCTATGCGTCTTACGGGTCCGGGCATTTGGGGGTGGCCGGACGACGTCGAAAACGCAAAACGCGTGCTTCGCCGCGCGGTCGAACTGGGCGTCAACCTCATCGACACGGCGCAAGCATACGGGCCGAATACAAACGAAGAGCTGATCGCTCAGGCGCTTCACCCGTATCCGCGCGGATTGGTCATTGCAACCAAAGGCGGGAATGCGCGTCCCGGTCCCGGTGAGTGGCGTGCGGACGGCCGGCCCGAACGCATACGCGAGGATTGCGAAGGCAGTTTGCGGCGATTGAAACTCGACGTCATCGACCTGTATCAACTGCACGCCGTCGATCCAAACGTGCCGTTTGCCGAATCGGTGGGCACGTTGCGCGATCTTCGCAATGAAGGCAAAATTCGCCACGCCGGCCTTTCGAACGTGACGCTCGAGCAGGTTCGCGAGGCGGAAAAGATCGTCCCAATCGTTTCCGTGCAGAACCGCTACAACATGGCCTATCGCGGCCAGAGCGAAGCGGTGATCGATTACTGCGAGCGCAACGGCCTCGCGTTCATTCCATGGTTCCCGCTAGGCGCCGGCATCGATTCGTTCGACGACAACACCGAAGCGCAGATCGTCGCTAAAGCGCACGGTGTGCGCGTGCCGCAAATCGCGCTCGCGTGGCTGCTCTACCGCTCGCCGGTAATGCTGCCCATTCCCGGAACATCCTCACTGGAGCATTTGGAAGAAAACGTTGCGGCTGCCGGTATTCGTTTAACCGACGAGGACTTAGTGCGACTCGGTTTGCGGCAACCGAAGAGCACGCATCATGGAGAACACGATGAACGATAGTGCGATTCATACACACATTGAGCAACTCGTTGCGGAAGAGCATAGGTTGTACGAACTCGCCGACGATCGGTCGCTGACGCCGGATGAGAAAAAACGGCTCGACGAGGTGAACGTGCAACTCGATCGCTACTACGACTTGCTGCGTCAACGGCGCGCGCGGCGTGAGTTCGGAGAGAACCCGGACGCCGCGCATATGCGATCGGGGAAAACGGTCGAGAGCTACGTCGAATGAGCGCGAGGACGATGGTGTACGGCGCTCTTGCAGGCGCCGCGGGCACCACCGCTCTCGATGTCGCATCCTACGCCGATATGCTTCTTCGCGGTCGCGGGCCTAGCGATTTGCCGAAGAATGTCGTGAAAGAGATCGCGCGCCGCGCGCACGTCGCGCCGTTCGACCGGCCGGACGAGCAGCTCTCCGATACGGACAAGAACCGCGAGAACGCTGTCGGCGCGCTCATCGGCTATGCGGATGGAGTCGGCACGGGCGCGATGTACGGTGCGATCCGCCCCTCGATGCGCGGCGTGTCATGGTTTTGGACAGGCATCGCGCTCGCTATCGCTACGGGATTGTTTAGCGAAGGCACGGCGGCGGCGTTAAAACAAACGGACCCGCGGCAGTGGGGCACCGAAGGATGGATTTCCGATATCATTCCGAGGTGTTTGTACGGCTGGGTCACGGCCATCACGTTTGACGGCTTGGCAAAGGAGCGGTCGTAGCGCGACAGAACGCTCGCGGCATGAAGATGCTGCGATCCGTTTTGATCTGTTGCGCGGCAGCTGCGCTGCTCGGCGCGATGACGCCCGCGCGGGTCCGCGTGCCGGAGGGTGAAATCGCAGCAGAGAACGCGCGCTGGGAAGCGTTCGGTGTAACCATTCCAAAAGGCGGCATCGTCCTGCCTGCACCATACGATCCGCCGTATTCAAACCGCTCGTTCATCGTACCGTACTCGTGGTTCGACCGATTCCGCAAGAGCGTTCGCGCGTCGCACGATATGCCGGTGAATGCTTCGTCCCTACGCGCGGATTTACCGGCGCTGCGATTGCTAATGCAGAAGACGTATGCCGGATATTCGCGCGCGGTCGACCGCGGCTGGAAGTGGGATGCGTGGTTCAAATCGTGGGATGCCCAGCTTGCGAGCGAAGGCAATGCGCCCGAACCGCTTTCAAAAGCGTTCGCACCGTGGGTCGCGCTGCAACATATGCAGTATGATGCGCATTCGGGCGTGATGGATACGCCGCTGTTTGCTGCGGGATCGGCAAGCGCAATGCTTGCGGCGCGTCCTACCGTTGCATGCAGCGCGCTGCGAATGAGCGATGGACGCCTTCGCGTGATATCGGCTAAGGATGCCGGTGAGCAGCCGCATGCCGTGCAAGCGTGGAACGGAAATGCGTTTTCGAGCGCCTGGTACGTCAGTTATCCGCGTCTTGGCGAAGTTGCGCGATCGATTCGCTGCGGCAGCCGTGAGATCGCGTTGACCGCCATTCCGCAGACAAGCGGGATTTCGAATACGCCTTCGTATGAAGCTCTAGGCAACGGCATCGCCTATTTGCGCATTCCGTCATTCAGCGATTCGGCGGATGACGCCCTGCGAAAAGCGCTGGCCAACGCGTCGGGCTTAGGCAAAGAGCAAGTCGTCGTGATGGACTTGCGCGGGAATACGGGCGGCATTGCGCCGCTGGATCTGCTCAACACGTGGTTCTCCGGTGGAGCGGTTGAGGAAGCCGCTGCTCCGCCGACACGTATCGGCACGCGTTCGTGTTTCAACACTGGGCTGCAATTCAACTCGAATTCGCTCGCCTTGGCGACGGTTCGCCAACCGGTGACCCCCGACGTAAAGCAACGCATTCAAAACGTGCTGGACACCATTGCAATGACGCCGCCCGATGCGTGCACGGTTCGGCCGGATGTCGTGCCGTCGCAGAGTGACGTAAGTACTCATGCCTTCAGCGTTACGCGAACCGGCACCGATCAGCCGCGGGTTATCGCGCTGGTCGACGACAAATGTTCGAACGATTGTGAAGCGGTGGCGCGGTTGCTCTCGCGCTTGCCCGATACCGTGCTCGCCGGGGAGAGTACCTTCGGCGCTCTTGGTTTCGCGGAGCCCGGGTACGTCGTTCTTCCGCATAGCGGTGTTGCATTTCAAATCGCATCGAGCCGCATCGATCCGTACGGTGATCAGCGTTCGCTCGAAGGGTACGGCTTTTCGGTCGACGTCGTGTTGCCTACCGCTGCATCCCAGCAGCGCGATTCGCTCGTTGCGTTAGCTCGCGCGCTCTCGCGCTAAAACGTGTTCCGGACGCACGCCTATGCCGATGAGGCGCGCCGGAATTCGCCGTACCCATGGAATCGCAAACAATGCCTTGACCAATAGCGGGGCATGCGTCAGCGTACGGGCGGTGAGCACGGTATTCAACACCCGGTCTTGAATGAAAACCTGCATGGCTTGCGTTACGCGTGCCGGAAATTCCCGGCGGGTTTGAACTGCGCGTAGCACGTTCGTATCGACACTGCCGTTCAACAGCGGGTCCGTTAAAATGTTTGCCGCCGCGACGGCGTCCTGAATCGCGAGATTGATGCCTACGCCGGCAATGGGCGACATCGCGTGCGCGGCATCGCCGATGCAGAGGAATCCGGGCTGGAACCATCGTTCCAAACGATCGATTCGCACGGTAAGAAGCTTCACGTCGTCCCAACTTTGGATTTCGTTCACCCGCGGTGCCAGAAACGGTGCCAGTGTGGCGATCGTTTCGCGAAATGCATCGAGACCGCGCGCTTTCACGTCCTCGAAGGCGCCTTTGCGAATGACGAACGCACACTGGTAGTACTCGGTGCGATCGATCGCGACGAGAATACCGCCGGCCGCGATGTTTCCAAACGTTTGGCCCGGATCGTCGGGGCGGCGGGAGATTCTCATCCACAAAACGTCGATTGGGGCGCCGGCATTCAAAATGCGCATACCGGCACACTCGCGCAGCGTCGAGGTTCGCCCGTCACAGCCTACGACCAAATCCGCATCGATGGTCATCGTACCCTGCGCGTTCTTCGCAACTACGCCCGTAACGCGGCCGTCGGTGCGTACCAAATCCGTCGCTTCTGTTTCCATGAGTAATTGAAAACCCGGATAACGCCGGGCTTGCTGCGATAAGAAGTTCAGAAAATCCCATTGCGGCATGAACGCGATGAATTTGCACCTCCCCGGAACGTGGCTAAAGTCGCCAATCGTCAGCGTATCGGTGCCGATCCGGCCGGTCAGCGTGCGCAGTTCGGAGTGACGGATCTTGAGCAATGCATCAAGTAGGCCGAGTTCGCTCATGACTTGCAACGTTGACGGATGAATCGTATCGCCGCGGAAGTCGCGGAAGAAATCCGCATGCTTTTCAAGCACCGCGACATCGATACCGGCGCGTGCGAGCAAATAGCCGAGCATGATGCCTGCCGGGCCGCCGCCGGCGATACAACAGCGAACCTTCATGCCTGCACCTCGGCGGGACGCAGGGGTTCTTCAGGAGGCACGCTGGAGTCGGCAAGCTGGAGTTGCCACCATGACGTGTCCCGCCATGCGCCGCATTTATAACCAACTTCGCGGAAGATGCCCACAGTCGTGAAACCAACAGCACGGTGCAGTGCAATGCTCGCGTCGTTCGGCAGCGTGATGCCCGCGTAGACGCTGTGGAAGCGCTGCAATTTCAGTAAACGGAACAACTCGAAGTACAAGGCTTTGCCGATGCCTCGGCCCTGCGAGCCTTCACGAACGTAAATCGCGCTTTCCGCAGACCAGCGATATGCGGGACGCGCGCGGTGCGGGCATGCGTACGCATATCCAAGGACTGTGGCATCCTCCTCCGACGCCACGAGCCAAGGATACATTTGCGTATAGGAGCGAATGCGTTCGCGCATCTCGCCTTCGGCCGGCGCACGTTCTTCAAAAGAGATGTGCGAACGTTCGACCGCCGGCGCGTAAATCGCCGCGATCTGCGGGGCATCATCGAGCGAGACGGAGCGAATATTCATATGTATACGCCAAAGCACTTCGCAGTAGAGGACCGCAACGAACTCCTAAGTTTTATTGGCCGCGAACCGTTCGGAATACTCGTATCGGCCACGGACCGTGGCTTACAGGCCACGCACGTGCCGTTCGTAGTGCTGGACGTGGATGCGTTCGTGCTTGGCGCCCATTTGGCGCGGGCGAACGGCCATTGGGAACAGTTGGACGGCGCGAAAGTGCTGGCGATTTTTCAGGGACCGCACGGAATGGTATCGGCGTCGTGGTACGCCGACCCGCAGCACAGCGTGCCGACGTGGAATTACTCGGCGGTGCATTGCAACGGCTTCGCTCGGATCGTCTCCGTTGAGCGCACGCGCGACATTCTTCAAAAGATGATCGAGCATTTCGAGAGCGGATGGACGATCGAAAATGCAGATCCCGAGTATATCGCGCGCATGGAACGAGGAATTGTAGGGATTGAAATCGCCGTGACGTCCGTCACGGGAAAGTACAAGTTCAGCCAGAACCGAAGCCCGGAGGATCGCGAACGGGTGATTCGCGCGCTTGGCGATACCGCGTTAGCGCGTGCTATGACTGAAACTGTTGATACAGAAAAATAAGAGCGCTCGCGGTGATGATTCCGAATGTCGTCCAGCCTGCGATTCGCAGCCATGGCGGGCATGTGAACGCGCCCATCAGCCTCTCGTCATTCGTCGCCTGAAGTAGAAAGAACAGCGTGATCGGCGTGGCCAAGCCGCCCGCGATCGAAGCGACGAAGAGCAGTCGCACAGGTGGAATACCGATAAATGCGATTCCTACTCCAAGCGCTAACGTCGCCATGACGACGATGTAAAAGCGCGGCGCTTGCTGGAATATTGCATCGACCCCTTTGCGCCAGCCGAACATCTCGGACACGACGTATGCGCTCGTTCCCGCTAGCACCGGAATTGCGATGAGCGCCGAACCAAGGAGTCCGATACCAAAGAGCAGCGACGCGTCTCGGCCCGCGATTGGCACCAGCGCTTGCGAGGCTTCGTCTAGGGTTTCTACGGGGTGATGATGCATGCCCAGTGTCGCGCCGGTTGCGATAACGATGCACCAAAATGTGAGACCCGCCATGACCGCGCCGAAACCGGCATCCGCTTGTACCAGGCCGAGCTGACGCAAGCGGGGACGATCTTCGGATACTTCGATCGTTTCCCACACGTACGCGTATGCGGTAAGCGTCGTTCCCAAAAGTGCGATCGCATCGGCTGTAAAGGTCTTATCGAAACGCAGGTGCGGTACGAACGAGCCGATGAGGACGTCGTGCCAGTTCGGGTGCGCGAGGACCATTGCGGCGGCGTACGCCAAAAATATGAGCGCTACGTACTTCAAAATGTTTTGAACGACGTTGAAATTTCCGAACAACAACATGGCGCCGCTTACGAACGCCAGCGGTGCGATGAACCACCGGTAATCCATTGGCCCTGCGAGCAGATGCAGTGCGGCGCCCCCGCCTTCCAGATCCGCGGCGATGGTCAGCTGATCCACCACAAAGACTGCGAGCAGAATAACTAATCCAGCCACCCGGCCATAGCGGTTTTTCGCGATCGTTTCGAGGCCTTCGCCGCAGACCGTGGCGATGCGCCCACTGATCGCCTGAACCACCGCAAGCATCGGTATGACGAGCAGCACGAGCCAACCCAGCGCGTAGATTGTGGTGCTGCCGACGACGGCAAGAGATGCTACAGTTGTCGGATCGTTGTCGGAGGCGCCCGACACGACACCCGGACCAATCTGCCGCCACCATTGTTGGCGATCCTTGCGCATTCTGAGCGCTTACCCGCCCGAGAGTCGTTTCTCAACCTTTACGGCGCGCTTCTTAAGTGCGCGAGAAGCGATGACGATTTACATTACAGAGTGAAAAATACGGCATCGCTTTTGCGAGACCGCAATTTTCTTTTGTTGTGGTCCGGTCAGTTCGTTAGCGACTTTGGTAGCCAGGTTTCCATCTTCGCGCTTCCTATCGTCGCAGTCATCGCCTTGCACGCCACTGCGCTGCAAGTAGCAACCCTTCAAAGCATTGAGTTCGCAACCATCGCTCTGGTTGCCATCATTGCGGGCGCATTAGCGGATCGCCATCGGCGTAAACGCGTGATGATGGTCTCGAATCTCGTGCGCTTGCTCACAATGCTCTCGTTACCGATCGCGTTTGGCCTCGGTAAGCTGACGATGGCGCAGTTGTTCATTGCAGCCATTATTTGCAGCGCGGCGTCGGTGATGTTCGACGTCGCTTACCAGGCAATCGTGCCGTCGCTCGTGGGGAGCGAGCGGCTGGCCGACGGAAACGCAAAGCTCTCCATGAGCGGCTCCGTTGCCGAAGCAATCGGGTCGTCTGCAGGGGGCGCCATCGTGCAAATCATCGGTGCGCCGCTAGCGATGATTGCTGACGCGGCATGTTTTGTCGTTTCGATCTACACGCTCGGGCGCATCAAACATAAGGAAGAGAAGCCGAAACGCGTCGAGACCGAAGAAGAGTCGCGCGTTCGCTCGTTTGCGCGCGAAACGTTGGAGGGCTTCCGTCAACTGAACCGCGAGCCGGCGCTTCGCATGATCGTGCTTTGCACCGCGACCAACTACCTGGGCGGCGCAATCGTTACGGCCGTTTTCCCGGTCCTCATCTATCGCATCATGCATCTGCCGCCCGCGCTATTCGGCGTTGTCATGGGCGTCGCAAATGTGGGCATGGTCGGAGCGTTCGTTTCGCAGCCGGTGCAGAAACTGGTTGGCGAGCGCGGTGCGCTCGGGAGCGCGGTTGCGATATCGGCGGTTGGAAAACTGATGTATCTCGCATCATATCTCTCACCGATCGGTGCGGTGGCGCTCGGGCGTCTGCTCATCACCTTTGCCGGACCGCTTTACGAAGTGACGCAGCAAACGTATCGTGTGGCCTTCGTTCCCGAGCCCCTGATGGGCCGCGTTGCGGCCGCGTTTCGCGCGGTCACCTGGGCGACGTTGCCAATCGGATCGCTGACCGGCGGCATTTTGGCAACTACGATCGGCGTGCAGCATGCGATTTTTATCGGAAGCACCATCTCGTTCTGCTCCATCCTGTGGCTTGCGGCGTTCGGGCGCAAGAGCGGGTCGCAGCGCATGCAGATGGCGGGATAAGACTCGCTTCACGGGAAAGCAGGCGGCGTGAGCGCTCAAAAGATGCTTCTCGCCAATCCGCGCGGGTGCTGTGCCGGTGTGGATCGCGCTATCGCCGTTGTCGACCAGCTGCTCGACCAGCACGGCGGACCGGTGTACGTACGCAAAGAGATCGTGCACAACCGCGAGGTTGTGGAGCGCTTGCGCGAGCGAGGCGCGGTATTCGTTGAAGAAGTGACCGAAGCGCCGGAAGGCTCGATTTTAGTCTTCAGCGCGCACGGCATCTCGCCGGAAGTGCGGCGCATGGCGAGAGAGCGCCGATTACGCGTCATCGACGCCACGTGCCCGCTCGTCTCGAAAGTGCATTACGAGGCGATCAAGTTCGCAAAAGCGGGGTTGCACGTACTGCTGATCGGACACGCCGATCACGACGAAGTCATTGGAACGATGGGCGAGATTCCCGGGCAGATTAGCCTGGTGGAGGACGCCGAGGACGTGCAACGCGTGCAAGTGCCGGATCCGGAGCGCGTCGCGGTGATCACGCAGACGACGCTGAGCGTTGACGAAACGCGCGAGGTGATGGATGCGGTGCGTAAACGTTTTCCGAAGGTAAAGACGCCGGCGCGGGACGACATCTGTTACGCGACGCAAAACCGGCAGGATGCGGTGCGCGAGCTGGCGCCGGAGTGCGACGTTATGCTGGTGGTCGGATCCGAAAACAGTTCCAACTCGCTCCGCTTACGCGAGCTGGCGCAACAGCTCGGCACGAAGGCGTATCTGGTCGATCGCGTCGATCAAATCAAACCCGAGTGGGTGCAAGGCGTTTCGCGCGTCGGCGTTACCGCAGGTGCATCGTCGCCCGAGTATCTGACGCAAGCGATCGTGAATCGACTGCGTGAGTTCGGCACGTACGAGATCGCCGAATACGGTGAGCCGGAGCCCGAAATCATCTTCACGATGCCGCGGGAGATTTCACTAATCTAGCTCCCAGTTCGCGCGTAACGTTAGCCAGCTCGTAGAGCACGAGCCCGCGTGGTGTGCTGTTGCGGTAGACCAATGTGATGGGCCGGAAGGCACCGTCTCCGCCGATGGGGCGAATAGCAAGATGTGCGGAGCGCCGTGAGGTCTGCAAGCATAACTCCGGAACGAGCGTGATGCCCATTCCGGCCTCGACTAAATTCAAAATCGTCTCCAGGCTAGCGGCGCGAAAGTCGCCCGGAATCTTGTCGCCTAACGTGCGTTCGCTGCACAATGCCAGCGCCTGATCGCGCAAACAATGGCCTTCGGAAAGCAGCAGTAGCGTCGACGGATCGATTTCCCGGAGCTCGACGCATTTGCGCTGGGCAAGCGGATGTTCCGTCCAAAGTGCAAGTCTCAGCGGCTCCTGAAAGAGCGGTATCGCGGTGAGGCGTTGATCGTCCACGGATGTCGCAAGGATTGCCGCATCGAGCGTTCCCGAGCGCAAGCGTTCCAATAACGTTGCCGTTTGTTCTTCGAAAATGGTCAACGTCAGGCGTGGCAAGGCTTTTCTTGCCGCCGGAAGCAACGACGGTAAGAGATACGGCGCAAGCGTTGGAATGAGACCAAGCCGTAATGTACCGGCCATCGGATCTCGATGATTTTGCGTCGCCGCCACTAAATCGTCGACTGCACCGACGATTTTCTTTGCATGTTCCAGCACGGAGCGTCCCGCTGCGGTAATCTTTAAACCGCGGCCGTCGCGTTCGAAAATCGCCACGCCGAATTCATGTTCGAGCTTTGCAATTTGAGCGCTCAAGGTTGGCTGCGTAATATCGCAGGCCTCCGCCGCGCGTGTAATGCTTCCATGCTGCTCGACGGCGATGACATACGTGAGGTCGCGCAGATTCATAGGGTGTGCCTATGCGTATTATAGATTACGTTGGATTGATAAATCAATTGGCCGGCGCTACGGTTGCCTTATGAGCGATAATAACGACAAGATTCTGACGACGAACTTCGGCGCACCGGTTTCGGACAATCAGAACTCCCGCACCGCCGGGGATCACGGGCCTACGACGCTCGAAGATTTTCATCTTATTGAGAAGCTCGCGCACTTCGATCGCGAGCGGGTCCCGGAGCGCGTGGTGCACGCAAAAGGCGGCGGCGCTTTTGGTTACTTCGAGGTAACTAACGATCTCAGCGACTACACACGCGCGGCTTTTCTAAGCAAAGTGGGCAAGCGAACCGAGGTGCTGGCGCGGTTCTCCACGGTTGCGGGGGAACTGGGCTCGCCGGACACCGTGCGCGATCCACGCGGATTCGCGGTGAAGTTCTACACCGAGGAAGGTAACTACGATCTGGTCGGAAACAACACGCCGGTCTTTTTTATTCGCGACGCGATGAAGTTTCCGGATTTCATTCACTCGCAGAAGCGGCATCCGCACACGCATTTGCCGGATCCGAACATGGCATGGGATTTCTGGTCGCTCTCGCCCGAGTCGTTGCATCAGGTGACGTACCTGTTCGGCGATCGCGGTACGCCGGCAGGCTATCAGCATATGAACGGTTACGGCAGCCACACATATATGTGGTATAACGCCGACGGCAAGCCTGTCTGGATCAAGTATCATTTCAAGACCGATCTCGGCATCAAAAACTTCACGAGGGAAATGGCAGCGCAGGTTGCGGGCGAGGATCCGAACCATGACATCCGCAGTCTGTTCGATCTCATTGAAAGCGGCGAGGCCGCTCAATGGAGCGTGTACGTGCAACTGGTGCCGTTTGAAGACGCCTTCACGTATAAGTGGGATCCGTTCGACGTCACGAAAGTGATCTCGCACAAGGATTATCCGCTCGTTCCGCTCGGCAAACTCGTGCTCAACAGAAACCCCCAAAACTACTTTGCCGAGATCGAACAGGCCGCGTTCGAGCCGTCAAACGTGGTTCCGGGCATTTGGTTCTCACCGGATAAGATGCTGCAAGGCCGCATCTTTTCGTATGCCGACACGCACCGGCACCGCATCGGCGTGAATTACGCGCAGTTACCGGTGAACCGGCCGCGCAATGCCAATGTTGCCAATTATCAGCGGGACGGTTTCATGCGCTTTGATGCGAACGGCGGCCCGACGGTCAATTACGAGCCGAACAGTTTGAATGGTCCGGCCCAAGCAACGAATTTCCCCGAACCCGCCGTTGTTGCGCTGAAGGGCGCGGTTGGCCGTTACGATCAGCATTCGTACCGCAACGACGATTTTCAACAAGCCGGCGACTTGTACCGTCTGCAGCATCCCGACGAACAATCGCGTCTTGTCGATAACATCGTCACGCATATGAAAAACGTACGTCGCGATATCCAATTGCGTCAAATCCCGCATTTCGAGAAGGCGGATCCGGAATTTGGTGCGCGCATCGCGCGCGGACTCGGTCTGATACCCGCACTGGAGCACGTTTCGACCGGGTCATGAGCCGCATTCTCGGCCTCCGAGAGTTCGTACATAAACGCTGGGATCCGCGTCTTCTCATCGTCGATGCGCGCGATCGCCCAACCGGAACGCTAGACAACCGCTTTTTCACCTGGGTGCGCGTACCGGTTACGCGCAATCCCGGGCGGATCGTCGACGACCTGATGTACCGCAATCTGGTCATCGTTCATGAAGACGAGGAACGCGCGTTAGATTTAGACCATGTGTTTGAGACCCTCGAGCTTCGCTCCGCGGCGCTCGAGGGCGGCGAACGAGGATGGGCGCAAGCATTGTTGGTTGAGGCGTCGCATAAGTGCGGGGACGTGACGATTGTTACGATGCATCGTCTCGCGTTGGAGCGGCGCGTGCATTTGGTCGTGCGTGGGTCCGACGCGGTAGTCGTGCAGGCGTCGGGATCGCTCGTGGCAATTCGCGAAGCGGTGCGCCATCACGGCGCGACAATTCGCTCCGTGGTCGATATCATGGCGCCCGAAGACGAGACCAGCGTGCGTTTGGCCTTTGACATGCACGTGCGGCGCTACGGCCCGCTTTCGCACCGCGCGCGCGAAGCGTCGAAGTTTATGCGGGAGATTTCACTAATCTAGCAAGCAAATCGGTGACTTTCGACTTTACTAGGTCCCGGATTTGACGCACCGTTTCAATCGGCTGACCTTTGGGATCGGGTAAGCCCCAATCTTCGTCGATGCGCGTCACCCCGGTGACGTCGCAGCCCATCGTGATAATCCAATCAGCGCGCTGCGCAAGTACGGGGTCGATGAGCTTCGGTTTGGCGTTCGATATGTCGATGCCGTCTTCGGCCATGGCTTCGACGACGATCTCCGCGGGACGCTCGGCGGGAATCGTTCCGGCTGATGCAACTTCAACGGCGTCATTTGCCAGATGCTTGAGATAGGCTTCCGCCATCTGACTGCGCCCGGTGTTGTGGCGGCAGATGAAGAGAACGAACGGTTTATCCGGCATGAGGGACGACGACCTCCTTAGCGGGCAGCGGCGCGATCCATGAGAACAGCGACGTGGCTGCAATCGCTCCGAGCAGCTCCATCAAAATGAAGCCTGTAACGTCCGCAGGTGCGATTCCGGCGAACGTGTCGCTAAGCGATCGCGCGATCGTTACAGCGGGATTTGCAAACGACGTAGACGCGGTGAACCAATACGCGCCGATGATATACGCGGCTACCGCAAACGGCGTTGCGGCGGTCCGATAACGCGAGCAACCCCAGATAACAGCGAGAAGCCCGAACGTGGCGATAAATTCGCTGAAGAGTTGCGAGGGACCGTGGCGCATGTGGTGTGAGAAGAAGATCGCCGGATCGTCGAACATGACGTTTGCGGCTGCAACGCCGGCGATCGCTCCCGCGATTTGGGCGCAGATGTAAGCGGGGACCTCCCGCCACGGCAACCCGCGCTGCCACGCATCTGCAATCGTTACTGCCGGATTGAAATGTGCGCCGGAAATCGGACCGAGCGCGAGAATGATCGCCGCAAGTACGCCGCCGGTCGCTAGCGTATTGCAAAGCAACTCAAGCGCGACGTTGCCGCCGCCCAAGCGCTGTGCCATAATCCCCGATCCCACGATTGCTGCAAGCAGAAGCGCCGTTCCGAGTGCTTCCGCAATCGCACGTTTTAGCAATTGC
The DNA here is from genome assembly GCA_964531205.1 of uncultured bacterium. Classification (GTDB taxonomy): domain Bacteria; phylum Vulcanimicrobiota; class Vulcanimicrobiia; order Vulcanimicrobiales; family Vulcanimicrobiaceae; genus JAICWY01. The sequence continues at coordinate 18,080 of CAZHGH010000041.1, forward strand.
AGCTGGCGCACGCGACCTCTTGCGTTTCCGGCTCGACGTCCTCGTGAACGGTATAGACTTCCCACCGGCGCCCGTCGGGGTCTGAAGCCCACACTTTCGTCTGCACTGCGTAGCAACACGTTTCCTCTCGTTCAACGTCGACTTCATAGTTGGCATTCGTTAAGCGCGCGATTGCATCGTCGACGTTTTGCGTCGAATCGACGACGACGCCGTAATGCACCGATTCGCCCGTGTGCACGTTCGGATTGAGATCGAGCGCAAGTTCCAGCGCTGGTTCTTCCGTGATGAAGAGCGCGTAGTCGTCATAGCGTTTGACGGGCGCCTCGCCGAGCAGCGTGTGATAGAAGGCGACGCTCTTCTCGAGATCCGCGGTCGCCAGATTCAAGTGCATTTTCATGCGAAGACTTTCTGATTGAGAACGCGATCCAGCGCCGCGGTAACACGCTCGCGCGTGTCGCCGGCAAGGCGGTAATACACCCAAGTGCCGCGACGCTCGCACGTAACGAGTCCGCTCTCGCGCAGGATCTTCAAGTGATGCGATACGGTCGGCTGATTAAGCGGTAAACCGGAGGTGAAATCGCAAACGCAGACTTCGTTTTCTGCGCGGGCCAGTGTCGCCAGAATGACCAGCCGATGCGGATCGGCCAACGCTTTGAGAAGCGCAGCTTCCCCGGTGAAGTCATCGCTGACGACCGCCGACGGCGGGCAGCATCGTTGTATCGACATACTTCGATATTAGGCATTGTATCGAAATTTGTCAATACACCGCGCCGGTCGTTACGTAGGTAGGCGAGCGCGTGCGTGAGAAGCCGGGAAGTCCGATGGCGCTCTTGCTGACCGACCCGTACGCCATTTTCGCGCAGGCTCGCGAGCGCTGGGAGAGCGCGCGCTATCCGTCACAACTTGCGTACGACGTTGCCGTAAGCGTTACGCATGCCGGTACGCAGTCCAGCGCGCATTACCATCTATATTACGATTCAAGCGCGGACAGCGTTAAGGTCAATGCCGTTAGCGACGAAGAACTTGCGCATCCGTACACGCCGCACGGCATCAACACGTTTTTTAATGTGTTCGGCGGTTCGCTTCCATTGAGTGCGCCGCAACACACGTTCGATTATTTGGGCGTGCCGGTGCTGGCGCCGAATTATTCGTTTGGGATCGCGCCGTACGTTGCGCCCGCCGCCGCTCCGGACAGCGCCGAGCTCGTTCGCGAGATCCGTCAAGAATTTCACGATCCGGTCAAACCCGCGACGGCTTCAGCGGGTGACTCGCAGCTCAAAACCATTGCAAGCGTCGCCGTCGTGCGGCGGCGCTACATCATTGAATTGAACGGCACGACCGCAATCGATGGACACGAGGACTACGATTTGCGGCTGCAGCCGGTGCGCGATCCGGGCGACTACCGTTTGCGTGAAGTTTGGATCGACACGCAGACCTTCGCAACGGACCGGCTGATTTCGCAAGGGAATTTTGTGCATGGAGGAATGACCGGCGTGCCGTGGACGGTGACGTTCCGCCAGCTTGACGGGGCTCCGTACATTGCGTCGGAATCTACGACGCAGTCGTTTAGGCTCGATCGCCGTTCGTATGACAGCGCGACGGTTTCATTTGAAGAGGTTCGGCCGGCGCGCATTCCCGGATACGCGTCGCTGATGAGTTTCGCGGGCGGAGATACACTCACCGAGCCGCTTGCTCCTTGACAGTGGAGGGCTCGCCTGCGCATGCTCACCGTATGGCTAGCAAAATTCTGTTGCAAACGACGATTCCGTACGTCGAAGATGATTGGCACGTCGGGCGCTTTTCGCTGCTGCGCAAGGAACTTGAAGCGTTAGGTGACGTTGTAGCGCGAAATCGTGAGCCGGACGCCAACGGCGACGACCCGGCTCTGTCGACCTTGGGCGATTCCGATTTCGACGAAGTATGGTTGATGGCGGTCGATACGGGCGACGGTCTGTCCGCGAAGGATACCGAGGGAATCGCAAAGTTTCGCGAACGCGGAGGCGGTGTGTTAACTGCGCGCGATCATCAGGATCTCGGAACGTGTTTGTGCTCGCTCGGATCGATTGGAAAGATCAATCATTTTCATTCGCACAACCCCGAGCCGGACCCGGCGTGTTTGGTGAATGACGACACCGACGATCCGAATATTTCGTATCCAAACTATCACTCGGGCGCGAATGGTGACTATCAACGCATAAAAGTGCTTGAACCTGTGCACGAATTGCTGCGCACCGGCCGGTCCGCAACCGGTTACGTCGAATACTTTCCGGCACATCCGCACGAAGGTGCGGTTAGTCCGGCGGACGTTCCCGGCGCGCGAGCGATCGCGCAAGGCGTAAGTAAAGTCACGGGGCGGCCATTCAATTTGGCGGTAGTGCTTGAAGACGAAAAATCCACGGATGGGCGCGCGCTTGGGCCGGTCATAGCGATTTCGTCATTCCATCACCTCGTCGATTTGAATTGGGATACGCAGCTCGGAGCGCCGTCCTTTGTTACGGATAAACCCGGCGATGAAATGCGAAAAGACCCTTCGCGACTGGAGATTTTTAAGGAATACGTTCGGAATGTCGCGCGCTGGCTGGGCTCGCGCTCGCGCCCACGTGAGAAAGCGGTGATGGCCGAAGGTTAAACCGCTGCGCCGGCGCGCTCGTACGCTAACGCGTATCGCGCCGTGTCGTAATACTCGCGGTATTTCGCGACTTTTCCGTCGCGGAACGCGAACGCGTGCACCCAATCGGTTTGCGCGGTGCGGCCGGTGCTTTTGACGCGCGCCGCGTAACGGCCGAGCGCGATGACGGTGTCACCGTCTGCATAGAAGCGTTCGGGTTCGAAGATCTGCACGTCTTCGTTTTCAGAAAGAATGCGGAAGAATTCGGCGACTCCGCCTTTACCGCGGAACGTTCCGGCGTACGGAATCTCTGTGGGTCCGGGCGTGAACCATTCAACGTCGTCGGTGAGCGCGTTTAAGACGCCTGAAACATCTCCACGGCTGAACGCTGCGTACGCAGCACGAATAACAGCGAGATTTTGCTCCTCGTTCATGTCTCTGCCTCCGCCATCGATAGTACGTCAGCGATAACGGGTGACGGGGAGGTGCGGATTTCCTAACAACTGTGTATAACTCTATCCGCGCGAAACAAAATAAAAAACGCCGATTCGTATCGACGTTTTAAAATGGTGGGCGGTAGAAGGATTGAACTTCTGACCTCTTCCGTGTCAAGGAAGCGCTCTCCCACTGAGCTAACCGCCCGCGCACAAGGACCGAGTATAGCAAAGGCCCCTGCGAGCGTCAAACGTTTTTCACAACCGCACGGCGGTCCTTCCGCTTATGCGGTTTGACAATGCAAGCGCGAGCGTGATATCCTGAGCAAACTTTTACACGGTAACCCTGCAGACAACGACAGAAAGGAGCGACGGAACTGTGATTTTTGCAAAGCAATGCGCGACTAATTCCCTGCAAACAAGCGGGATGCTAGGAACGCCCGTCGTTCCGGGCATGTTTGTCCGCGGAGTGCTTTTGAAGCGCGGTACGGCGTAGTTCGCCGATCTCGTCAGCATTCAAAGGCCTCCGCGATACCGCGGGGGCCTTTTTCATTCACTTTTTTCACTTTGAGAGGCGTTATGGAACACTGGGTTAGTGTTGAAGTCCATCGACGCCGCGAAGATTTGCTCGCCGAGGCAGCACGTGCCCGCATCATCCGGATGCTGGAGAGCGGCCGAAGTAGCGGCATTCGCGGCCGTATTGCCGACGGCGCTGAGTCGCTTAGCGTCGTGTTGGCCGGTTTCGCTCGCGCTATGCGGAATCCCGAATAAGGGCGTACAGCGCGTGGTCGTGATAAGCTCCGCGAAGCAATTGCACTTCGCGGAGCGTCCCTTCCAGCGTAAAGCCGAGACGCTCCGGAATGCGCCGGCTCGCGTGATTTTCCGTTGCGACGTGAATTTCAACGCGGTGCAATCCGAGCGCTTCAAAGGCGTACTCGGTCATTACCCGCACCGATTGCGTCATGATGCCGCGGCCGGTGTGGCCTTTATCGAGCCAGTAGCCGATGCACGCGTGGGCGTTTTGCCAATCGATATCGTGCAAATCAATGGCACCGATGAGTTCGCCTCGCTGCCAGATCCCCGACTTAAAAGCGGTATGATCGAATGCTTCCTTTTCGGCGTTTCGTAAAAACCCATACGTATCCGAGACGTCGATGACGCGGTCCATCCACGACATCCACGGTTCCAAATGCCCGCGATTGCGAATCGTCACGTCGTACATCGTATCGGCGTCTTCGATACGCAATAACCGGATTTCGGTCTGCTCGTCGACGTGCAGACAAAAATCTACGAGCGCAGCGGTAATGCGCGGCGACTCTTTTATAAATCGGCGAGATTCGGCGGCGTTTCGATCGTCCATATCTCGTTAAACAATTTCAGCGTGTCCGCGGAACTTACTGCTTGTCCCAACTGTTTCTGCGCCATGGATAAGCCATACAACGCGCGCGGATCGTTGGGATACCGCTCGAGCGTTGCGGAAAATGCATCGCGCGCCTCGCTGTAGCGCGCGTGCCGGTACAACAGCGCACCGAGATACTCGCCCGCCGGAAACAATGGCAGTGTCTCCGCTGCGTATTCGCGTTGTTGATATGCAAGCGCACGGTCGAGCGCCGAAATGGCACTGTCGATTTTTCCGTCGTGCTCGTCGATCGCTGCTTCAAGCAGCCAGCGGTAGTCCGTGTCGCGGTTTGCATAGAGACTTAGCATCTGGCGCGCGTCATTTACGGCGCCGAGATGAACGCCGGTCAATCCCCGTGCAAGCGGCGCATAAAATTCGTTTTGTGCATTCGATTTCGCAATACGTTGCCATTGACCAAAGCGCGTCCACGTCGCCCACATGTCGCTCCCGTTGTACGCCTGCCCCGCGCGCGCGGCCCATGTTTCCGCACTGCGCAGGTCGCCAAGCATCATGGCGGCGCTCCATCCCGTGTATGCGTCATGCGCGGCATATTTCGTTGGGTGAAGTTGCCATGCGGCGTCGCTGACCTGCTCCGCCTTCGCGTATTCGCCGGCTTCGATATAGGTGTGCGACGGCATGTGCGCGAGGTGCTCCTGCGCTGCATCGAAAGACCACGAAGCGACGCGATCCGCACAAGCAACGGCGGGCGTGCGATTGCGCGCATAGTCGTAAGCGTGCATGCATAGATGGTTGGCCATTACCTGCGTTGGATTTCGCGTCAGAACGCTTTGAATGAGCGAGAGCGCCGTCGCGGCATCGGGTGCAGGTTGCGCGCCATTGTTTTGCCACATGCCGTCGGTGCCGAGATGCTCCATGAGCGCTTCAGCGTAGAACATTGCTGCGTCGTCGTCGAGCGGATGCCCCGCAACCAGTGCCGCCATGGCCGCGCGATATCTCGCTTCGTCGGCATCCCGGTCGGCGTATGTTCCCGCGTAGCGCTGCGCTACCGCCGCGATATACTCGCGCTCTTCCGGTGACGCCGTTGAAGCCAATGCCTGTGCGCGTTGTGCAGCCGCTTGCGCCCGCGCAAACTTTCCCTCGTCTAAACCGGTGTTTAAATCCGTGCCGTTGGCGAGCACTTCGCCCCATGCAGCCATTGCCAGATTCGGGTCGCGGTGCAGCGCACTTGCGAAGGCGCTCGCTGCCGCCTCGCCGTTATAACAATAGAGCAGCGTTAAACCGCGATCGAAATCCGCTTGTGCTTGTGCGTCGCGTGTCGTTACGGCGTGGTGTGCGTTAACCGGCGGTCCGGCCGTTAATGCAGCGAGAAGAAGGGCGGCAATCACGCCGCTTTCTTCTTGCGGCTTCGCACCGATTGCTGCAATTGACGCATGGTTCGCGCGGCATCGGTTTCTTTCGCTCGCTCGCGTAGAAGAGCAAGCACAAACCGTTCTTCCGGCAGAAGGCCCTTTGTTGCGCGCACTTTCTGCGCGAGTTCGAGCCGTCCGTTCTCCATGAAGGCGTTCACGACGTCCGGATGCACGTAGCACTTTCGGCACACGGCGGCAGTATTGCCGAGCCGGTGCGCGACCTCGTTGATTGCGGCGTTGACTTCCGCCTTACGCTGGGCCTGGGTTTCCGCCGGCCGCTGCCGTGCTTCTTGCACAAGAATTGTCGCGCATGTCACCGTGCCGAGCCATGTGCGAAAATCCTTTGCTGAGAATTCATCACTTGCTACTTCGCGAATGTACTCATTCACGTGGTTTGATTCAATTGCGTGCGTTGTGCCGTTATCGTCGAGGAATTCGAAAAGCTGCTGCCCCGGCAGCTCTTGGCATTGCCGGATGATCTTCGCCAAACAGCGATCGTGCAGCGCGATCGCGTGGCGCACCCCGCTTTTCCCCCGGAACGAGAATCTTACGCCGTCGCCCTGCACTTTTGCATGTTGATTACGCAGCGTAGTCAAGCCGAAGGAATGATTTTCTCTCGCGTATTCATCGTTGCCGATGCGTATCGCGGTCGTTTGCAAAAGTTGCACGACCGTTGCAAGCACCTTTTCGCGCGGTAGTCCCGGTAGCGCAAGATCCGTTTCCAGGCGTTTGCGAATTTTGGGCAAAGCTTCAGCGAACGCAATCATCCGGCCGTATTTGGTTTCGTCGCGAATCTCTCGAAAGCGCTTGTGATAGCGGTATTGCTTGCGACCGCGGGCGTCGCGTGCCGTTGCTTGTAAGTGACCGTTCGGGATTGGAGATATCCAGACGTCGTGATACGCGGGCGGTATCGCGAGTGCTTTAATACGGCTCAGTTCCTCTTCGTCCGTAATTTGTTTGCCGCAGGGATCGATGTACACGAAGTGTTTACCGCGCGCAACTCGTCGTATGCCGGGAATTTGATCGCTGACGTATCGCAGTCCCGCAGCTTTTGCCGAGGCCACCGGATCGATAAGCGCCTCGACGGGCAGGTTCATGCAGCTTTACCACCGTCGTAACGTAACGTCCCATTTGCAAGGCGCACGCCTTCCGTAAGCGCGTGTACTTGCGTGCGCCCGTTCGCCATAATATGCCGCACCTCGACGCCGTGCAGCAAAACCGCAGCATCGGAAATGAGCCGGCGGTGGCAGCGCCACCACAGTGTCTCCGAGCACATGATCGCGGTTTTGTGCGAGGGCAGCGAGTCGACAAGGCGCGTTAGAGCGCTCAAAAACCGTTCGGTCTCCATATAATCCGCGTAGCCGCGGAAGGACGGATTGCGCAGCGCGGTATGGTGAGAGGTCGGCTGCGGCGTGCGAAAACCGCCCAGATCGCGCTCCCATAGGTATTCCGCGTCCGCTTCAGCGGGCACCCAAAGGGCCATCCGGTCGCTCCATACCCACGGGTGCATTCGCGACTTGGGTACGGTCCGGACGTCGACGACTCGCTCTAGGCCGGCGCGGCTGATGAGCTGGACTATTTCTTCCTGGGTAAGCGTGCCGTGGCCGAAGGTGAAGAGTTCCACCTCATCTGTATATCCGCTGGGGACCCCTTTCATACTCGCTTATCGCGTCCCGCCAGTCTTGTGGAACGGCGATGGTGTGGTCGTGCTCGAAGTCGTAAGCAACCATGGTCGTGACGCCATGTGCTGCACGCGCATTCTGTGTTTCGCTCCAGACTTCGTAATAGAAGTCGAACGATTTGGTGCCGATGCGCGGAATCTTTACACCAACCGCGATCGGTTCGCGATACGACAGCTGCCGTTCGTACGTGAAATTTATCGTTGCTTGAATCATGCCGCGATCGCCGTTGATCGGCGTGCGCATGACTTGCGCAAAGTATTCGGCGCGCATCGTTTCGGCCCAGCGAATGTACGCGACGTTGTTCACATGGCGCATCATGTCGACATCCGCAAAGGGGACGCTGAAGCGCGAAATAAGAGGAAAGTCTTCGAGCATGCCGCGCCATTCGACAAGCGCACGCCATGCTCACCCGGCAAGCGGCGACATTGGCCCTGGACAGGGACGCCGCCGGTAACGTAAAATAGCCCGGTTCCCGAGATCGCATGCGGGCGCGTAGCTCAGTGGGAGAGCATCCGCTTCACACGCGGGGGGTCGTTGGTT
>CAZHGH010000042.1:0-25438 GCA_964531205.1 uncultured bacterium
CACCGTCCATCTGCGCCGCGCCGGTGATCATGTTCTTGATGTAGTCGGCGTGACCCGGGCAGTCGACGTGCGCGTAGTGGCGCTTCTTGGTCTCGTACTCTTGGTGCGAGATCGCGATCGTAATGCCGCGCTCTTTCTCTTCGGGCGCGTTGTCGATGTCGTCGACGTTACGCTTCTGGATGTTCGCGTTCTCGGTGGCGAGGCAGTTGATGATTGCCGCGGTGAGAGTCGTCTTACCGTGGTCGACGTGCCCCGTCGTTCCGATGTTTACGTGCGGTTTGCTACGTTCGAATTTAGCCTTCGCCATGATTCGCTCTTTGCAATTTCCTTTTCTTCAGGTATTGATGTTTTAGGCGGCGGAAGTTTTCTTGCCCGCGGCTTTCGCCACGATCTCTTCTTCAACCGACTTCGGAGCTTTCTCGTAATGCGAGAACTCCATGGTGTATGTTGCGCGGCCTTGCGTTGCAGAACGCATGTCGGTCGCGTAACCGAACATTTCCGAGAGCGGAACGTGCGCGGTAATGACTTGCGCACCGCCCGGCGCCTCTTCCGTCGCTTGGATCATGCCGCGACGGCGGTTGAGGTCGCCCGTGATCGCACCCATGTAATCTTTGGGCGTGGTCACTTCGACTTTCATGATAGGTTCCAGTAGGATCGGACCCGCGGCGCGGTTGGCTTCTTTGAAGCCCATCGACGCGGCGATCTTGAACGCCATTTCCGACGAGTCGACGTCGTGGTACGAACCGTCGAACGCTTCGACGTGGAAGTCCATCAGCGGGAAGCCTGCGAGCACGCCGCTTTGCGAAGCCTCTCTGATGCCTTCCTGAACGGCCTTTTGGTATTCCTTAGGCACGGCACCGCCGACGATCTTCCACTCGAACGTGAAGCCGCTGTTCGGCTCACCCGGACCGACGCGAAGCCAGATGTCGCCGTACTGGCCTTTACCGCCGGACTGACGAACGAACTTGCCTTGTTTTTCAACCTGCTTCGTGATCGCTTCTTTGTAGGCGACCTGCGGTTTGCCGACGTTCGCTTCGACTTTGAACTCACGGCGCAGGCGATCGAGAATGATCTCCAGATGCAGCTCGCCCATACCGCCGATGATCGTTTGCTGCGTCTCCTCGTCGGTACGCATGCGGAACGTCGGATCTTCCTGAGCCAAACGCTGCAAGCCCTTGGAAAGCTGATCTTGATCCGCTTTCGTCTTCGGTTCGATCGCTTGATGGATGACCGGTTCCGGAAACGTGATCGACTCGAGCACGATCGGCTGCTTCTCGTCGCACAGCGTATCGCCGGTGCGCGTGTCCGTCATACCGACCGCTGCGGCAATGTCGCCCGCCCCGATCGCATCGATATCCTCGCGATGGTTGGCGTGCATCCGAAGAATACGGCCGATGCGCTCTTTTTTGCCCGAACGCGAGTTGTACACGTACGAGCCCTTTTCGAGCGTGCCGGAATAGACGCGGAAGTACGTCAGGTTGCCGTACGGATCCGTCGCGATCTTGAACGCCAGCGCGGAGAACGGCTCGTTGTCGTCAGGCTTGCGCGTGATCTCCGCATCCGACTTCGGATCGATCCCGATGATCGGCTTGGCATCGAGCGGCGACGGCAAGTACTCGACGATCGCGTCGAGCAGCGGCTGAACGCCCTTGTTCTTGAACGCCGAACCACAGAGCATGGGAAGCACGGTGCCGGCGATCGTCGCCTTGCGCAGCGCTTCCTTCATTCGATCGATCGGGAGCTCTTGGCCCTCGAAGAACATCTCGAGCAGCTCTTCGTCTTGCTCAGCGATGTTTTCAACGAGGTTCTGACGCCATTTCAGCGCGAGCTCTTTGAGATCGCCTTCGACGTCTTCTTGCGCCATCGTCGAACCGAGATCGTCGGTGTAGATGATCTTCTTCATCGTGAAGAGATCGACGACGCCTTGGAAGTTGTCTTCCGCACCGATCGGCACTTGGACCGGCGTCGCATTCGCACCGAGGCGTTCTTTGATCTTCGCAACGGCATTGAAGAAATCGGCGCCCATGCGGTCCATCTTGTTGACGAAGATGATCCGCGGCACTTTGTACTTATTCGCTTGGCGCCAAACCGTTTCGGACTGCGGCTGCACGGCCGCAACCGAGTCGAACAGCGCAACAAGGCCATCGAGCACGCGAAGCGAGCGCTCGACCTCAACTGTGAAGTCCACGTGGCCAGGCGTATCGATGATGTTGATACGCGTGTCGTGCCAAGTGCACGCAGTCGCGGCGGACGTGATCGTGATGCCGCGCTCTTGTTCCTGGACCATCCAGTCCATAGTGGCAGCGCCGTCGTGCACTTCGCCGATCTTGTGCGTGCGGCCGGTATAGAACAGAATGCGTTCCGTACAGGTCGTCTTACCGGCGTCGATATGCGCGGCGATACCGATGTTGCGCGTCCGCTCGAGCGGAAATTCTCTTGCAGCCATGATTTTAAAAGTCTAAAAAATTACCAGCGGTAGTGGGCGAAGGCTTTATTGGCCTCGGCCATCTTATGGGTGTCCTCACGCTTCTTGATAGAAGCGCCTTGGTTATTTGCCGCGTCCATGAGCTCGGCGGCCAGCTTCTCTTCCATCGAGCGGCCTGCGCGCGCGCGTGCGAATCCGATGAGCCAACGCATGGCCATCGCTTGGCGGCGATCAGGTCTAACCTCCATAGGCACCTGATAGGTTGCACCTCCAACACGGCGCGGCCGAACCTCGACCAGCGGCATCGCGTTGCTCAGCGCCTGAGAGAACACGTCCATCGAGTCGCGGCCGCTCTTCTCCGCGACGATCTCGAGCGCGCCGTACGTGATCTTCTCAGCGGTCGATTTCTTACCGCGGAGCATGACCTTATTGATGAAGCGCGCGAGCACTTTCGAGTTGAAGCGCGGGTCGGGCAGAATCTGCCGCTTCGGGGCGGGACCTTTACGTGGCAACTTGTGCTTCCTCTATCTATTACTTCTTGGCGGTGCGCTTGGCGCCGTACTTCGAGCGGCCTTGCTTGCGGTTGGCGGTGCCGGAGGTGTCCAGCGTGCCGCGGATGATGTGGTAGCGAACGCCCGGGAGATCCTTGACGCGGCCGCCGCGCACGAGCACGACGGAGTGCTCCTGCAGGTTGTGCCCGATGCCGGGGATGTAGGCCGTAACCTCTTCGCCGTTGGTCAGACGCACGCGGGCGACCTTACGAAGCGCCGAGTTCGGCTTCTTCGGGGTCACGGTCTTCACTTGCGTGCAGACGCCGCGGCGCTGCGGGTTGCCGGCGACTTCAAACGTACGCAAGGGCAGGTCGGGGTGGCCGGGCTTCGGTCCCGTCTGAATGACGCGGAACGCCGGCGTCTTGACCTTCTTTTCTGCTTTCTGGCGGCCCTTACGAACCAGCTGACTAATCGTCGGCAAACCTATCTCCCTACAAAACTGTAGAAAATCGTAGACACAACAAAGGTCGGCCACACCCCGGGGTGAGACCGAACTAAGGGAGTATAGCAAGGAGTACCGAGACAGTCAACGAGAGGTGTCCGCGAACGGAGCACCCCTTGCTAGGCGCTCTTGCAGGTCTTCAGCTTGGCGCCAAACACCGGACTCTGGCCCTCGAGGTACTCCAAGGCCGATTGCGCCGAGGCATCGTCGTCGAAGGTCAAATCTATCGCTCCCGAGGTGAACGTCGCCGGTTTTGCTCGGCTGACGTCTTTCACCAAAACGCTGTGAGGCAGGCGGGCAAGTATCGCTAGGCTCGGAGCGAGATATTTAGTGGAAGGACGCAGTCTGACACACGCGATCGAGTCGAGCGGCATTTTGTAGAACGCATGCTCTATCTTCGGCGTGGTATCTTCGCTCATTAGCATGCCCTCGCCGGTCCAGATCGTGTAATCGCTCGCTCCCAGCATCGAATTGCGGGTCCAGGAGAACGTGTTGTCGCTCTGCGGGATCGTGCCGAACTGTAAGCCATAGAGATCTACGTCGCTCTTGCACGCACCCAGCTTGCGAGCAACAATCGGGCTCGCCGCCTCGAGCGAGCGTAATGCGGTTCGCGCGTGCTGCGCGTCTTCAAAGACCAGCACTATCGAATAGTCCGGCGATTCTTTTCCGGTCAATAAATTTTTGCTCCCGACGCCCCAGCGCTTTGCGGGATAAATGTAGATGGTGTCGCTCCGCCCGGCTACGACGCAGCCGATGCCGGAATACGCCAAGGTGTCGCGCGTGACGTTCGTGGGACGCGCCCCGATGGGCCCGCTGCGCTCCACGAAAACGACGGCATCGCCGGTGCTGCTCAACTCGTGCGAGTAGGTTTCGCCAAAGTTTTTGAACTCGAGTTTCCACGTCGCGATCACATGTTGCGCGCGCTGTGCATGAGCGGAAAGACCAAAAGCGGAAGCGAGCAAAAGCGAAAATCCGGCAGCGGTAAAAGCCCCTATTTTCATCGGCCGCATACTCCGTCGTAAAGCGCTGGCATTATTTTCTTGACCGCCCAAATACCACCTTGGGAAATAAGGGCCATCGCAGCATCGCGCTAACTCAATCGAAGGAGGCTCTCGTTATGAAGCTGCCTATCTTGGCCATTCTTATTGCCACGGTACCTATAAACCCGTGGTCGGCATTCTTCGGCACGGTTCTTCCGGCTGCGCCGCACGACTTCGTTGCATTGCGAGGCGCGTACGATCAGGCGAACTCGGAGTACCGCGTGCGTTCACGATTGAACGCGAAAATCGTGAACGACTGCAAGATCTTTCGAAGCGCGTTCGGCGGCTGGGAACTGCGCTGCGCGCTATCCGGCTATGCGGGCCAGGCCGCCGGGCCGATGACCACTGACGGCTCGCTGACTCGCGACCTTGCCGCTGCGCTGGCGGGCTTTCACCGCACGACGAATCTGATGGGGGAGCCGCAGTGGCGTCGAGGCGACGTAGCCGTTACCATTGTGTTCGACGGGATAGCGATTACACACGGAAAGACAGATCCTTAACGAGGTTTGACATGCGCAACGCATCGTATCCGCCCTCATCGCTCACATTCGATTGGATCATGGCGGTACTGGCCGCGCTGCTCATGGGCGGCGTTATCCAGGACGGATGGGCGCACGCGCACGGGCTCGTCGATCAAAGTTTCTTTACACCGTGGCACGCGATCATGTATTCATGCATGGTCATCAACGGTATCGTTCTCGGCGTCATGGGCCTGTACAACCTGCGGCGAGGGTACACGTTCCGCCGCGGTTTGCCGTTCGGCTATTGGACATCGCTGATCGGCGTTATAATATTTGCGACCGGCGGCGTCTTCGATCTTTTTTGGCACACACTCTACGGCATCGAAACCGACATAACCGGACTAATCAGCGTTTCGCATTTGTGGTTGGCGTTGGGCGGCGCGCTGGTATTTGTAGGCCCGATCCGTTCCATTGCCCACCGCTACGATGAAGGCAGCGGCGGTTGGAAGATCGTCGGGCCGGTCGTGCTTTGCACGGCGGCGTTGCTCGTAGAACTCGCGTTTTTTACGCAATACGCTTCGCTCTACACCGATAACACGACCGAGCAAATCATGGCGGCTGATACGACGGGTCTGACGGGCGGCGAACTGTTTTCCGTGCGAACCGACGGCTCACACCAAACGCGACTACAGACATTTGCAAAACACGATATCTGGGGCGCGGCGACGTCGCCGGGCGGCAGATACGTTGCGTACCGCGTACAGGGCGGATCGCGCCGGGGCGGGTTACCACCGTCGGATATTTACGTAGCAGATGCGGCCGGCGGTCACGCAATTCGCATTACGCATTCCGGCAGACACGATACGCAAGTCGCATGGTCGCCGGATGGCAAGCGCCTCGCATATGTCAGCATGCCTGCGGGAACGTCAGGTAATTTTTCAATCGTCATCGTGAACCGCGACGGCAGCGGCGCACGGAAACTGATCGACGGAACGACTACCGTACAAAATCCATCTTGGTCGCCCGACGGCGCCGCCATCGTGTACCAGTCGCGAAACGGCTTGCATCAGCAGCTCGCGATCGTTCCCGTTATCGGCGGTGCGTCGCGTTGGCTCAGCGCAACCGTCGACGGCAACGAACCGTACTGGTCGCACAGCGGCGCAATCATCTTCGATAAAGATGATGGAACGCTTCTGGTAACGGACGCATCCGGCACAAACGCCACGAAGCTTAGCGCTCGCGGAGCGGAGCCCTCATTCTCGCCCGATGGCAATAGAATTGCGTACGTAACTGCGGCCGGCGGCGCGGCGCAGATCTTCGTTGCGAATCGCGACGGATCGCATGCACTCGACGTTTCGCAGCTCGCCGCGCAAGACGCCAGTCACCCCGCGTGGCGCACCAACCATGAATTGCTGTTCACTGCTGTGGGACGACCACAGCCGATCTACACGCAGCTCGCCAAGTCGTACAGCATGGATGCGGTTCTTATTACATCGCTGATTACGATCGCGCTGATGCTGATGTTGATCCGGCGGTGGCGCATGCCGGTTGGCGCGATGACCGTGCTTCTAACGTTGTACGCCCTCGCACTTGCAACGCAGAGCGATACGTATTGGGATATTCCGGGCGTTGTTGCAACGGGAATTTTCGCCGACCTTTTGCTTGCGACACTCGGTCAACGTGCTCGTTCGGGCAACGGCTTTTACGCGTTTGCGTTCGTCGTGCCGTTTGCGCTCACCGCGAGCTACATCGCTTCGGTGCGCGCGCATGACGGCGCGCTAGGGTGGCCGCCGAACATGATCATCGGCGCGCCGTTTATAGCCGGTATCGTCGGCTTACTCGTATCGTTCTGTTTCGCATCGCCGCTCGCCGCCGCAGAGCCGGTTGAGGAAACGGAGTTAGAACGCTCCGACGCCGTTTGGCGAACCGAGCCCGCTGGGACCGTCGTACGCGGGTCCGGCAGTACATAGATACGAAGGCGAACAGGAGCCGTTATTGCCTGAAGTGACGTCGAACAGCGCGTTCGCATGTTGATAGATTGAAGACGCGCCGGCGATCGATGCCCCATTTCCGGCAAGTGCGTAGGCACCGGCGATAATCGGCGTAGCTACGCTCGTGCCGCCGAATTCGAGCCAACCGCCGCCCCCGGAAACGTACGTGTCGTACACTGCGACGCCCGTATTCGGATCCGCGACGGCTGCGACGTCGGCGACCGTTCGCATCGAACATCCCGAATCCGTTTGCCACGACGGCTTTTGAATGTAGCTGCTGCAGCCGCTGCCGGTTGCGGACCATGTGCTTTCTGTGAAGCCGCGCGCGCTCCAACTCGTTTTGAGCGTCGTTCCGCCGACCGCTGTTACGTATGCCGACGACGCCGGCCAGCCAACGCCGAAGCCGCTGTCGCCTGCGCCCGCAACAATCGGCACGCCCGGATGATTCAATGCATTATCATATGCAACGAGGCTGGGCTGCTCCAACGCTTCGTAGCTATTGCTTACGACGGTCGCACCATGTGCAATCGCGGTTTGAATGGCGTTTACCAAATCCGAAACGTTAGCCGATGCCGCTTCGACCAAGAGCAAGCGGCAGTGCGGGCAAACTGCGGACGCCATATCGAGATCGACGGCCGCCTCTTGACCCCACCCTTCGTCGGGTGCCGGCAAACCGCTCGCACCGCTCTGCGCCATCTTGCGGAAACACCCGTCTGCGCTCGTACACGCGCCGAGATTAAACTTCGAACGGTAAACTGCGAGATCCGATTCGGCGTTCGGATTGTCGTAAGCGACGACAATGCCGATTGTCTGACCGTAACCGGCACTCGATGACGGCAAATTATAGGCCTTTTGCAAATCGGCGGGGTGATAGCCCTGGATGACGCCGAGAAGACCGCCCAGCGCGCCGGTCACGTTCAGATTACGAATCGCGCCACACTCGGCTTGCGACAGATCGATGATCGAGCAAACCGGCAACAAATTCGTCGCCAGCGTTAGGACGGGACTCAACAGTCCGGCAAGGGGTGCGGGTGTGGGCGACGGCGTCGGGCTCGTAATCGGGATCGCACGTGCGGTTTGCGGCGAACGGCCGCCGCTTTGAACGGCGCTCGGAAGCATACCCTGAGACGCACATGCGCTCAGACCCAATAGCAGCGCGCCGACGAGTAAGATCCGGTTACCGTCGCGATTCATAGGCCTTAATCTCCCCTTGGCCAAACACCCGCTATGTCTTAATAGTATAGCGTGCTTGCTCTGTGGGCGTCATGGGCCCTTAGGCGTATCGTGCCTCGGCGGGTCCGGCGACGACATCGATCATGGCATCGACGATCTCGGGATCGAACTGCGTTCCGCGATGGCGTTCGAGTTCCATCAACGCTACCGGCGGCGGCATCGGCTTGCGGTATGCCCGGCGGCCGATCATCGCGTTGAACGAATCCGCTACCGCAACGAGCCGAGCGATCGTAGGAATCCTTAGGCCTCGCGCGCCGTCCGGATACCCCTTGCCGTCGATTCGTTCGTGATGGCTTCTCACCGCAACGCTCAAATGCCGGAGCATCGGAATTTCAAGCACGATGCTCTCGCCGATGAGCGCGTGCGCGCGCATGATCTCCCACTCCTCAGCGGATAGCGATCTTGGAGCATTCAGAATATCTATTGGCGTTTTTAATTTCCCGACGTCGTGTATTAATCCCGAGCGCGAAGCCAGAACGATCTCTTGGGCTGACATTCCCAAGCGCCGCGCGAGGCGAGCGCACCACGAAGATACCGCGCGGGAATGTTCCGCGGTTAGCGGATCCGTTCTGTCGAGGCGCGTGATAAGTTCATTCAGCGCTGCATCGACTTCGTCGACAATGTCCGGCAGAGACCCGGTCCGTCGCGCGCGCTGCGGCAGTACCAAAGTTCGCGGTGCGTGGTGAAACGCCGGGATCTCGGAAAATGCTTTAGCAAATCCGCCCGCGTGGTGTTTCCACAGCAACTCAAGCGCTTTATCAACCTCTTCTCGCGAAGCGCGATGCATTCTGGCCAGCACGAGGGACCTAACGGCAGTGCAAAGTGCGCGCGATCGTTCGGAGGGCGCGGACGCTAGAAACGTGTCGATCAGCGGCACGGCAACTTTCCGGCCTAAAAGCGAGAGCGTAAGCGCAGCCAAAACTTTTGCGCGGTAAGCCCGGACGGTGTTATTCTCGCTCGTTCCCAGAGCGCGGCGAATCCGCGACAACGCGGATCTTGATTCCGATGCTTTTCCCGCAGCTGCGGCGTACAGCGCCACCTCCGCCCAACGCAGGGCTTCGCGGTCCGGTTCGCTTGGTTGAAGCGCGCTTGACAAAAGTAACCGGTACGCTTCGCTGAACCGCCCGTCGCTCGCGATCTCCAGAGCACGTGACGGCAAGATCGTGTCGGATGAATCCTGCGCCTCGTAATGAACGTCGAAGATCTGAAGACCTTGCCAAATCTGCCTTACTTCCGCTGCATTCCCGCGCTCGACCTCGAGTTCGTACATTGCCATCAGGCCGTATTGCTGCATGCGCGGATTGCCCGCTTTTGCGGCGTTTTCGCTGAGCCTGCGCAGATGCCTAAGGCACTCTTCAACGTCGTCGTCATCCGCCGCGAGTGCGTATAGGGTGCTGCAGGCCGACACCGCCATAGCGAACTGTGCCGATTCTTCCGCAAGAGCGGCGCTTCGAAGCGCCAAACCTTTCGCAAGATGAGACGATCCCGAGTAAAGCGCGACGTATGCAGCGCGAACAGTGAGAGGCACTACGATAGAACTATCATCTAACTGTTCCGCCAGGCCCATCGCATACCAAATGCTTGAATTTGCTTTTAACGTATGACCGGCTTGCATATGCGCAGAGCCGAGTGCCGAGAGTATGGAAACGCGCAGTTTGAGCGGCAGATCGTTGTCGCCGGCATAATGCTCTAACAAGGGCAACGCTTCCAGCCGGCGCCGGATAAGCATTTCGGAAGCACAGCGATAGGCGATTTCGGCACGCCTGACATGGTCTTCGGTGCGATCCATTGCGAGGGTTCGCCATGCATCGGACGTATCGAATCGCTCGGCGCGCGATTCGAAAATTGCCTTTAACGCTAGCGTTTCACCGCTCCAGGAATCATCGGGAACGCCCAGCGCGACTAGCGCAGATTGAACGGCATCCTCATCCTCGCTCTGAATCATTTCGAGACCGTAACGATCCAGAAGGCGCGCGATCTCGCTACGAATTCCGTGGCTCGTCACCAGCCGCAACGCATCGGAGATCCGGTGAACTTGCTCTAAAGCGGTGCAGGCTTTGCCGACAGCCGCACTGGCGGGATCGGTGCCTTGCGCCTCGAGCTGAGCGCACAAAAAAGCGCCAAACCGATCGTGGTAAGACCGGACCGCACTGACACCGGTAAAGATGAACGCAGCATCCGGACCGATTAAGGCAATGATCTCTGCGGCATCTTCGAAACCGGACGCCCGGCAGAGTTCCGTATCGAGGTCGGGCAGCACACACGTACTTAAAAGAAATTCACGCTCTCTGCCGGTGCGGTCTTCGAAAACGCGCTGTGCGAGCGTTTCATACGAGTCTGCAGCGCTGACGTCGCCCTTCTGCAATGCGAACATAACGCCGACCGGCCATCCCCGCGTCCGATCGCACAGGTCGCGCGCGTTCACAGAGCCGAGCGCGGCGATCTCATCTTCAGTAAACCGCAAGGCGTCCGTGTCAATCGGCACGCCAATGGTGCGCTCTGCCAGCCAACGCGGCACCGGTAAGTCGATGTCGTCGCGCAGCGAGAGCATCCAACGAACGGGCAGCGGATTGAGCTCCACGAGCTTTGTGAGAAAAAGCTCGATATCCGGCACGGACGCGGCGTACTGCAGCTGATCCAGAACGATCGTCGACTCACGACCGGCAAGGTGTGCCTGCAACCACCACGCGAGATGCTCCGCGGGCGACGGCGATTCGGTAGCGCGCTCCCAAGCGCCCGCAAACGAAAGCCGCGCAGCAGGCGCGATCGATTGCAGAGCGTTTGCAAGCCCGCGTACAAATGCCGCGAGCGAACCTGTTCGCGAGGTTAGCGTATACCGCACGGCGTCGATTCCCAACGCTTCGATAGCGTCGTTCAGCGCGATCGTTTTTCCGTAGCCCGCACCGGCGCGCAAAATAGTAACCGGATAGCATAACGCTTCGGAAATCTTCGATCGCAATCGAGTGCGCACTAATGTGCGGGCGCTCATACCACTATGTTTTACGGCTCAGCGAATGCTCCCACAAGGGGCCGTGTAAAGAGAGTGCAATGTGATGGTCCTAAAGAATCACGTTGCGGGCACTCACCAGGACGTGATCGGACACGCACAACGAGGTTTTACGCTCGTCGAAAGCGCCGTTGCCGTCGCAGTCGTTGCGATCGCCGCCGGCGCAGTGCTCTCCGCGATGGGCGAGTTCGCGCGCTTTTCATCGCAGCAAGCCGGACCCGTTCGGAGCGCTGCGACGCTGCTCGCCGAACAAACACTGCGCGTCGCAGAGAACGCGTGGAAGTACGGTTCCCCTGGCGGAACGCCGTCGGGCAGTACGCAAACTGCCGTATCTCTTCTCTTACCAAACGGCGCGGCGACTTCGGCCCCGGTAACGTTGCGAACCAGTGTTACGTCCGCAACCACCACGTCGGGACAAATAAGTGTTACCGTGCTGTACACGCCGGATCCCGATCGCCTGCAAGATACGGGCAACATTACCTTGAGCGCGAACGTGCAAGTGAAAGCACCACTGCCCGCCTCGACGGTTGCACCCGCTGCTCTGATCGCGCAGCCGGCAAACGCGCCATAGATGCTGGCAAATGCGCTGTTCTACGTTGCGCTGCTCGCGATTGCCGCGATGACGTTTCTTTCTGCGGGTTTAGCGATGACGCGCATGACCGCATCGCGCATAGCGCAAACATACCTCGCCGCCGGATATCAGCGCGCCGTAAACTCCCTGCAGCAAACGATCGGGGCGCAAATCCAGTCGGCGGGATCGGCGAATCCAATGCCCGTGTTTACACCGCTGCCGCCGGCTTGCGCAGGCACAGGAAACACTTGTGCCTATGAAACTGCTGCGACGATTACTTTTCCCGGTTCGACTCCGGCTCCCAGCGCGTCTTGCGATCCGTCGCAGAGCAACTGCGCGGCCAACGAACAAGCAAACGCGTATATCAATGAAAGCCGGCTGCCTGCGCGTATTACCGTCACAGTAACCACGCGCGACGGCATGCAGCTTGCAACGCGGACGAGCGACGTCATTCTGCGTACCACCGCTACGCCTCCCTACGCGATCGTTGCCGGAGCGCGCGACGGCTCGTTCGGCGATATTGCCTCTTCGCACGCTGCGGGCGACGACGGCGGCGCACCGGCCGCTACGCCAAACCCGTGCAACACTGCAATTCCCGGAACGGCCGACGACACGACGATTCGCGTCGCTTATCAAAACGCCGTAACGAACGCGTGCAGCGACGGCAGTTCGTGGCGCTCCTCACCTTACACTGTCAGCGGCGCGGCCGCTTCCGGTTGGTCGCCTTAAGCAAAACGCAAGATCGCGCCGGCGATTTCCGCAGGTGCTTCGACGGGCAGATTATGCCCCACGTTTCGTAGCGTCACGAACAGCGCGCCGGGAATGTGTTGAACGACGTCGGACCGCACGCGCGGCGGCGGCGCTAGCGGATCTTTCGCGCCGGCAATGCATAGCACAGGAACGTCGATTCGCCCGAGTCTGTCGGTAAAGTCAACCGGAGCCGGACGATCCGGATCGCCGAACCAGAGCTCACGCTGCGCTACGAGTGCATCGTCGACGATGCGTTGCATCGTTTCTGCAGAAACCGCGGCCGACATTGCGGCGGCTTGAAACGCTTCGATGCGCCGCCGGTTTCCGAACGCTTCCTGTGCGAGGCTCGTACGGCGTTTACTCACACGCGGACCACCCGCGCTGCCTGGCGCGACGAGAATAATACGTTGCAATTTGGAAGGTCTGTGCGTCGCGACATATTGTGCGACTCGCCCGCCCATCGAGTGCGCCACGATCGTCGCTTTATCGTCGATAGCTTGCAACGCTGCCAGTACATCGCTGGCATATCCTTCGATATGATGACCGGATGCAGGGCGATCGCTAAGGCCACAACCGCGGAAATCGAGCAGGTGTAACGTATAGCGCTCGGGATCGAGACGCTCGGCGACGTCGTACCACATCCGCCGCGCGCTGATCCAACCGTGCAGAAACAAGATATGCTGCGAACCGCTTCCACGCCGTTCGAGGCAGAGCTGCACGCCGTGGTTATTGAGGAATGAGAGCACCACAGGAGCTTTCGCAGGGATTGGGTATGACCCTTGACATCGTGAAGTCGCGGGCGATGGTCTATTTGGGTTTGATCTACGTCGTCGCGGCGTGGGCGCTCAATACGGTACTCGTGAAATACGCCGTGCAGACCATGGACCCGCTGGCGTTTACCGGGATTCGGTTCATCGCGATGACGCCGCTTGCGTTTCTATTGGCGCGTGTCATGGGTGCGCGCGTGCACGTGTGTAAAGGGGATTGGCCGCTGCTGATCGCTGTAGGTGCGTGCGGCTACGGCGTGTACCAGTATCTCTGGGTCATTGGCCTCGCACATACGTCGGCGTTCGCATCGGCGTTATTGGCGACGCTCGCACCGCTTATGACGCTGGCTATCGTAGCAACTCGCAGGCTGGAAAGAGTGTACAGCGGCCGATGGCTGGGTGCTGTCATCGCATTGATAGGCGTCGCGGTTTTCGAAGGCGTCTTTGCGGGGCATATCACGTTCCGCATCGGCGATCTTCTGACGCTTTTGTCTGCGGCTGCGTTCGCACTATTCAACGTCCTTACTGCCGGTTTGCTCGACCGCTATACACCCGTTTCGCTAGTGACCATTGCGATAACAATCGGCACAGCGATCATCCTGCCTGGTGCAATTCCGCGGATGCTCCAGCAAAATTGGGGCACAGTCTCGACGATAGATTGGATCATCCTAGCCTATTCCGTGATCTTTCCTATTTTGCTGACGTTTCCGGTTTGGAGTTACGGCATCTCTATGCTCGGCGCCGGACGCACGTCGATCTTTCAATTCGGCGTGCCGGTTTTTGCCGGAATTCTCAGTGTCGCGCTGCTGCACAACCGCATCGATCCGCACCAGATCGCCGGTGCCGCGATTGTTATCGCAGGCATGGCGGTCTCGCAACTGCTCGGCAAGATTTCTCTGACCGCACTTTGGACGCAGCGGACTCTGCCGCTGGAGCGCTGAACACATCGCAGATGAACAGGCGCTTCCTTTATTGGCTGCTGGTGGTGCCCTTCGTGGCGACGCTCGTGCCGCCGTTCTACGCGCATCGCGCACCGGAAGTTTTCGGCTTTCCATTCTTCTATTGGTATCAGCTGCTGTGGATTGTGCTATCGGCGCTTCTGGTATGGGGCGTCTATATTGCCACGCGGGAGCCGGAGCATGAGTAGCGGCACGATTCTGTTTGCCGTTCTCGTCCTCGCAGTCACGATTCTGGGATTTGTGGCGGCCCGATGGGGCGGCGCAAAGATCAACACACTGGAGGAGTGGGCACTCGGCGGACGCCGTTTCGGAACGATCGTTTCGTGGTTCTTGCTGGGCGGCGATTTGTACACGGCGTACACCTTTATCGCTGTTCCGGCGCTCGCGTACGGCGCAGGCGCACTCGCGTTCTTTGCGGTTCCGTACACGACGATAGCCTACCCGTTGGTCTTTCTGATCATGGCACGCTTTTGGACCGTTGCGAAGCGCCGCGGTTACGTGACGACGGCGGATTTCGTTCACGATCGCTTTGGAAGCCGCGCCCTCGAGCTGGCGGTCGCAATTACCGGCGTCGCGGCTACGATGCCGTATATCGCACTGCAACTGATCGGTATGCGCTCCGTGCTGGAACGCAGCGGGATTGCTCCGACCAATGAATCGGCGACGGTCTTTTTAGTAATCGCGTTCGTCTTGCTCGCGGCTTACACGTTTATGAGCGGACTACGCGCTCCGGCGCTTATCGCGTTCGTGAAAGATACGCTGATCTATATAACCGTAATTGCCGCCGTCGTTATTATACCGGCGAAACTCGGCGGATGGGCGCATGTGTTCGATGCGGCGCAAGCGGCCCTGGCAGCGAAACCGAAGCCCGGCTCGATCATTCTCGGACCTAATCTGTATTTTGCGTACGCGTCGCTCGCGTTGGGATCCGCGCTAGCTCTGTTCATCTATCCGCATTCCGTGACTAGCGTACTGAGCGCAAAAAGCGCGAACGTGATCCGGCGCAATTGTGCACTACTGCCCTTATACAGTATCCTGCTGACGTTCATCGCGCTCCTCGGTTACTGCGCGCTCGCGGCCGGCATTCATGTGAGAGACAACAACCTCGCGATTCCGGCGCTCTTTTCGCAGTTCTTCCCGAATTGGTTTGCGGGTGTGGCCTTCGCAGCGATCGTTATCGGTGCACTCGTACCTGCAGCCATCATGTCGATCGGTGCCGCGAATCTCTTTGCGAGCAATATCCTTCAAACGTTCCGCGCGCGCGTGCAGCGGCCGGCAATCGAAACAAACGTCGCGCGGTACTTGGCGCTTTGCGTTCTCGCCGGTGCGTTCTGCATCGCGGTTTTCGTGAAGCCGCAGTTTTCCATCAACTTTCAGTTGCTCGGCGGAGCGTGGATTCTGCAGATTTTCCCGTCGGTTATTCTCGGCTTGTATACGCGGCGCTTACACCCCAACGCCCTACTGATCGCATGGGCAGCAGGCATTATCACGGCGACCTGGATGGTGTTTGCGACCGGATTTGCATCGGTATTTCCGTTGCATGTGGGCCGCGCCGTCGTCCCCGGTGCGATCGTCTTCTATTCGTTCATCGTCAATCTTATCGTGACGATCGTGCTGTCGTGGGTCTTTAACGTTGCAAAACTCGAGGCCGGCAGCGATTTAACGAACGCCGCCGACTACGCGTAGCATGAGCCGCATCGTTCAGCCGGACGAATGGCCGCGGCCAAAAGGCTATAGCAACGGTGTAGCGGCGCGCGGCGAGCAGTTGTTCGTCGCCGGGCAAATCGGTTGGAACGAACGCCAAGAGATCGTTTCGGATGATTTTGCGGAGCAAACCGCGCAAGCATTGCACAACGTCGTCGCGGTACTCCATGCAGCTGGAACCACCGCGGAACACTTAGTGCGGATGACGTGGTACGTTACGGACAAACGTGAATATTTGGCGGCAGCCGAACGAATCGGCGCAGCATACCGGCAAATCATCGGCGCGCACTATCCGGCGATGACGCTGGTTCAGGTTGCAGCTTTGTTGGAGGATCGCGCGAAGGTCGAGATCGAGGCTACGGCCATCGTGCCCGATTAGGCATTTCGCCCCTAACCGCTTGCCGGGATAGCATGAGAAAAAAGGCGCGTAAAGGAGCGTCCTAATGCGAATTCTGACTGCGGCCCCGGTTCTTCTCGCGAGCCTAGTATTGACGGTTTGTCCCGCGTTTGCACAAGCGCCGAGCGCAACACTCAGTGGAAAGATGGCGCCGTTCAATTACCTGTTCGGCTCGCCGTTTAATTGCACGGCAAATGTTCCCGCGATGGGCGGTCAACCCGCACACACGGAAAATTCGACCGTATCGTTCGACGTCGCGCCGAACAACGTCATGCACGTGCATATCGTCAGCGCGGCTTTCGTGGGCGATCAGTATTTCGGCTATTCGCCGCGAGCCAATATGTATTGGAGCGCGACGTCCGACTCGAACGGCGGAGCAGCCGCCGAAACGTCAGCGGATGGCAAGACCTATCGCGGTACGATGAGCATGGGGCCGATGAACGGAACGGCTGAAGACGTCTACACGAGAGTGGACAATAACCACGCCACGGTGCGCTCCACCGCTACTATTGCGGGACAGACGGCAGTAACGACTATCAGCTGCTCGCGCTGACGATTATTCGGAAGAGGCCTTTTCGCGCAAGCGGAAGCGTTGCACTTTGCCGGTTTCCGTGCGGGGAAGCTGCCGGACGAATTCGATTTCGCGCGGCATTTTGAACGGGGCGATGCGCGAGCGGACGAATTCTTGTAGGGTAGCAATCATTGTCTCATTGGCGTCTGCGCCGTTCGCCAGCACCACATAAGCTTTGACGATGTTCGTGTGGTGCTGGGGATCGGGCTTTGCGACGACCGCGCACTCTTTAACGACTGAGTGGGCCAGCAACGCCTCTTCCACTTCCGGGCCGGAGATGTTGTAACCGGCGGAGACGATCATGTCGTCGGTGCGGGCGACGTAATGCAAATAGCCCTCCGCATCCATCCAGTAGGCATCGCCGGGATAATTCCAGCCGTTTTTGACGTACGTCGTTTGGCGGTCGTCATCCAGATACCGGCAGCCAGTCGGACCTTTCACGGCTAAACGCCCGATCTCGCCAGGCGGCAGCGCTCGTCCGTCGTCATCGTGAATTTCGGCGACGTAGCCCGGAACCGCTTGACCCGTTGAGCCGCCTTTGGCGCGTTCTTCCGGCGAACCGACGAAGATGTGCAACATCTCCGTGCTTCCGATTCCATCGAGAATTTTGATGCCGGTGCGATCGTACCAAGCTTGCCACGTCGGCATCGGAAGCGTCTCTCCGGCGGACACGCACTTGCGCAGCGACGAGATGTCGTATTTGTCCAAAAGATCGGTCATCGCACGATACGCGATCGGCGCGGTAAAAACCACGTTGACTTTGTATTCTTGAATCGCTTGCATCAGCGGTTCGGGCGGCGCCTTTTCGAGCAGCAGCGTCGATGCGCCGATGTTCAGCGGAAACAGCAGCAAGCCGCCGAGTCCAAAAGTAAATCCCAACGGCGGACTGCCGGTGAAAAGATCGCCGGGATCCGCGCGCAGCACGTGCGCACCGTATGAGTCGCACGTTGCGAGAATGTCGCGGTGAAAGTGCATCGCCGCTTTCGGTTTTCCGGTGGTGCCGGAGGTAAACGCGATGATCGCGACGTCTTCCGCGGACGTATGCGCATTTTCAAACGTGTCGGTTTTTCGCGTAAGGCGCTCTTCGAGATCGCCTTCGCCGAAGTACAGCGTCCGGAAGCCTTCACGATGTTCCGTTGCGTCGCGCAGTTCGTCCGCTAAGCGTGCATCGCACAACGCGTGGTGCACTTGCGCCTTTTCAATGATGGTGCGAAGTTCGGTAGCGCGGTAGAGCGGCATCGTCGTCACCGCAATTGCGCCGGCCTTCATCACAGCGAACCAGCACGCCGCGAGCATCGGCGTATTCGGCGCTCGCAGCAGTACGCGATTGCCTGGAACGACGCCAAGGTCTTCCGTCAGCACGCGCGCGACGCGATTTGACGTGCGCAGCAAATCCTCGTACGTCCAAACCGTTCCGGGCGCAACGATACACCGCCGGTCGCCGCGGCCCTCGGCCACGTGCCGATCCAGCAACCGCGTCGCGCAATTCAAACGCTCCGGATACTGCAATTCGCGAAGCATGAATATCAGATCGGGCCATTGCTCCTTGGGCGGCAGACGATCCGCCGCAAACGTATCGACGTGCGCGCTCCGCGCCATCAGCGTTCCTCCAAAACTGAACGCGCAATAACGATCTGCTGGATCTCGCTTGCGCCTTCATAGATTCGGAGCGCACGGACGTCTCGATAGATACGCTCGACGATTTCGCCGCGTGTCACTCCGCGGCCGCCGAACAGCTGCACGGCCGAATCGGCAACGCGTGCCGCGGCTTCGGTGGCATACCATTTTGCCATCGCCGCTTCTCGCGTAATGCGCGCCGCGCCGCCGTCTTTGGCATACGCGGCCCGATAGACCAGAAGCGAGCTTGCATCGATTTCCGTTGCCATCGCGGCAATCTTCGCCTGCGTGAGTTGCAGCGCTGCAAGCGGCGCGCCGAACAACGAGCGCTCGCGAACGTGTAAAACGCTTTCGTGGAACGCACGCCGTGCGAATCCCAGAGCCGCGGCGCCTACTGTGGGGCGAAACACGTCGAGCGTGGACATCGCGATCTTAAAGCCGTCGCCCTCATTGGCGATCAGAAATTCCGCCGGTATGCGCGCGCCGTTAAAGCGCACGGTACCGAGCGGATGCGGAGCGATTGTTTCGATGCGTTCCGGTATCGTCACGCCGGGCGTGGACGCCGGGACGATAAACGCGCTCAAGCCTTTCGCGCCATTTTCGGAGGTTCGCGCGAACACCACGTACACGTCCGCAATGCCCGCGTTGCTGATCCATGTCTTCTCGCCGTCGAGCACGTATTCGCTGCCATCACGACGTGCGCGCATTGCGACCGCAGCAACGTCCGAGCCCGCTTCGCGCTCAGAAAGCGCAAACGCCATGATTGCGGTTCCGGCGGTTACCGGCGGGAGGAAGCGTGATTTTTGCTCTTGCGTTCCGAACAGCGAGATTGGTGCGCTGCCCAACCCTTGCATCGCAAAGGCGAAATCGGCAAGGGCGTCGTGATATGCAAGCATTTCGCGCGCGATGCACAGTTTGCGCACCTCCAGCTCTACGCAAAGGGCAAGCCAGCCGTGCGCTGCAAGCGCGCGCACCCATTGACGGCACGCGTCATCGGGATGCCGTTCGTCACCGGCGGCTTGCGAACTGACCCAAGATTGAAATGTGTTTGCGAAGCTGCGATGGCTGCCGTCGAAGAACGGCCACGCGAGAAAAGAACGTTCCGGCATGTTAATCTCCCGCGAAAGCCGGGCGTTCGCCTTTGATGAACGCTTCATATGCGCGCCGGAAATCGTTCGTCTCCATGCAAATCGCTTGTGCGCGTGCTTCCGCGTCGATGGCCTCGTCGAGCGGCATATTCCATTCTTCATGCAGCATGCGCTTTGTCATCGCGTGTGCAAACGTCGGTCCCTTTGCCAGGGACTGCGCGAGTTCGCTCGCTGCCGTAAGTACGCGTTCGGGCTCGTAGACGTCGTTGTAAAAGCCCCATGCAAGTGCTTCTTGCGCGCTCATCGAACGGCCGGTATATAACAACTCCGCTGCGCGGCCGTGCCCGATAATCCGCGGCAGCATCGCGCATGCGCCCATATCGCAACCGGCAAGGCCGACACGCACGAACAAAAATGCGACCTTGCTTTGCGGCGTGCCGTACCGGATATCCGACGCCATGGCAAGGATCGCGCCGGCGCCGGCGCATACGCCGTCGATCGCGGCGACGATCGGTTGCGGGCATGCGCGCATCGCTTTCACGAGATCGCCCGTCATCCGCGTGAATTCCAGCAGGCCCTCCGGTGAGCGTTGCGTCAGGGGACCGATGATGTCTCGTACGTCCCCACCCGAACAGAAATTTCCGCCGGCCCCCGTAAGTACGATCGCCTTTACTTCATTGTTGCGTTCGAGAGCGCGAAAAAAGTCACGCAGTTCCGCATACGATTCGAAGGTGAGGGGATTTTTGCGCTCGGGACGATCCAATGTGATCGTGAGCACTTTGCCTTCGGCAGCGTAGCGGACGTACGGCATGCGTTTCTTTACCGGATACGCAGCGGGAAATCTTCTTCCGCTTCTGCGCCGGCGCTGTTTCGGGCGATCACCCGAACTTGGTAAGCGCGGATGAAAATCGGCGGCACGTCAAGGACGTGCACCTTGAAAGCAAAGCGCCCATAAGCGCTCCGGGGAACGTCGATGGAAAACAGGCTGGTGCGCACCTCAACGCTGGCAACGTTCGTGGGCGTAACAATCTCCCCGGACCACGTTTCTCCGCGATGAACTTCTTTTGCGGAAAACCGCATCGCCTGGATGCGCGGCGCTGCGTCGTTAGGCGCGGAAGCCGGCGCCGTGCTGAGCGGTGCATGGCCGAAAGAACAATTCTCCGGAACGGGTGTTTGATGCGAGGCACAACCGCAAAAAACAGCGGTTGCAACGGCGACGGCCACGAGGCGTTTCACGTCGCTTTAGTGGCCGGCGATGCGGGCTTTTCCTTCCTGAAGGCGCGATGAAGGGCGGAGCCGTATGGGGCGGAGATGCCGCAGCCCCGTAACCGGACACTCGATTTTCTCGTTGGTTTCATCACGTTATGGATCTCGTGCGGTTTTTTCTTGGACGCATGGGCGCACGGTCACGTCCCGGTCGAGACGTTTTTCACGCCGTATCACGGCGTGTTCTACAGCGGCATGCTTGCGTTGGTTATCGTCTTGCTGCTGTTTCGCAAACGGATTCCTGCGACGTACCGCGTGCCGCTGCTCGGCATTCCGATCTTTATTGCGGCGGGCATCGGCGACCTCATTTGGCATCACTTTTTGGGTGTCGAGGAAGGCGTGGACGCGCTGCTTAGTCCGACGCATCAGGCGCTTGGGCTCGGCATTTTCTTCATTTCGAGCGCTCCGATTATCTCGGCGCTACGCAATCGCGATCAGCTTCGGACGCTGTGGGACCAATTGCCGCTGATTATGGCGTTGGCGACCTGGATCGAGTTGATTCACTTCGGAACAGCGTACGCGTTCGATCCCGGGGCCGGCCGGACGAATGCGCCGCCGCCGATCGCGCCGTTTACACCGGACTACCTAACCGCGCTCGCCATCGGCTATTACAAAATCGGCACGGGCGTCTTGGTCGTGCTTTTTCAAAGTGCGATTATGGCCGGGTTCGCGTTGTTCGCAGGGCCGCGCTTCCCGCTTCGCGCAGGCGCCCTTACGCTGATGTATTTGCTCGGTAACTTCGCCGCGGCCGCCGCGTTTACAAACGATACGCCGCTGCTTGTCACGGTGCTCGTGATGAGTGCGGTTGCGGGCATTGTGGGTGACGCAATCGTTACGCGACTGCGTCCAACGGCCGCGAATCCGCGCGCATACCGTCTTCTCGGCATCGCCGTTCCCGCGTCCTATTTCGCGACGTATTTCCTCGTAACCGCCGTCGCGGATCGCGTCTGGTGGGATTGGAACGTGATGTTGGGGGCGATCATCTGGGCCGGCGTAATCGGCTTCGGGCTCACGCTGCTCTCGCAGTCTCGACCGCAGAGCGCGTGATTGGGCTGATTGCGGCGCTGCTCGCGTTTGCGGCGCATCTTGCAACCACTTGGCGCTACGGTTACTTTCGCGACGAACTGTACTTTATCGCCTGCGCGAAGCATTTGGCATGGGGATACGTCGATCAACCACCGTTGGTGACGTTCGCGGCGTTCATCGCTTCCCCGTTTCACTACAATCTCATCGCGTTGCGTTTCTTGCCGGTGCTCTCTGCCGCAGGTAGCGTTTGGCTTGCTGCTCGCATCGCGCGCGAATTGGGCGGTGGTACGTTCGCGCAAGGGCTGGCAGCTCTCTCCACATTTTTACTGCCGGCGTATCTTTTGCTGGGCAATACGCTTACGACGACGTCTTTCGAACCGCTTTCATGGACGCTGCTCGTCTATGCATTCATTCGACTGGTGCGCTCGGGTGATGCCCGCTACTGGATTTGGGCCTCGCTAGCATTTGTGTTCGGGATGTACGGCAAGTACTCGATGCTGCTGCTCGCTTTCGCGCTCCTTGTAGGACTACTGATCACAAAAGAGCGGCGCATGTTGTCGAATATCTGGTTTCCGATCGGCATCGGTCTAACCGCAGTTCTGTTGGCGCCAAACCTTGCGTGGCAGGCCGCACACGGCTGGCCGTTTTTAGAGGTGGTCCAAGGCGATTTCGCACACCGCCACGCATTTCAAACCGGATTGCAACTCGAATACAAAGACGTGATGCAGAACGCGATCGCGTTCATTACGGAGCAGCTTGTCTACACAAATCCACTCTCCGTTCCGATTTGGCTCCTGGGATTCGGTGCGCTGGTATTTTCGGCACAATACCGGAACTTGCGATTCATTGCGGTGGCGTACGTCGTTTTGCTCATCGCAGCCATTTGGCTGCAAGCGAAGGGCTATTACATCATCGGCATTTACGCATCGTTGCTCGGCGCTGGTGCCGTTACTGTCGAGCGGCTCGTGCGGCGGCAAGTTTGGCGCGCTGTGGCAATTGCCGTCTGGCTAATTGCAACGTTACCCTTCGTGCCGCTCTCGCTGCCGGTGCTTCCGGTCGATACGTTTATCGCCTATTCGAAATTCTTGCACCTCACCGGAACCAACGGCGGAACGCCGCGGCTGATACAACCGCTGTATGCTGAGGAGTTCGGTTGGGATGAACTCGCCCGGCACGTCGCCGCGGTCTACGATGCCCTCCCACCGGCTGTACGTGCGCGAACCGGGCTGTTTGCAGACACGTATGGCGACGCCGGCGCACTCGCGTTCTACGGGCCACGTTACGGCTTGCCTGCCGTTATCAGCGCACAGAACACGTACTACTTGTGGGGCACGCAAGGCTATGACGGGAAGACGCTCATTGTCGTCGGCGCATCGCAAGCCGACGTCGTGCGACGGCTCTATCGCAACGTCAAACTGGTTGCCACGTACGGCAATCCCTATAAATGGGTTGTGGAAGGCCCGACGCCGATTTACGTTTGCACCGATCCTATTGCGCCGTTGCCTCAGATATGGCCGCAGCTCAAGTGGTACGGCGCTTAGGCGGGCGTCCCGGTTTCGGACGGCAGAATAATTTCCTCGCCGTTTGCCGTTCCTTCGCAAAGATCGACCGCAGCTTCCGCGACTTCTTCCGCCATGACGATTCGTCCGCCGGGATTCGTCTTAGCCAGTTCCTCGCGCGCCAGCTCTTCCGTCATGCCGGTACGCTTCACGATATTCGCGATTGCGTACGTCATCATATCGCTCTCCGTATAGCCGGGACAGATGGCGTTTACCGTCACGCCGCTGCCGTATATTTCGGCTGCGAGCGAGCGCGTTAATCCGATCACGCCATGCTTGCTCGCGGCGTACGCAGAAATATACGGTGCACCGAAAAGGCCTGCAATGCTGGCGATGTTGATGACGCGGCCCCACTTCGCAACGAGCATTTCTTCGATGACCTCGCGCGTGCAGAGAAACGTTCCGGTTAAATTCGTTGCGATCACACGATCCCACATCGCCTTTTCGGTACGCTTGAGCGGAGCGGATTCTGCAACACCGGAGTTGTTGATCAGGATGCCTACCGGACCGTTTTCGGAACGGCACAGCGCGAAGGCCCGACCGATCTCTGCTTCATCGGTCACGTCCGCCTGAGCGCGAAGAAAATCGTCGCCGGTATCGGGAACCGTGCGGCTAACGATACTCACTCGTGCGCCGCGTGCTTTTAAGGCTCGCGCAATTGCAAGACCGATACCCCGCCCGCCGCCGGTGACGATTGCGTGTTTATCTTGAATCATGACGCCACTGCAAGACCAACGAAGACGCCGACGATGAGGGCGTCCACGAATTCACGCGCGAGCGACCGAGGCTCCGTCGCATTCGGACGTTTCCAGATCGCATCGATCAGGAGCATCAGTACCACGTAAACCACGATAATCGTCAGGATCCGCCAAACGACAAAGACCGAGCCGATAGCATGGCCCCACCCGGTTTGCAAAACAATCCATTGGCCGAGGAAAAACCCGACGATCCAAGCGACGATCCAGGGCAGGCGAAGGCGATGTGCGAGTTCGGTCATATGTGCGTGCTGATTTCCGCGGCGCGTGCGAGATTCCGTTCCAACTGCGATTTGCCCGGAAGGTACTGCACGGGCCATTTCATGCCCGTGTACCCGAGTTGCGCGGCTGCATGGAGCGTCCACTGCGGATCCGCAAGATGGGGCCGCCCGATGGCGCAGAGATCCGCGCGGCCCGCGGCGATGATGCCGTTGACGTGATCCGGTTCGTAAATA
The DNA here is from genome assembly GCA_964531205.1 of uncultured bacterium. Classification (GTDB taxonomy): domain Bacteria; phylum Vulcanimicrobiota; class Vulcanimicrobiia; order Vulcanimicrobiales; family Vulcanimicrobiaceae; genus JAICWY01. Next base: position 24,636 of record CAZHGH010000042.1, read on the forward strand.
TTGCCTACTGCCATCGTCGCGACGCCGATCTCGTTGCGAATACGATCGGCGTACGGCGTTTGGAACATACGCCCATACACCGGTTTGGCTTCGCGCGAGGTCTGACCCGTGGAGACGTCGATCAGATCCACTCCTGCCTCTTTGAACGCGCGTGCAATTTCAACGGCATCCTCCGCGGTGATTCCGCCTTCGACCCAATCAGTCGCGGAGATTCGAACCGACATCGGCTTTTCGGCAGGCCAGACTTCGCGCATGGCGCGGAAAACTTCGAGCGGGTAGCGTAAACGGTTTTCAAGCGGTCCGCCGTATTCATCCGTGCGCAAATTTTGGAGCGGCGTAATGAAACTCGAAAGCAAATAGCCATGCGCGCAATGCAGCTCGAGCATATCGAAACCCGCTTCGATGCCCATGCGCGTCGCGCGAACGAATTCGTCCAGAATGTGCTGCATCTCTTCGCGCGTCAGTTCGCGCGGCAATTGATTCTGCGGTCCATAACGCACCGGCGAAGGTCCGCACACCGGCCAATTCCCATCGGGGAGCGGCTCGTCCATGCCCTCCCACATGAGTTTCGTCGAACCTTTGGGTCCGCTGTGTCCCAGTTGCAAACATATTTTCGCGCCCGTCCATTCATGGACGAAATCGACGATGCGTTTCCAACCAGCGACGTGTTCGGGTTTGTACATGCCCGTACAGCCCGGAGTAATACGGCCCTCCGGGCTGACGCAGGTCATCTCGGTGTAAATTAGCGCGGCACCGCCCAGTGCGCGGCTGCCGAGATGCACCAAATGAAACTCATTGGGCAT
>CAZHGH010000043.1:0-9043 GCA_964531205.1 uncultured bacterium
TCTCGAAACGGCGCCGTAAAAAAGACCGCGGCAAAAGGCGGTCGTAAGCGGTAACCATCGTCCCGCTGCGCCGCGCAATTTGGAAGGGGAATGGCTGGTAACGACGGCCAAACCATAGGCGCCGCGGGCTGTAGCGAAGCTTGGTTATCGCGCCTGTCTGGGGGACAGGAGATCGTGGGTTCAAATCCCGCCAGCCCGACCACTTCGAATCCCGATGCTGCTGCAGCATCGGGATTTTTTAAGGTCTCTCCCGCCTGAACTTAATCAGGGCTACGTAGCATTAAAGGCGGGCAAGCAGTAGGCTATTCTCGTGATGTTCGCTTTTGAATACAAGAGCGGCATTCCGGTTCTGTTTATCGAGGGCGACGTCGACGTCATGAACGTCGACGAGTTCGAACAGGCAGTACAGAAGCTGGAAGGCCTGAACGACCGCGTGGCGCTCATAAGCCTCGAGCGTTCGCCTTTTGTTTGCGTTCATGCGTTCGGCATTTTGTTGTCGCGCGGCTCTCGAGCTGCGTCTCGCGGACAGCGCTTTATCGTAATCAGTCCCGAACGCAGCTTTCATCGCAAAATCTTGCGTTTGCTGCGCTTTCCGTACGACATTGCCCCGAGCGTAGATCAGGCGCTGATCATGGCTCAAAGGCCAGGGGGAACGACAGTCCAAATCTAGGGCGGGTGATGGAATCGCTCTTCGCGGCGCCTTCCCCCGAGGCGACGCTTTTTGCCGACGGCGGATCGCGCGGCAATCCTGGACCTGCAGCCTCCGGTGCCGTGCTCGTCTCCCCCGACGGAGCGATCTTGCACGAGGTTGGACACTACCTCGGTACGGCAACCAACAACGTTGCGGAATGGACCGCGCTGGAACTTGGCCTCCAGGCCGCGCTCGAGCACGGTGTTCGCCGCCTCGCGGTGCGCATGGACAGCGAATTGGTCGTCAAGCAAGTTTCGGGCGAATACCGTGTCAAGCATCCCGATCTGCAGCCGCTACACCGGCGGGTGATCTCGCTGCTTCGCAAATTCGAACACGTCGATGTGCGGCACGTGCCGCGCAAGCAAAATGCGCTCGCCGACGCCGTGGTGAATAGGGTGCTGGATGCGTCGCGATAATTGGTTCGGTACGGCGATCTTCATTTTCGTCGTCGTGTTTATCATTGCGGGCCTGGTCTTCATCAAGTGGCCCGACTTCCAGAACAAACAGCAGCTCTCGAACGTGCGCAACTCGCGCAGCGTTCTCGATTTGTCGCTCACGATCAAATACGACAAGCCGCCGATTTACGAAGAGCAGTATCACATGAGTAACGACAACGGCGTTTCGACCGCGCAGTACCGCATTCAAGGATACTCGGGCAAAGTCGTGACGATCACACTTCCGCCGGACAAGACGTATGCCGTGACGTTCTTTTTCGAAGAAGTCGTTCAGGACGGCATCTGGCAGCTGATGAGCAAACCGCCCGCGGGGAATACGGACGCGCACTATACGCTGCACATCTTTCAAATCGCGGACAATAAACACGGCGATCGCACGGTCATGTTCACCGATCCGCACTATTGGGCTGTAACGGCGGGTCGGCAATATCACATCGTTCTGAGCAAAAACAGTCCAACGCCCGATTTGACGAAGCTCAACAGCACCACGCTGGCGGATCCGCATTACGAACAAATCGTTGAGGCGTTCCGTAACTTCGGGCCGCCGTCGTTTCGGCAAAAAGTCGCAAACGCGCAGGCGTTGATCAGAAACTCGCACTAACGGGTATGCGGGGACGGTTTCTCATTTCCGTTGTCGTGCTGCTCTTTGCGGGCGCGCTCGGCGGATTTTTAGGATACGAGCTATTCGAGCAGCCCGCTAACCAAGTCTTCGGACGTACGGTGACGCACGGACCATTAGACGAACGCGTCGTCGCGTTGACGTTCGACGATGGCCCAAATCCGCCGTACACGACGCACATTCTCGACGTTCTCGATAAAGAGCACGTCCACGCTACGTTTTTTCTCGTCGGACGTGCCGTAGCAGCATATCCGGACGTAGTGCGGCGTGAAATCAGGAGCGGTGATGCCGTCGGCAATCATACCTGGGACCACGACCATCTCATCATGATGACGCGTACGCAAATCCACAAATCGCTGCAGCGCACAAACGACGCGATCTACCGCGCCTCAGGGGTGCGTACGAGGCTGATGCGCCCGCCTTTCGGTGCACGCGATTGGAGCGTCATGCAGGTTGCGCAAAAGCTCGGCTATACGGTCGTGATGTGGTCCGTACCGCTTGCGCGCGACTGGGAGTATCCGCCGCCGGGAACGATCGCACGGCGCGTGTTACCGTACGTGACCGACGGTTCGATCATCGTATTACACGACGGAAACCGAGGCCAACTTTGCGGGAAGGGCAAACTCAGCGCACACGTGTGCGATCGTTCCAGCGATATAGAAGCGACGAAAATGATCGTCGACACGTTGAAGCGCGAAGGTTATCGTTTTGTAACGATTCCGGAGCTCATTTCACTAGGCAAAGGCGCTAAGCATACACCTGCCCCCGGAGGCGAATGAAGCCGGCCTCATGCCGGCCATCGGGATCGTGATGCGTCCAGTGAACGATCGGCGCTCGCCCCGGATCGTGAACCATTTCTCCGCGCACTTCGATGCGGTCGCCAGGTTGCACGGGAACCCGTGGAGCAATGGCGACATTGTCAACGATTTCGACGCGACCGGCTGCTGTTTGCACATCGAACGCTTCGTGCTCGCACTGCGTCCGTCGCCCCAGGAAAAAATGCGGCGCGGTGGTAACGCGCCCGTCGAATGTAACTTCGGCCGGGTGCGTAGCAAAGTAAGCGGTTTGCAGGTTCATGCCTTACGTTCACGCGCCTTGGCGATGCCGCTAGTGCGGTTCGTGGTACCATAAGGGCTACATGAGAACGATCCGCACGCCGAGATTGAGATTGGATCCCGTGACGGTGCACAATGCAGGCGCCCTATGGGCTGTTTTGCAGCAGCCGGACCTGCGTACGTATCAAGATCTGCCGAACGTCAACGCACAAGCGTTTACCGAACTTGTGTCGCGCCGTCCGAAACGGTTGCATCCCGGCGCGAGCGGCCGCTTCGAGTGGCTGGTCCACGTGATAGGCGACCGCAAACCGGCCGGTTGGGTTTCGCTGCGCATTGCCGATCGCGATCTCGCGACGGGCGAGATAGGCTACAGCATCGTGCGCGAAGCGCGCGGCAAAGGCGTTGCAACTGAAGCGGTGCGCGCTTTGCTCGTTCAGGCGTTCGACGAAGCAGCGCTCACGCGCATCAACGCGTATTGCGTTCCGGAAAACGCGCCGTCGCGCCGTTTATTGGAGCGGCTCGGATTTACGTTCGAGGGCGTATTACCACACGGTGCAACCGTCGGCGGGACGCCGGTCGACGTGCTGATGCATCGCATGGATCGCGAGAAGTGGGTTCAATCCGGAAATTCGATGGTAATGCCCGCGACCGGATACCCGGCGTAGCGGCTCGCAAGTTCACCATGTAAAAATGCGAGCAGCGGTTCGCGAACGACGCGAACGCTAATCCGGTGCGCGAGATCGCGTATCGGAATCCACTCCGCGCCCACAATGTGATCGCCTACGACTTGCGGCAACGCGGGTTCGCCTGCCGCTTCCACTTCGAAGGTGAAGTTCATAAAATGCGTTTCACCGTCATAGGATTCGCTGACGTAGCAGAGATTTCGCGCAGTCCCGGTTAGGCCGGTCTCTTCGCGCAGTTCGCGTAGCGCGGTGTCGCGTAGCAGTTCCCCCGGCTGTTGCCGGCCTCCCGGAAGATTCCAAAGCGGTTGCGCGTGGTTCGGATACCGCGAAGCGACCAGCAAAATCTCTTCTGCGCGGCGCACGAGCGCCGTGGCAAGGTGGATGTGCAGGTTCGCACTTGCAGGGCGTGGCATTTGGCTGCGATGTTTTCCCGCGTCGCCGCGCATCTCATTTTGGGACCGCGTGAAGAACCATTCCTCGGCTCGCTCCTCGAATCGTTGAAAGACGCGTGCGGCGTCTTACTCGTCAACGATAATTCGGCAGATCCCTCGCCGCATGAAGCGACGCTTGCGGAAAGCGATTTTGCGCGCGAACGCCGTTTGATTTTGGATCGTACGCCGTTCAAAGACTTCGCCAGTGCACGCAACATTTGCATCCGCCTGCACCACGAGCACGATGCGGGTGAGTGGATGCTGTTCGTCGATGCGGACGAGGTGCACGGCCCGCAATTGACGCGCATCGCTCGAAACCTGGATCGCGTTCCGCAAAACGTCGATTTCGTCGACGGCTACACATGGCACTTCTTCCAATCTTTCGATTGGTACCGCTCCATCGAACGCGCAAAGATGTTTATTCGAGTCACGCCCGATTTGCACTGGGAAGGCATCGTTCATGAGAAACTGCTAGGGCCGGCCGGGACTCGAGTGGCGCTTCCCTATGTCTTCGGACATTACGGATGGGTGCTTCCGATCGAACGCCAAGCGGCGAAAGAGCGGCTCTACGCGAGTTTAGGACGTCCCGGTAAGATGCTGCCGCCCGAAGAACTCAATGCGCCCGATCTCGAACGCAGCTTTCGCGAAGAGTGGCGGACCGTGCTGCGTTTTCGCGGCGTGCACCCACCTGCGGTAATGCCGGCCATCGATCGGATGCGCGAAAGCTTGCGCGGACAATTTGAAGCCGTGGAGCGTATCATTCCGCGCAATCAATCGCCGAGCGATCGCCTTCATAACGCGTTCATGCGTTTGAATTACGAACAGCGCTGGCGATTGCGCGCACTCAACCCGCTGGCGCGCAAACTCCTCGCCTGATCGCTTCCGCAAAAGCATCGACGTCTTCCGGCCGCGTTGCGTGGTGCGTCATCCAACGCACCTCCGGCAGCGAGTCGTCAAAGACGTAGAAGAAGAACTCTTCCGTGATGCGGGCAATGGCATCGCGATCGAGCGTTGCAAAAATCGCGTTGCATTCGACAGGGCGCGTGATGCGCACACCGGGAATGTCGCGCACACGCTCCTCCAGCCGGCGCGCCATGGCGTTCGCATGCGAGGCGTAACGCAGCCAGCGATCGTCTTCAAGGAGTGCTGAAAACTGCGCGGCAATGAAACGCATCTTCGAAGCCAGCTGCATACCCTGTTTGCGCGCGAACTTCGCAGCTCCGCGATGGAGCGTTTTGTCGAAGAAGAGAATCGCTTCGCCGAAAAGCAAACCGTTTTTCGTGCCGCCGAAGCTCAGCACGTCTACGCCGAGATCGCGCGTGCACTGCCGCAGTCCCATGCCAAGGGCAGCAGCTGCGTTGGCGATGCGCGCACCGTCGACGTGCACGTACCAATCCTGCGCGTGCGCAAAGTCGCAGAGTTCCCGTACTTCCGTGGGCGTGTAAAGTCCGCCATACTCGGTCGATTGCGAAATGGAGATCGCGCGTGGCACGACGTGATGCTCGTCGTGCGGTTTCCCGGCGTACGGCTGGAGATCCTCAACGTGCAGCTTACCGTCACGCGTTGCGATCGGTAGAACTTTGCAGCCGGTGAAACGTTCGAACGCACCGCACTCATCGGTTTGCAGATGCGCCGACGCGGGGCACAATACGGCTTCGTACGGTTTGAGCAGACAGCTCAACGCGACAACGTTCGCGCCCGTGCCGTTGAACGCGAAAAACGCGTCAGTATCGGAACCGAAGATTGCACGCAAGCGATCGGTCGCGGTTCGCGTGTAGGGGTCATCACCATAAGAGACTGCATCGCCTTCGTTCGCGGCGGCAATCGCGGCGAGGATTTCTGGCGCACCGGGCGCCGTATTATCGCTAGCAAACGTTCGCACGTCGCGAAGTTACGCCCGCATGCGGGTATGATCCCCCGCAGGACAAAATGCCTGAAAATATGCTGCTCGCGGTGCTTCCGCCGGACGAGCGCGAGCGGGTTGCGAAACATTGTGAAACGGTATTGCTGAAGGGCCGCATGACGCTGTGCGAGCCCGATGGCGCTATTCAGTATGCATGGTTTCCGCATTCCGGGGTGCTCTCGTCACTGGTGCACGTCGAAAACGGAGAAGCCGTCGAGGTGGGGCTCGTGGGCCGCGAGGGCATGGCGGGACTTGCCCTCGCGCTTGACAGCAATGCGAACCCGTTTCACGTCATCGTGCAAGTTCCGGGAAGCGCCACCCGCATTCCCCGCGATTCGTTCCTCGAGCTCATGCTCGACCCCGGCCGGCCTTTTTGCACCGCGCTTTTAAAGTACGCGAACCTCTACTTAACGACGGTGGCTCAAACCGCGGCGTGCAACCGGCTCCACCGCATCGAACAGCGCTTGGCGCGGTGGCTGCTCGATATGCACGAGCGTGCGGACACGCAGCGCCTGCCGGTTACGCATGAGCTTTTAGGACTAATGGTAGGCGCTTACAGACCGTCGGTAACGAACGCTCTCGCGGGCTTAGAGGAACGCGGCGTACTCGCGTGCGGTCGCGGTTTGATTGAAATTCGCGATATAGACGCGTTGCGCGACCAGTCGTGCGAATGCCATCAAGCGATTCACCGGCGCACGGAACGAACGCTCGAGCAGATTCGCTCGATGGCAGCCTAGCGGGCTTTGGTATTCTCCCAGACTGTGTAAGCGTGCATCCTCGCTTACTATTTACCGCATGTCGCACGTTACGGACGGCAACGCTTTGCTGCGGTTATTGCCGCCCGAAGAACTAGAACGTCTACAACCTTACCTCAAACCGGTCCAGCTCACGGCCGGGCACCGGCTGTGTACAACGGACGAGCCGCTCACGCGGATGTGGTTTCCCGTTCAGGGGGCGATTTCGCGCCTGGTGCAGCTTCCGGCGGGCGAGACGGTTGAAGCGGGCTTTATCGGTAACGAGGGCTTCGTCGGGCTTCCTGTAGCGTTGGGCGGCTCCCACTGGCTCGGTGTCGCGACGGTGCAGGTTTCCGGCTCCGCGCTGACTATGAGTGCAGCCGATTTCGAAGAGCACGTGCGCCGCGCCGGAAGTCCGCTGATCGATGTGCTGATGCTCTATGCGAACCTCTACATTTCGATTCTCGCACAGCTTACCGCGTGCCATTGTCTGCATCGCATCGAGCAACGTTTAAGCCGGTGCATCCTCACGCTCGATGATTACTCGCCGAACGGTACCGTGAAGATCACGCACGACACGCTTGCGGATTTTTTGGGCGTGCACCGTCCGAGCATCACGTACGCGCTCCAGTCCATTGCCGAAACGGGCGCCATTTCGTCGGAACGCCGCCGCATCGTGATCCAAGATCGTAAGGCGCTATCTGAGCTGGCGTGCCAATGCTACCGTACGATCAAAGAAGTTACTACGCGGGAACTCGATCGAATTGCTCGCGTGATTCGTCCGAATTAGTCCGCTGCCACTGCGGCCGCGGGCATCGGTATCGCGCCGCTGCGGCGCGACGGGCGCATGAAAAATACCAGCGGCGTGCAGACGAAGAACACGATAGCGCAGAGACGGAACAAGTAATCGTAGCTGATCACCGATGACTCCGTACCGACAATTTGCGAAAGTACCGGTATGGAGTAGCCGTGCGTATTCGTCACGCCGGACGCAAGTGCGTTCTGTGCGATCGCGGTTTCACGTGCAAGCAACGTTGTAAGAATCGCAATGCCGAAGCTCCCGCCGAGCTGACGCAGCAGCGTGGAGACTCCGGTCGCGCCGGCAAGCTCTTCCTTCGGTACCGCTGCGAGCGTTACAGTCGAGAGCGGCACGAATAAAAAGCCCAAGCCGAACCCTTGCACCACGCGCGGCCAGAAGACGTCCCAGTAGCCGGCCTGTTCGTTTAATCCGCCGAGCCACCACATCGAGATTCCGAAGACGACCATCCCGAAACCCACGAGAATGCGCGGATCGATCTTGCCAGGCGGAATGCGGCCGACGATAACCATGCTGACGGCGGTTGCAATTGCGCCGGGCAACAACGCCATACCCGTGTCGAAAGCCGTAAAGCCGAGGACGCCTTGAAAGAACAACGGCAAGATCAAACTGGTCCCGAATAAGCCGAACCCCGCGATAACGCCGATGATGTTTCCAATCGTAAACGTTCGAAAGCGGAAGACATTCAAGTCGACGAGCGGATGGCGATCGTTGAGTGTCTTATAGATGAACCACGTGAGCGACACAACCGAAACGATGGTGAGAATCCAGATGGTGCTGGATTGATACCAATCATCATGCTGGCCGCGCTCGAGTACGTATTGAAGCGAAGCTAAACCGGCGGAAAGTAAACCCAAGCCGGTCCAATCCACGCCACCCTTCGGTTTTTGCAAAAAACTTGGATTCGGGATGAACATCAGCGTCATGATGAACGCGACGATTCCGATGGGAATATTGATGTAGAAAATCAGCGGCCACGAATAGTTGTCGACGATGTAACCGCCGAGCGTCGGACCGATTGCCGGTCCGACCATCGCTCCTAATCCGAAGATCGCCATGGCTGAGCCGCGTTTTTCCGGCGGATAGGTTTCGAAGAGAATCGCTTGCGCAGTCGGCTGCAGCGCGCCGCCGCCGAATCCTTGCAGCACGCGATAGAAGACCAACTGCCAGATGCTGTGCGCGGTTCCACACAGGAACGACGCAATAGTAAATATCGCGAGGCATCCGGCGTAAAATGTCTTACGTCCGAAAAAGGCGGTCAACCACCCGTTCAGCGGCATGGTGATGACGCTCGCCAAAATATAGCCCGTAGCGACCCAGGAAACTTCGTCGATTGACGCACCGAGATTGCCGGCGATGTCGTTCAACGCGACGTTCACAATCGTCGCGTCGATGATCGCCATGATCATTCCGAGCATCACGGTGAGCGTGATGAGCGCAACTGGGGCGTTGTGACGTTGGCGAAACGGGCTCGACATCCGGGCCATGGTACGCCCGTGTGTTCCCCGGAACCTAGGCCGTGGCTGAGAGCGGAAAATCGAACTAGCAGCCGGCGGTGTCACGAACGCAATTACGATTGCAGAGGAGCCGGCGTTCCTTGGCCGATAAGTATTAGGCATGCCGAATCGGCCCGTTCGCTTTACCTACATTCTAAC
>CAZHGH010000043.1:9143-16430 GCA_964531205.1 uncultured bacterium
GCCGATAAGTATTAGGCATGCCGAATCGGCCCGTTCGCTTTACCTACATTCTAACCGCGCTTATTCTGCTGCTCTGCGGTCTCTGCGGGGTGGCGTTTGCAGACACGGATGAAACCACTACGGGCGTCGATCCGACAACTGTCGGATTGCAGCCGATACACGGACCGATTCCGGTGGCGACGGCGGCGCCTGGCGAATCGCGGCTCGTAAAGCGAGAGGACGGCACGTACCAAGCCGTTCCGGACGCGCGCGGCCGGACCCGGGTCTTTCATTTAATCGAACGCGACGCGCCATGGACGCTGCAGCCGGGCCTGACGGTCATGGCAAAAACCTACAACGGCGTCGTTCCGGGGCCCACTCTGGTTGTGAACCAAGGCGACCGCGTCGTCATCGATTACCACAATGCACAAAGCGTTCCGGATACGCTGCATCTTCACGGCATTCATGGCATTCCGGTCCAGATGGACGGCGTTGCCGGCATCTCGCAGCCGATGGTCATGCCCGGCGGACGCTATGAGTACGTCTTCACCGCGAACGATCCGGGCACGTTCGTGTATCACACGCATGACAACGAAGAGATGCTCAATAGCGGCTTGTACGGCGCGATAGTCGTGCTGCCGTCGCATCCTTTACAGCAAGAGCGCGCGGACCGCGATGACGTTGAGGTCATCTCATCCTGGGCCATTCAAAGTCTCGCGGAAAATCATTTCACGCTCAACGGCAAAGAGTATCCGGCAACGGCGCCGATCGATGTGCGGAAAGGTCAGCGCGTGCGTATCCGCTGGATCAACATCTCCGGCGAAAGCTTTCACACGATGCATACGCACGGACATTATCAAAGCGTGATCGCGCGCGATGCGCAGCCGGTAACGTGGCGCGACTCCGAAGATACGGTTGAACTAGGTCCGGGACAGCGCGCCGACGTTATCGTCACAGCGAATCAGTCGCCGGGAAATTGGCTCGTCCATTGCCATGTCATCGACCACACCGAAGATGCGCAAGGGATGCCTGACGGACTTGTCACGGTGATACATTACGCGGGCGCGCCGAACAATGCAGCGGCAATGAATACCGAGATGCGCGGCATGCTGCCGAGCTTTGGAACCGTCGGACGCGGTCCGCTTTCGTTCGGATGGACGGTCGTGCTCGGCGCGATCGCCGGTCTGACGATCTTCCTCGGTTTACCGATCGCGCGCATGCGTAACGTTTCACCGGCGGCGATCGGCGCGCTCAATGCGATTGCCATCGGCATTCTGGTGTATCTGGTCGTCGAGATCGCAGGCAACGCAACCGCGCCGCTCGTGCAGGCCGTGCAGCATTTGCATCGTGCTGGCGGCTCGCCATGGCATGTCATCGCGCTAGCATCTGCGTATGTCGGCGGCCTCTTCGTAGGTCTCGTCGGTTTGGGTGCGCTAGCGACCAGGTTGTCGAAGCGCGCTGCGGCGCAGGCGCACGATCCGTACGTGCTCGCATCCATCATCGCGATCGGCATCGGCGCGCACAATTTCGCGGAAGGTCTGGCAATAGGCGCATCCGCGGCAAGCGGTGCGACGGCAATTGCAGTCGGCCTCATCATCGGTTTCGGCTTGCACAACGCGACCGAAGGCTTCGGTATCGCGGCGCCCCTGGCGGGACGCGTGGTTCCTCGTAAACGCTTGCTCTTTGTGGCGGGCTTAGTTGCCGGCGGTCCGACGTTCTTAGGAACGGTGATCGGGTACACGTTCCACTCGACGGTTATCTCCGTACTCTTCCTCGCAACCGCGATAGGTGCGCTCGTTTTCGTCATCGGCGAACTGTGGGGCGTGCTGCGCCGTATGCCGGGAATCAACGCGGCGATGACCTCTGCGCTCGCGTGCGGTTTCTTCATCGCGCTGGCAACGGAATTGATTCTCGACTTGAACGGCGGCTGATCTCTTCCGATGCCGGGAACAATGAGCCTATGAAGATAGGAATCGTTGGATCCGGCAACATCGGCGCTACCCTCGGCCGCCTGTGGGCCAAAGCCGGACATCAGCTCTACTTCAGCTTTTCGCGCGACGAACAAAAGCTCGAACAGCTCGCGCAGGAAGCTGGAAACGACTCAAAGGCCGCCACACCATACGATGCGGTGCGCTGCTCCGAAGTAGTGCTCTTTTCGGTTCCGTGGCGAGCGCAAGACGAAGCGATCAAACAGATCGGCCGGTTCGAAGGGCAAATCGTTATCGACACAACGAATGCGTATATCGACGACGACATGAACGTTCAGGAATTTCCTGAGAAAGACTCTTCAAGCGAGCACATCGCGCGCAAGTGCGAGGGTGCGAAAGTCATCAAGGGCTTTAACACCTTGCGCGCAGGCACGCTGCGTGACCGCTCCGGTCAGGGCATTGTCGTGTTCTACGCCGGCAACTTCCCGGCCGTGAAGCAAAACGAGGTCGCGCAACTCATTCGCGACGCCGGATTCGTGCCGTTCGACGTCGGGCCGTTGCATGAAGGGAAGAAACAAGAGCCCGGCACGGATCGCTACATGAAAGAGCTCACGATGGACGAAGCGCAGCGTCTCGCGGGCGAGCCGGCCGAGTCGAAGACAACGACCGGAGAAATCGAAACACCGCAGCGGCAACCGGCGCGATAGCAACGCGGTTATGGGCCCCATGACCACGCAAGTTAAGCCCCAGTTTCCCGACGAACAGAGCGCGGAAGGCGCGTTTATCCGGCAAGGCGACGCCTTCCGCCGCTGGATTAAAGCGGATGGCACCGGCGATTTTCCGGTCGAAGCCGGACGCTATCATCTCTACGTCTCGTACGCATGTCCGTGGGCGCACCGCACCATCATCGTGCGCAAGCTCAAACGGTTGGAAGACGCGATCGGTATGACCGTGGTCGACCCGATTCGGGATGAAGAAACGGGCTGGGCCTTTCGAGACGTTCCGGGTGCGTCGCACGATCCGATCAACGGCTTCAAGTATCTTCGTGAAGCGTACGTTGCGACCGATCCGAAGTATCGCGGTCGAGTAACGGTTCCGGTGCTGTGGGACAAAAAGATACAGCAGATCGTGAGCAACTCCGACGACGACATCATGCGGATGATGGAGACGGAGTTCGATGCACTCGGTGACGCATCGCTGGTTCTTTATCCGCGCGAACACCGCGATGAAATCGAAACGCTGAACGAGTGGCTATACGAGACGCTGAACAACGGCGTGTACAAGGCCGGCTTCGCAACGAGCCAGCATGTGTACGAGCACGAAGCGTATCGCGTGTTCGAAACGCTCGATAAACTTGAAGAGCGTCTCGCAAAACGCCGTTACTTGGTGGCGCCGCATCCCGTCGAAAGCGATTGGCGCGCCTTCGTGACGCTGATCCGGTTCGACGCAGTCTACTACGGCCATTTTAAGTGCAATCTGCGCCGTATCATCGACTACCCGAATCTGTGGGGATACGTACGCGATCTCTATCAAATTCCGGGCGTGGCTGAGACCGTGAACTTCGACCACATCAAACGGCACTATTACTACACGCACGACGACATCAACCCAACACGCATCGTCCCAATTGGTCCAGTCCTTGAACTAGACTCGCCCCACAATCGCCAATCGCTTCAGTGAAGGGAGAAGGGGGTCCTGAGGTATCGAAGGGCCGGGGGACCCGGCGCCCTTCGACGGGCTCAGGACGCTGGGGGGCGTGTAGCGCGCAGCGCGGATACGCCTGTTAAAGTAGACGAGCCGCACGGCCGCGAAGCGCTGCCGTAAGTGGATTTTAAGTTCGCGCTAACGGCGTTTGCTACAGCGTTTACGATCATCGATCCGATCGGCATGATTCCGCTCACGCTTGCCGCGACTGTTGCGTTGCCGGCGGAGCGGCGCACGAAGATCGTCGATCAAGCCGTTATTGTCGCAGGCATCGTGATGCTGGTGATGGGTCTGGTTGGAAGACCGCTGCTGAACTACTTGGGCATTACGCTGGAAGCGTTTCTGATCGCCGGCGGCATTCTGCTGTTTCTGATTGCGATCGACATGTTGTTTGCGCGGCCAACCGGCGCGAAACGCACGGACGAAGAAGAACGCGAAGCCGCGACTGCCGAAAATCCGGCAGTCTTTCCGCTCGCGATTCCGATGATTGCGGGTCCTGGTACGATAGCAACGGTGATGCTGCTTGTGAATCTTGCACGCGGCGACGGCGTGCGGCTCATGACGGTTGCAGCTGCGTGCGGTCTCGCGCTGTTCATCACGTGGCTCTTCATGCGCGGCGCGACGAAGTTTCAGCATCTCATCGGCAGCACCGGAATTCACGTCGTCACGCGAGTCCTCGGCATTATCCTGGCAGCGCTTGCGGTGCAGTTTGTATTAAACGGCTTAATCCAGACAAGTCTCTTCAAGCGGTAGGCCGCTTGAAAACGCGGTATAATGCTCCTATGAACAGTATGATTGTTCGGCCCGCGGTCATTGGGTCATTACCGTTACGCAGCGGCAGCGAGCGCCGTTGCGTCGCTACCGTGCTCTCGTGCGAGCCCCGCTATCGCATTCTGAGGTTTGTCCACAGAGATGGCCTCCGGGCACTGCGCCATTCGCGTCTGAGCATGCTGCTACGCACGCACTGGCACTTCATCCGTACGCATAGTTCTTGGAGCCGCGTTTAGCCGCAAGATCCGGGTCGACCATCCCGTCGCTGCATGCGATGCTGCACGACGTGAACGTCGATGACCAACTTCTCGCTCAAGGGTACGCGCACGTACCCCATTTTCTACCGGCTTCCGAGTGCCGGCGCTTGCGCGCGTACTATGATGATGAGTCGCGCTTCCGTTCGCGTATCGTTATGGAACGCCATAATTTTGGACAGGGCGAGTACAAGTACTTTGCCTACCCTCTGCCTGCAGAGATAGCACACCTGCGTGAATCGCTATACCGCGACCTTGCACCGCTTGCCAACAGATGGAACGAGTTGCTGGGCGTTTCTCAGCGTTATCCCACCGCTCAGCAGCAATATTTACTGGAATGCAAAGAGCACGGACAAACGCGCCCTACTGCGCTGATGCTGCGATACCGCGCCGGCGATTACAATTGCCTGCATCAAGACACGTACGGCGAGCTTGCGTTTCCCTTTCAAGCTACTGCGTTTCTAAGCGATCGAAGCGAATATACAGGCGGCGAATTCGTCCTAGTGGAGCAGCGTCCGCGCGCGCAAAGCCGGCCGATCGTTATCGCACCGGATCAGGGCGATTTGCTGATCATTCCGAATCGCTATCGTCCGGTACGGGGTACGCGCGGATATTACCGCACGGTGTTCCGTCATGGCGTCAGTACGATCCACAACGGCGAGCGGTTTGCGCTCGGCATCATTTTGCATGACGCGCAATAGCGTGCTGCTCGCTGCCGTTCTATTGCTCGCAGCGAATTTGCGTGCGCTTCCGGTTACGTCGCCGTCGACCTGGCCCATGTATCAATACCGCGCAAATCACAATGCCGTCTTCAAAGGTCCCGGGCGTGGATTCAGCTGGCACCGGCGCTTAGGTGGAAAAATCAACGGCGGTCTTGCCATCGTCGACGGCACGGTGTACGTGGAGAGTTTCGATAATCATCTGTACGCGCTCGACATGCAAAGCGGCAATATTCGTTTTTCGACGCCGCTCCAGAATATTGCGATGACCGCACCGATTGTTGCGCATGGGTTAGCCGTCGTTGGAACGGGCAGTAACGCGCCGCTCGTCGAGACGCCGTCGAAGACGATTTGGGGACGTCCGCAAGGCGATTACGTAGATGCGATCTCAACGCGCACCGGCGCAATCGTGTGGCAACTCCGAACGATCGGCGAAGATATGCCGACGCCCGTGCTCGTTCGACGCGCTGTCGACGATGCGCTGGTCTTTGTGAACGGCGACAATCATTTGCGCGCGCTGCGCTTCGCCGACGGTAAGGCGCTTTGGACGCTTCCAACTCGCGGCATTGGCACGATGAGCTCCGCTGCGGCGGCAGGCAATATGGCGTACGTGATCTCCGGCGTGCCGAATCCCATGTCGGCGCACGACGAGCTCTATGCGGTTGACGTGACAACCGGCAGGTACAAGTGGCGTGCTCCCGTCGGCAACGTCGATTGTTCTCCGACGATCGACAATAACACGGTCTTTGTTGAAGGATCCGGCGTGGACCCGAGGCGTCCCGCATGGGCCGACACGTTTAACGACGTCGTTGCCGTCGATGCAGGAACGGGCGCGATGCGTTGGAGCTGGCGATCGGGCTTCGGCAAATTTACACCCGTGGGTTCGCACGAACAAGCTATCGCCGGGCTCGCCGATGGCGGTGTCCTTTATCAATCGATACCGGCAACGAGCGAATTCGCAGCGTTCGATCCGGCGGGACATCTTAAGTGGAAAATCCAGACCGACGCCCCGGTAAAGATGAGTGCCGTCCTTTTAGACGGCAAACTGTACTTTGGCGATACCGGAACCACGTTCTATGTCGTCGATGCTGCGAGCGGTCGCGTCGTAGGCGGCCGGCAATTCCCTTCGTACTTTACCGTTTCACCGCCCGTGATCGCCGGCGGAACGTTGTACATCGCGAACGACGATACGGTGTACGCGATCCCGGTTACGGATCTCTAATTATCGTGGAACGAGCAGCAGCAGCGAGAGCCCGAAGATCGCGAGCGCAACGAAGAAACTCACAACGGTAAAGGCCATCACGCGGCGCAATCCGACGCCCGCGATCGCAAGGACGGGCAGCGCCCAAAACGGCTGAATCATATTTGCCACTTCCTCGCCGATAGCGACGCCCATCGTCGTTGCGGGCAGCGACGCATGCAGTTTGAGCGCAGCCGGAACGGCAAACGGACCTTGCACCGCCCAGTGTCCGCCGCCGCTTGGAACGAACAAACTGATGATGATCGACGCAGCGTAGCTCCAGAACGGCAGTGTCGAAGCCGTTGCAAATGCGTCGAACCATTGCGCGATCACACCTGCGAGGCCGGTCGTCGTCATAATGCCCATAATGCCGCCGTAAATCGGATATTGAATGATGAGTGGCCCAGTTACGCGCGCTGCGCTATTGATTGCGTTGACGTAGGCGATCGGCGTCCAGTGCAAGAGTAGGCCGAGGCACAAGAAGATGAAGATGACGGAGTTGATGTCGAGCGAGAAGCCGGTGGTGAGCCACGTGGAGACGATGTAGCCGAGACCGGCTATTGCGATGATGGCGTTGAGGGGCCAGGCGTGTTCTAGGGCGTAGGCGAGGGTTCCAGGGATTGCGCGGCCTGCGGCCGTCCCTTCGACCGGCGCTGCGCTTGGCTCAGGGTCGTTCGATACCTCACGATGAC
>CAZHGH010000043.1:16530-25045 GCA_964531205.1 uncultured bacterium
TTGCGGTAACGGTATCGGTGGGTTCTAAAGCGCGGAAAATAAACGGAAGAACAACGACCAGTGCTATTACCGGAATGAGATTGAACGGCGCGAAAATCGTCGTTGAAATCGGCAATACGTGTCCGGTGAATTGCTGGACGATGTTGAGTTTGCTGCCGGGCGTATTTTGCGCCAGCGCAATCGAACTCGAAAAACCGCTCGCCCAAATCAAGAAGCCGCTGTATGCCGCGGCGACGAGCCATCCGAAATCGATGCGCATGCGTTTTGCAATTTCGCGTGCGAGCAATCCGGCGACGACCAGACCGAAACCCCAATTCAAGAAACACGCGATCGAGGAAACGACGAGGGTAAGCGAGACCGCGCCTTTCGTCGTACGCGGCACCGATGCAAGCCATTCCAACGCTCGCGCGATCGGCTTGCTGTTCGCAAGCGCATAACCGGTCACGAGAATCAAGATCATTTGCAGCGCGAACGCCAAGATGTCGAAAATGCCTTTGTACCATGCGCCGAGCACCTCGCCGGTGCCGTGATGCGGTGCAAAAACAAACGCGAGAATCGCCGTAAGCAGCGTGAGTGCGACGGCGAAAATATACGGGTCTGGAATTGCGTATTCGAAGACGCGGACGAAGAAGCCGGAGATGCTTCGCATGCAGCCGGATTAGGCCGGCTTGCTGGGTCTCCCTTGCTTGAGTGTTCGTTCGTGAGCGAGCGGAACGCGCAGAATGATGTGCGTTCCTTGCGAGGTTGTTTCGACCGCCATCGGCATGCGCGTACCGCGCAGAATAGCCTCGCGCAGCTCACCTTGCGTGCCGGTGATGCCGGGCCGGCCTTGCGTGTAGATATGCACGCACGGACCGCCGACTGCGTGTTCTATAGTGATGACTAAGGCGAGATGCCCGCGTTCCATTTCAGCGCCGAGAAGCTCCCCCAAGACTGTCTCGACGGTGAACAGGTCGGCATCTCTCCCGGCAATTTCTTGCAACTGGTCGACTACGGCGTGGCGGACTCTTGCCACTGAGTAGGCGTCAGCGCTATCAATGGACCATCGCACCGCTGGGGGACACCCTCCAAGTTTCTGTGGGCTCGTTTCCTTGTGACACGGCCCTTAAACCGGTCCTTTCACAACCTTAACAATTCAGCGGGCGAGGGTATGCCGTCTTTGCGGTAGCCCGCTTCTTTTTGGTGTTCCTCGTCGGCGACGCGAACGCCGTAGTCGTACGAGAGCGTTCCGCCAAGCCAGCCGGAGAGCAGCAGCGACGTCGTGGTCAGCAATGAAAGACCGCGTTGCCACCACTGAACGGAAAGTCCGGGCACGCGCGCACGAATTTCCTCGCCGCGGCTCGCGCTATTCCATGCGAACAACGCGATTGCGGTCGCATTTAATCCCATGTGCGCGAGGCCCGCGTACCATGCGCGCGTACCGCGCGGAATTTGCAGAAAGTCTATCAGTCCGAACATCGCCGCCCCGCTCGCGCTGACAATCCCGATATCTATTAAGCTCTTTGCGCCGATCGCGTATGCCCACTCGTCTTCGCTTGTAGGTCCAATGAAATCGAAGACGACGCTGGACATCCACGCGCCGATTGGAACTGTCACGAGCAGCGGATGAATCGGATGGCCGTATGGTCCGGCAAGAGGCGTCCGGGGCTCTTTGGCCTGCTTGTAATTGCTTGTGTCCTGGTTCATGCCGAAGATCATTTCCAAATGTTGGGCGCTTCTGCGACTTCATTCACATCAGGCACGAGCGTTGAGGAGTAGGATAAGGGCATGCTGAGCACTGCCTTGACTAACTTACTCGGCATACGAGCGCCTATACTCAACGCGCCGATGACGCCGCAGGCGGGTGGTGCACTTGCGCGCGCAATCAGCGAGGCTGGCGGCTTTGGAATGCTGGGCTTCGATGAAGATGAATCGGAATACGAGATCGCACAGCAAGTTGCAATTCTCGAACGCGAGCCGCGCGTTCCGTTCGGCATCGGATTGGCTGCTTGGGTGTTGGATCGCAGACCGCAGTTGCTGCAATTTGCAATCGACGTGAAGCCGAAATTTATTAGCGTCTCGTTCGGCGATCCCGCGCGCTTTATTCCGGCGATCCACGATGCGGGTATTCTGGCGGGCGCACAAGTGCAAAACCGGAAGTGGGCGCAAGTCGCGATCGACGCCGGTGTCGACGTTTTAGTCGCGCAAGGGACGGAAGCGGGTGGCCACACCGGCGCGGTCGGCACATTACCGCTGCTACAGATCGTGCTCGAAATGACGGATAAACCCGTCGTTGCAGCGGGCGGCATCGCGACCGGACGCGGTCTTGCGGCAGTCCTTGCCGCCGGCGCGGCCGGAGCTTGGGTGGGTACGCCGTTTTTACTTGCGAGCGAAGCGCGCAACACGGAGGCTGCGCGAAACCGTATTGCGGCAAGCGACGAAACGCAAACGATCTACACCCGCGTGTACGATCGCATGCTGCATAAAGCCTGGCCGCACGAGTTCGGCGGACGCGCGCTGCGCACGCCTTTCGCGGAACGCTGGACCGGCCACGAAGATGAGATGCTGGCGGATCCGAACGCGGCAAAAGAATTTCATCCGGAAGAAAAGATCTACGCCGGACAATCCGTCGGATTGATGAAGAACGTGCGGCCTGCCGCGGAGATTATGCGGGAGATTGTGGACGGCGCGACGCGCCGGATTGGCGAGTTATGCAAGACGCAATCTTAGCCGATCGCATTCAGTTCGCATTTACGATCATGTTCCATTACCTGTTTCCGATCGGCACGATGGGACTTGCTCCGTTTATCGCATGGTACACGATTAAAGGCGTTCGAACCGGTGACGAACATGCGATGCAAACGGCGCGATTTTGGATGAAGATCTTTACGATCAATTTCGCAATAGGCGTCGTCACCGGAATTCCGATGGAGTTTCAATTCGGCACGAACTGGGCGTCGTTTTCTGCGCGGGCCGGGTCGGTTGTCGGCCAGACGCTCGCGATGGAAGGGCTGTTTGCGTTTTTCCTCGAGTCTGTGTTCCTCGGCGTGTTTTTGTACGGACGTGCGTACGTCTCGCCGGCATTTTACGCGTTCTCCGCGGTAGCCGTATGGCTCGGATCGTGGCTGTCGGGGTTCTTTATCGTTGCGACGGATGCGTGGATGCAGCATCCCGTCGGCTACGCCATCGGCCCGAACGGGCGCATCGACTTAACGTCGATCGGCGCCGTGCTGCTCTCGCCGTTCGCCTGGTGGCAGTACACGCACGTGATGACCGGCGCGATACTTACCGGCTCGTTCGTTTTCGCCGGAGTGGGCGCGTACTACTTACTGTCGCGCCGCAACATCGATTTCGGACAAACGTTCGTACGCGCCGGCGTACTAGTCGGCATCTTTGCATCGCTGATCGTCGTCTTTCCGACGGGCGACGGCAACGGGCGCGACATTACGAATTACCAGCCCGCGAAGCTCGCCGCGATGGAAGGGCTTTTTAAATCGCAGCAAGGCGCACCGCTCGCGATTATCGGCATGCCGGACACGCGCAATGAAACACTGATCGATCCGATTGTCGTGCCGGATCTCTTGAGCTTTCTCGCGTACGGGAATTTTCGAGCGAACGTCAAGGGCCTTAGCGAGTATCCGAAAGACGTGCGTCCGCCGGTGGATTTGACGTATTACGCGTATCACGTGATGGTGGGGCTCGGCACGATCTTCATGGCGATCATGGGCCTTGGCGTGCTCTTGCTGTTGTTGAAACGTTTGTATCAGAGCCGTTGGCTCTTGTGGATAATGATGCTCGCCATGCCGTTTCCGTACATTGCAAATGAAGCGGGTTGGACGGTAACGGAAGTGGGACGTCAGCCGTGGATCGTCTACGGCTTGATGCGGACGAACGACGCGATTTCACCTACGGTCATTCCCGGCGAAACGATCTTTACCGTGATCGGGTTTGCGGGCATGTATTTCTTGCTTGGAGTGCTCTTCTTGCTGCTCGTGCTGCGCGAGATCGGCATCGGTCCGGGTGAGAAAGAAGCCTCAGCGCCGGCGCCGCAGCCCGAGGCGGCATAGTGAACGTCGCAGCTTTTGTTCTCCTCGCCGGCATGCTTGCCGCGTACGTTATGCTCGATGGCTACGATCTCGGCGTAGGCGCGTTGCATTTGATGCTGGCGCGCAGCGATCGGCAGCGCGCCGCCACCTTCGCCGCTATCGGACCGTTTTGGAACGGCAATGAAGTGATGTTAATTGCCGCTGCCGCGACGCTCTTCGCGCTCTTTCCGAAGGCATATGCTGCGTCGTTCAGCGGCTTTTATTTGCCGTTTATCGTCGTACTCTGGCTGTTGATGGTTCGCGGTATGTCGATCGAGCTGCGCGGTCACTTTCCGAGCGATTTGTGGCGCGGATTTTGGGACGTAGGATTCAGCCTCTCCAGCGCTTTGCTGGCGCTGATCTTCGGCGTGGCGTTAGGCAACATTATTCGCGGCGTTCCGCTCGACGCGGGCGGCTATTTTACCGGCACGTTTGCATTTTTGCTCAACGGCTATGCGATCGGCGTCGGAATTCTCGCACTCGTTGCGCTCGCGATGCATGGAGCGGCGTTTCTGTGGATGCGCGGCGCCGATGCACCTTTAGAAGCACGTCCGAGCCGTACGACGCGTGCGCTGGTCATTCCGGTGTTTGTGCTTTTTGCATGCGTTACAATTGCGACGCTGTTCGTGCATCCCGTCTCGCGCAGCGGAGCGCTTTGGGTCGCACCTGCAGTTGCCGTTATTTCGCTCGCCGCGGTGTGGTTTTCGAGAAACGGCGCTCAAGCATTGACTGCATCTTCGCTGTTTTTGCTTGCCTTGATGACAAGTGCGGCGGGGACGATTTTTCCGGCACTGCTTCCCGGTTTTCCGAGTGGCACGCCGGGATTGGATATCTATAACGCTGCGCCAAGTGCCTACTCAACGGGAACGGCTTTTACCGCCGCGGCGATCGGCGTAACCGCCGTCCTGTTGTACGGTACGCTGGCGGCACGCCGCATGCTCGCTGCACGTTAAGACTTTTGAAGGTGCATCCGATGCTTGTCGTGAGGCGTTATAGAAGACGAGTATGGTAACTTCAACGTTCGCGCACCCCTACACAGCGCAAGTTCTGGCCCTGTGGCTGTCCTTTTTGCCGGTCGCCGGCGTCATGGCAATGATGGTATTTGCCGGCCTGCGCGGCGATCGCGGATTCCGTCAAAAGGTCCGCATTCGGGTCCCCGTCCCCAAGATTTGACCTGCCCGGGGGCGTGTAGTATACTAGTCGCCTATGCCCAGCGCCCAATAAGGCACATATATAGAAGAAGAACGAGCCCCTCGGCTAGCTAGCGGAGGACCCTCTCGTTCTTTTTAGCGTGCCCGCCACGCGGCGTACTGCATAGCGCGCAATCCTTCATTCTGGGTGAGAGAGAAAAAAGTAATGGCGAAAACGACGGCTCCTAAGTCCCCCGCGAAGAGCTCCGCGGGCACGAAGAGCAAGTCGAAACGCGCAACCGGCCAAGTGGCGGGGAACGGCGCGGCTGGAACTGTTCAGCCGAGCACGTTTCCGATGCCGACCGGTGCGTTCACGATCGAGCAGCCCCCGGATCCGGGTCCAAAGCGCGAACGGTACACGTTCGCGAAGATTCCGCACGTCCTCGAGGTTCCGAATCTCATCGAGCTGCAAAAAGCCAGCTTCGAATGGTTCAAGACCGAGGGGTTAGCGGAAGCATTTGCCTCCATTTCGCCGATCAAGGACTTCACGGGTAACCTGGTCCTCGAGTTCGGCGAGCACAGTCTCGGCGAACCGAAGTATTCGGTTGAAGAGTGTCGCGAGCGCGACATGACGTACAGCGCACCGCTGCGCGTACGCGTTCGCTTGATCACCGCCGAGTCGGGCGAAATCAAAGGTATTCCGGACCAAGAGATCTTCATGGGCGATTTCCCGCTCATGACGGACAAAGGCACGTTCATGATCAATGGCGCGGAGCGCGTCATTGTCAGCCAGCTCGTGCGTTCGCCGGGCGTCTATTACAACCAAGACGTCGACACGAACAATCGTCCCGTGTACAACGCCACGATCATTCCGAATCGCGGCGCATGGATCGAGTTCGAAACCGACAACGGCACGAAGAACGACGAGACCGAAGGCACGATCGGCGTCCGCATCGACAAGAACCGCAAGATCTACGTTTCGACGTTTATCCGCGCGCTCTCGCGCCCCGACCTCGGCTTCGATTGGGAAAGCGACGAGGCGATTCTCAAATTATTTGATGAGTCCCCGCTTATTCGCAACTCGATCGAAAAAGACAAAGACATCAAAACGCGTGAAGACGCGCTGAAAGAGATCTACAAGAAGCTGCGTCCCGGCGAGCCCGAAAATGCGGAAAACGCTGAGAAGCTGCTCGAGTCGCTGTTCTTCGACGACAAGCGTTACGATCTCGCAGGCGTCGGCCGCTACAAACTCAACGCGAAGTTCCAATACCGCATCGAAAATCCGGATGTCGACGCGCGCGCCGATCAGCCGACGGTGCTGATCGACGAGTACGGCGATGCCGGTTTGCAAATGCCGTCCATCGAGAAGCGCTCGCTCACGCGCGAAGACATGATCGCGGTGATCCGCCGCCTCATCAAAGTCGCGACGAACGTCATTCCGAAAGACGACATCGATCACTTGGGCAACCGCCGCATCCGTTCGGTCGGCGAATTGCTGCAAAACCAGTTCCGCGTCGGATTGCTGCGTCTCGAACGTGTCGTGCGCGAGCGCATGACGGTTCAGGACATCGAAACGGTCACGCCGCAAGCGCTGATCAACATTCGTCCGGTGGTCGCAGCGATCAAAGAGTTCTTCGGATCCTCGCAGCTCTCGCAGTTCATGGATCAGACGAACTCGCTGGCGGAGCTCACGCACAAGCGCCGTCTGTCGGCACTTGGGCCGGGCGGTCTTTCGCGCGAACGTGCGGGCTTCGAAGTCCGCGACGTCCACCACTCGCACTACGGCCGCATCTGCCCGATCGAAACGCCGGAAGGCCCGAACATCGGTCTCATCGGTTCGCTTGCGACGTATGCGCGCGTCAACAAGTTCGGCTTCATTGAAACGCCGTACCGCGTCGTGCGGGACGGTCACGTTACCGATGAAATCGTCTACTTGACCGCGGATCGCGAAGACGAGTACATCATCGCGCAAGCCAACACGCCGGTCGACGCGGAGAAGGGCAAGATTCTCTCGGACTCGGTCGTTTGCCGTTACGCGGAAGAGTACATCGAAGAGCCGGCGCAGCGCGTGCAGCTCATGGACGTCTCGCCGAAGCAGATCGTCTCGGTCGCAACGGCACTCATTCCGTTCCTCGAGCACGACGATGCAAACCGCGCGCTGATGGGCGCGAACATGCAACGTCAGGCCGTGCCGCTGCTGCGTCCGCAAGCGCCGATTGTCGGCACCGGCATGGAGTACCGCTCGGCAAAGGACTCGGGAAGCCTCGTCGTTTCCGACGTCGCGGGTACGGTGTCGCACGTCGACTCGAAGTCGATCGTGCTCACGCTCGAAGACGGCACCGAGACGACGTTCGATCTGCTCAAGTTCACGCGCAGCAACGCGGGTACGTGCATCAACCAGCGTCCGATCGTCGAACTCGGCGAACGCGTCGTCGCGGGACAAATTCTCGCTGACGGTCCGTCGTCCGACGAAGGCGAACTCGCGCTGGGTCAAAACGTGCTCGTCGCGTTCATGCCGTGGGAAGGCTACAACTACGAAGACGCGATCCTCATCAGCGAACGCATGGTGAAAGACGATCGCTTCACCTCGATTCACATCGAAGAATACGAGTGCGAAGCGCGCGACACCAAGCTCGGACCTGAAGAGATCACGCGCGACATTCCGAACGTCGGCGAAGATTCGCTGAAGGATCTCGACGAGCGCGGCATCATCCGCATCGGCGCCGAGGTTCGTCCGGAAGACATTCTGGTCGGCAAAGTCACGCCTAAGGGCGAGACGGAACTGACGGCGGAAGAGCGCCTGTTGCGCGCAATCTTCGGCGAGAAATCGCGCGAAGTTCGCGACACCTCGCTCAAAGTTCCGCACGGTGAAAAAGGCAAGATCATCGACGTGAAGGTGTTCTCGCGCGAGAACGGCGACGAGCTGTCTCCGGGCGTGAACCACCTCGTACGCGTGTACGTCGCGCAGAAGCGTAAGATTCTGCAAGGCGACAAGATGGCCGGACGCCATGGCAACAAGGGTGTCATCGCCAAGGTTCTGCCCGAAGAAGACATGCCGTACATGGAAGATGGTACGCCGGTCGACATCGTGCTGAATCCGCTGGGCGTTCCCTCGCGTATGAACCTCGGTCAGATCATGGAAACGCACCTCGGTTGGGCTGCGAAGATGCTCGGCATGCACATTGCAACGCCGGTCTTCGACGGTGCGCACGCCGAGGATATTGCGGAGTGGCTGCAGGACGCGGGCTTACCGGCAGACGGTAAGACGTGGCTGCGCGACGGCCGCAGCGGCGACCGTTTCTCGCGTCCGATTACCGTCGG
>CAZHGH010000044.1:0-20387 GCA_964531205.1 uncultured bacterium
GGGGTGTTTTCAGTGCACCACGGCGTTGCGTCAGGATAGCAGCTTCTCGAGACGATCGTAGCTCACAGCCACGCCGGTCTCCATGCCGGACTCGAGGGCGATATCGCGGATCTCGCGCGATTCGTAGAGATTCGCCAACGTAACGGTCGTTACGCCGTTCTGCTCGACGAACGTTGTCGTGATAAGGGCCTCGCCGGGGTGCATCTCCGGCTCGAATCTTTCGGTGTGCACGACGCGCTCGGGACGCATGACTTCGGTAAACTTGCCGGTAATACCGAACTCTCTTTCATCCGAATTATTGCGCCACACGTAACGGAACGTACCGCCCACGCGCAGATCAACGTCACATACAGGCATCGACCAGCCTTCGGGGCCTAACAGCCATCGCTGTATCAACTCCGGCTTTGTAAACGCATCGAAGACGCGCTCGCGTGGCGCGTTGAACATGCGCGTCATCACGATCTCTCGATCGCCTGGAGCCGTCACTTGCAGTCTGGAATTCGTTTCCGCAGAGTTCATCGTTCATTTCCTCCGGCGCTTCGTGCGCTTGGTTTTTGTTCGTTCGCGTTCAACTCGTCAAGCAGAGCGTCAAGGCGCTGGAAATTGCCTTCCCACAGCTCCCGGTATCGCTCGAGCCATGCCGTCGCATCGGCAAGCGGTTTTGCCTCAAGCCGGCGCGGACGGCGCTGTGCGTCCCGGCCTCGCGAAACCAAGCCGGCGCGCTCCAAAACTTTCAAATGCTTGGAAATCGCGGGTTGGCTAAGCCCGAACGGCTCGGCAAGCTCCGTAACCGAGGCTTCACCACGCGCCAGCCGGGCGAGAATCTGCCGCCGCGTCGGGTCTGCTAACGCCATAAACGTTGCGTCGAGCCGCTCGGCGGCGGCGCTTCCATAACCAAATGGTTCCATAACCTTTTGGTAATATACGCCAAAGATGGCCTTGTCGTCAAGAGGCACGCGGGAATACTACGGCGCGAAGATACACTCTGCGCGTATGAAATTCGTTACGCGGGCTCATGCAAAAGTCGATCGTATCGCGTGCCCCTGGCTCATCAGGCGCTTCATCGACCCGGACGCGGACTTTCTCTTCGTCGATGCGGACAATGTGATGCAAACAGCAGAACGTGAATCTGCCGTGCCGTTCGACGTGCCGAACGTTGAGCTTGGGCATCATGGGGAGCGCTGTTCGTTTGATGCAATTCTGGACAAGTACGAGTTGAATGATCCCGCGTTGCATCGATTAGCGCTGATCGTCCGCGGCGCAGATACGTCGGATCGCAACATTACGCCCGAATCCGCCGGCCTGTATGCGATCGCGACGGGATTCCATGCGCTTTCTCCGTCCCGATTCAGAGACGATCACGCCCTGATGGACGCGGAGTTTCCGCTCTACGACGCGTTATACGAATTCTGCCGTCAAGAGACCGCCAAGGTGACCGCAGTGTGACAAAACGTGGCCTGCAGGGCAATCTTGCCGTTCTCCTCGCTGCCATCTTTCTGATTGCGTGCGCCGAGGAGCTGTGGAGCCGCTTCATTCCAAATTATCTGCGCGCGCTGGGTGGATCCGTGCTCGCGGTGGCTGCATTCGGAACGCTTAAGGATTTTCTGGACGCAATTTATCAGTTTCCGGGCGGCGCGTTAACCGCGCGGCTGGGTTATAAAAAAGCGCTTGTTGCGTTCAACGTTATCGCAATCTGTGGGTACGCGTGCTTCGCGCTGGCGTATCGATGGTGGATTCTTCTTCTCGCTTTGCCGCTGCTAATGGCGTGGCAGAGTCTCTCACTGCCGGCGACGTTTTCACTGATTGGAGACACTCTACCGCGCGGCGAGCGCAGCCTGGCGTTCGCGTATCAGTCAATCATCCGCAGGATCCCGATCGTCGTTGCACCAATCGCGGGCGGAGCGATCATAACCGCGTACGGCACGATTCACGGCACGCGCGCTGCAATTTACGTAGGAATGGCAATCGCCGCAATAGCGTTAGCCGTTCAGCTCATGCGCTATCGTCCCACCGCCATTTCCACTATGCCGTTTCGCGAAATCGTCACGGATATTGCGGCGCTTCATCCCACGCTCAAGCGACTGCTCCTATCCGACACGATCGTCCGATTCGGACAGGGCACGGCGGAGATTTACATTGTTCTGTACGTCGTGCACATCTTAGGTATGAGCTCCGCCGCTTTCGGCGCTTTCCTCGGCTTGGCGATGGCGACGTCACTCGCGGTGTATATTCCAGCCGCGCGGACCGCCGACCGGCGCGGGCGCGAGCGGTGGGTAACGTTGACGTACGGATTCTTCGCGGCATTCCCGTTCGTGTTGGGTTTAGCTACGTCGGTCTGGAGCGTGACGATTGCTTTTGTATTCATGGGTTTGCGCGAGATCGGCGAGCCGCCCCGTAAAGCCATGATCGTCGATCTCGCACGCGAAGGACGACGCAGCGTCGACGTCGGCGCGTACTATCTGGTTCGCGGGCTGGCAGTCTTCCCCGCATCGCTGTTGGGCGGATTGTTGTGGAAGATTACTCCGCAAGCCACATTTTTTGCCTCAGCCGCGATAGCATTGTGCGGCGTCTTTGTGTTTCACTTCGCCGTGAGTGCGAAAACTTCGGAACTTCACCGCGCATTCACACGTTGGTAAGAACAACGCGCACTTTCCCGGGGAGGAATGGATTCGAATGCGACAACGGCTTTCACGAACGGCACTCGCTGTTGCGATGGCGTCGACGCTGGCGGCAGGCCCGCTTGCGCGTCCCGCTGTAGCGAGCGAGGGTTCGACATGGACTATCATCGGTGCGGCTGCCGCGCTCATCGGCGGTATCGTACTCTACAATAACTACGAGCATAAACGGCAAGCCGCGAACAGCATAGTCGGTTATACGAGGAACGGCGGAACGGTGTATGGCGACGGCCGCATCGTGATGCCGAACGGCGCGACGATTTATCCGAATTCGCGCGGACAATATCCGTGGGGGCAAAGCGCCTATTACGAGCCGTACGCGACCGGCTATCTCTACGATCCCGACCGCAGCGGCCGGTATCGCGTGCGAAACAATGATGACGACGATCGCGACGGGTCGGCTTATCGCGTCAACCGTGGTCGTGCATACGGACATTACAAGCACCATAAACACGACCGCGAGGGCGACCGCGACTAACAGGCAGTAGGAACCGGTGTCCTCCACAAACTTACAGACGCAATAAATCTCATTTGTGGAGGACATCGAGTGAAACGCACGCATCGCGCCTTAGGCATTGGTGCACTTATTGCCGGCTTTCTCGTTTCACAGTGTGCCACGCTCGTGGCAGATGCTGCTGCGGCCTCGAGCGCGGCCGCTCAGACTACCGTCGCCAAAGCTGCTCCGGCGAATACCGACGGTTCGGATCCGTTTCAATGGCTTGAAGACAAGGACGGCGCGCGCGCGATCGAATGGGTGCGCGCGCAAAATGCGCGTACGCTGCCGGTTCTGCAGGGCGACTCGCACTATAAAAGCCTGTATGCCGCATCGCTGAAGATCAATGAATCCAAAGATCGCATCCCGTATCCGACGTATCTAAACGGCAGCGTCTACAATTTTTGGCAGGACGCCACGCACGTGCGCGGGATTTGGCGGCGCACGTCGCTGCAAAGCTATAAAAGCGCAACGCCGGTGTGGCATACCGTGCTCGATCTCGATGCGCTCGCGAAGAGCGAAAACGCGAACTGGGTTTGGGAAGGCGCCGACTGCGTGCAGCCCGCCGAGAACCGTTGTCTGATTCTCCTGAGTGACGGCGGCGAAGATGCGCGCACGATACGCGAATTCGACCTAACGACGCAAAAATTCGTTCCGGGCGGCTTCGTACTGCCGCGCGAAAAACAAGAAGCGGCGTGGGTCGATGAAAATACGCTGCTCGTCTCGCGCGCGTGGCAACCCGGCGAAGTAACCCAGTCCGGATATTCGTACGACGTCAAACGCTTGCGCCGCGGCCAACCGCTTTCTTCTGCCGTTGAAGTTTTCACCGGCAAACCGACGGACGTTTCCGTGGGCCCATTCACGATGCGGGATGGCCAAGGTCATCGCGCAGCGATGATCGTGCGCGGTGTGACGTTCTTCACGACAGAATACTACCTGCTGACGCCCGGCGGCTTGAAAAAACTCAACATTCCGTTGAAGGCAAACGTCGACGGGCTCGTCGATGGACGCGTACTTGTCTCACTGAATCAAGACTGGAGCGTGGGCGGCAAGACGATTCCGCAGGGTTCGCTCGTCTCGCTGAATCTTGCAGCCATCACCGCGGATCCGGAAAATTTGCATCCAGCGGTCGTCTATACGCCGGGCCCGCGTGAATCGCTCGAAGGCGTTTCGACTACGAAGGACGACGTCGTCGCTACGGTTTATCAAAACGTGCGTGGCCGCGCATTCGTCTATACGCCTACGGGTACAAACGGCTGGACGAAACAGCGGCTGAATCTTCCCGACAACGACTCTATCGACATCGCCGACACGAACCTGCACAACGACGATCTCTTCATCAACGTGCGTGGTTTCCTGACGCCGCCCGCGCTGTACCTTGGCAACGCGACGAGCGGTGCGCTTGCGAAGATCAAATCGCTGCCGGCAATGTTCGACGCGTCGAAAGATGTGGTCGAACAGCACGAAGCTACATCGAAAGACGGCACGAATATCCCGTATTTCATCGTCCGTCCGAAAAACTTGAAGTTCAACGGCAACAATCCGACCGTCCTCAATGCGTACGGCGGTTTCCAAATCTCCGAAACGCCGACGTATTCGGCGACGATCGGGAAACTGTGGCTCGAACACGGCGGTGTCTTTGTGCTCGCGAACATTCGCGGCGGCGGCGAGTTTGGACCGGCATGGCATGAGGCAGGATTGAAAACGCACCGTCAACGCATCTACGACGACTTTTATGCCGTTGCAAAAGATCTCGTCGATCGCAAAATCACCTCGCCGCGCCACCTTGGCATCATGGGCGGTTCGAACGGCGGTCTGTTGATGGGTGTCGAGTTCACGCAGCATCCCAGCATGTGGAACGCCGTCGACATTCAGGTGCCGCTGCTCGACATGCTGCGGTATGAGAAAATTCAGGCCGGCGCATCGTGGGTCGGCGAATACGGCAGCGTTTCGGTTCCGGCCGAACGCGCGTTTCTCGCTAAAATCTCACCCTATCAAAACCTCAAACCAGGCGTTGCGTATCCGGAGCCGTTCATCTGGACGACGACGAAAGACGACCGTGTTGGACCGCAGCACGCGCGCAAGTTTGCCGCGAAGCTGGCCTCGATGGGCGTACCGTATCTGTTCTACGAAGTGATCGAAGGCGGTCACGGCGCAGGTGCTAACCTGAAGGAAACCGCGCGCACCAACGCGCTGCAGTGGACCTATTTCACAATGAAATTGATGGAGTAGATACGGAACGTAGCGAGGGCTAGCAATGGCAGAGGAACAAAGGACGCCGGGCGTTATCGCGTTCCCACCACTCATTTACGGTGTTCCGCTTGCGGTAAGTTTGGCTGCGGATCGGCTTCTTTCGAAGAAACGTTTGCCGCCATTTTCGCGCCGTCTAGCGCCCGGGTTCTTTGCGACTGCTGTTTCATTGGTGCTGCCGGCGATAAAGGAATTTCGAAAAGCAGGTACCCCCATCGATGTGAATGAGGAAACGACGTCGATTATCGAGGACGGCCCGTTTGCCTACACGCGCAATCCGCTGTATCTTGCACTAACGTGCGCGTACATAGGCATCGCGCTTGCTTTTCGTGCGAAGGCACCGTTTGCGATGTTGCCTGCCGTCTTATGGACAATCAATGTTGGGGTAATCGATCGCGAGGAACGGTATCTGGAGCGAAAGTTCGGCGACAGGTATCGTGACTATAAGGAGCGCGTGCCGCGGTGGCTGTGAAAGGCTAGCTGCGCTTCTTCGTTGTGCTGCGGCGCTTCGCGCGCGTTGCGGCAGCTTTACGGCCTGCCGCTTTGGCAACGCCGGTACGCTTTTTCGTTGCGACTGCCTTGCGTGCAGCGCTTTTCGCTACGCCGGTGCGCTTACGCGTAGCAGCGCCTTTTCGTGCCGATTCCTTTCGACGCGGTTGTGGGTGCACGCCGAGATCGCGCCATGACGTCTCCGAAAGATCGACGTCATAGTACTTTGCGGCTTTTTGGATATTGGCGAACGCTAACGCGCGATCGCTGTCGGATGGCCCGATGACTTGATCGAAACGCGCAACGGCGTTGCGAACGTGTCGCGCATCCGTCAACGGCTCCTTGCGTTGCTTGGGAAAGGCAAAGACGGTATCTGGAAGGTCGCTTTGCATCGTTAGACGCCCACTCTTTTCGTGGGGCTTCCAAGTTGCTCTCATATTTTGGATTTTACTCTCCCGCGTATTAGAATAAAACGTGTTGACCGCAGAAATGGTCCGGATCCCGGGCGGCACGTTCTACATGGGCTCCGAGGATTTTTACCCTGAGGAAGCGCCGGTTCACGAACAAACCGTCGGCGCATTCTTCATCGATCGCTTCCCTGTGACGAATGGCGAGTTTTTGGCGTTCGTTGCCGACACGGGATACGTGACGCTTGCAGAGCGCGCGCCGAATCCAGCCGATTATCCCGGCGTTCCGCCGGAAGCCTTAGTGCCCGGCTCACTCGTGTTTCATCGCACGCCTGGACCGGTCGATTTAAGCGATTGGACGCAGTGGTGGGCGTACGTTCCGGGCGCGCAGTGGCGTTATCCCGAAGGTCCCGGCAGCTCCATTGACGAGCGCGGAGATCATCCCGTCGTGCATATCGCGTTTGAAGATGCGCTTGCGTACGCGCAATGGGCCGGCAAAACGCTGCCTACTGAAGCGGAGTGGGAATTCGCGGCGCGCGGCGGACTCGATCGTGCGAAGTTCGTTTGGGGCGACGAGATGCAGCCCGGCGGAAAAATCATGGCCAACACATGGCAAGGTGAATTTCCGTGGCAAAATCTATTGCTCGACGGTTACGAACGCACGTCGCCGGTCGGCATATTTCCACCGAACGGCTATGGTTTGTACGATATGGCGGGCAACGTGTGGGAATGGACCGACGAATGGTATCGCAATAAACATGTGCCCGTGAGCTCATGTTGCAGTGTGTCGTTGCGCGCGAGTGTCGACGACAGCTACGATCCGGGGCAGCCGCAGCTGCGCATTCCCCGTAAAGTTTTAAAGGGCGGTTCGCACTTGTGCGCGCCCAACTATTGTTTGCGTTTTCGCCCTGCCGCGCGATCAGCCCAGATGATCGACACGAGTATGAGTCATCTGGGCTTTCGCTGTATCGTGCGCGAGCCTACGGGTGAATAATCCGCAATACGGCTCCGACGCTCGTATCGCCGAGTCGCACGCTATCCATTGCTCGAACGAACAGACTTCCGCGATGCGGCGTGCAGTTCGGATCGATGACCGGACCAGGCGGCGCCGGCGCATTAGGCTGCGGATAGGTTGACATGTGACCCGACGGAGGCGGCGGAATGACACCCGGTTTTGTGCTCTCTCGAGCGTTTTCCAAACGCTGCTCTTCCCACTGAGCATCCGCCTGAGCTTGGGCTTGCGCCTGCGCCTGTTCGCGCGCTAGTGCTTCAGTGCGTGCTTGTGCGACAGCTTCTGCTTTTGCTTGTGCGAGCGCTTGCGCACGTGCTTGCGCTTGCGCCTGTGCTTGCGCTTGCATTGCGAGTTGCGCTTGATGATGCGCACGCGCTGCGTCGGCTTGCGCCTGCGCCGCTAATGCCCGTTCGTGCAAGAGCTGTGCTCGTGCCTGACGTATCTGCGCTTCGTCCGGCGCGGTGACAACCGGTGCGTACACCGGCGGAGCAATGACCGTGCGGCGATGCACTATGGGCACCGGTGCAGCGTGATGCTTAACCGCGATGCGACGTACTGCCATTTTCGCGTGATGCCGCGGCGGTACTACAAGGGCCGCGTGGTGCTTAACGCGTGCGGGCGAATGTGCCGCTGCGGCAAAATACGAGTATCCCGCGGACATTGCGAGCAAACCCGCGAACGCGATGAACGCGATGCGCTTCTTCCAATATGGTGCAGACTCGGAGACGTAGCTTTCGGGATCGCCCGTGAAGTCGCGATTCAGCGTCTTCAGGAGTTCGGCGAGTTCGGGATCGTTGAGAGCGGAGAGCCGACGATCGATTTCCTCCGCGCTGTTCCAAGGATGGAGAATCATCGTGCACACCTTCCGGGGCCGCTACTGGCTCCGGACTTTCAAGCATAACACACGCGTCTGAGAAGCATCGGCACGACAAAAGAGCTGAGCGTGCGAGCAACCGCCCACACGCTCGCGGTTACATCGGCACCGTGAAAGCGACGATTTCGTTGTTATCGCGGTGGCTCGTCCAAAAACGTGAACCGTCGAACGCAAGACCGCGAGCGTCAAACGGAATGGAGGCGAGCGTTGTAATGCGTGGGTGTTCTCCGTGCGCGTCGACCTTCGTGAATTGTACGTTTTCGAATTCTTCGTCCGTTGTGACGAGGTAAAACGCACCTTCAACGATCGTCATGCCGACGGGTGTGCGATCGAGTGGAATCTCGTGCGTCACGACGCCTTCGGCATCCAACGCGAGGATTTTGCGATACGCCGCTTGGGTCTGGAACAGTACGTCGCCGTCAAACGCAAGATGTGCGCCGGTCAGATCGGGACACGGAATGCGATCGTTCTTGAATCCATGTCCCGGCACAAAGCGGTAGATGTAGCGATCGTGCTGGTTCTCGCCAAGGCCGACGATCACCCGTAGTTCGTCGCCGACCACCGTCATGCCGAATGGACCGCCGGGGGCTTCACCTTCGTCGCGTGCGGTCCACGCCGCGGCGTTAATAGCGTACATTCTGTTGGTTTCGCGGCTCGCCATCCACAACGTTGGACCGTCGAAGGCGAGGCCGAGCGGTTTTGGCGCCGGCGAAGGAAGGCGCAACGTCTCGTTAATTGCGGTCAAAGATTCCATGATTTTGCCCTAATCTCGCTAGAAGCGCGTCATTCCTCCGGCGTCGATTCGAACGCGACGAGCATCTTACGCAAAAGTCCGACAAGCGCTTTGCGTTCCGCAGCAGTGAGGCTCGGCACGAGTTTATCCGCAAGGGCATCGCGTGCTTCGGCGGCGCGTTTTGCGGCCTTCTTTCCTTCGGGAGTGATTGAAAGCAGAATGGAACGCCGGTCTTTCGTGTCGTGCTGGCGTTGTATTAGGCCGGCTTTTTCGAGGCGATCGAGGCGGTTGGTCATCGCGCCCGTCGAGCACAGCAACTGCGAGGCGATGCCCGTCGGGCTTTGCGGCTTATCTGGTCCCATCGCCAACGTGAGCAGCACGTCGACTTCACCTTGCTTGAGGCCGAGCGCGCTAAACGCTTCCTCCAGATGGTCGTCGATGTACGAGACGGAACGGTGAAGCCGCGCAACAACTTCAAGCGCGCTGCTATCCGTCGTTTTAATACCTGCACGGGCAAGCATCCGCCCGATATGATCCTGTTTCACCCCTATATTGTACGACTGCCGATGATACCCGGTCAAGAAGTTCGATATCGAAATACTTGACATAGCGGCAAATGCCTGCTATTGTTTTGATATCGAAATATTCGACATCGAGGAGTTCCACTAAATAGCATGAGTAATCTCACGGGTAAAGTCGCCCTTGTTACCGGTGCGTCCAAGGGCATCGGCGCCGGCATTGCCAAGGGCCTCGCAGCCGCGGGCGCCGCGGTCGCCGTCAATTATGCGAGCGACGAGAACGGAGCCAACGCAACCGTGCAGGCCATCGCCGACGCGGGTGGCCGCGCGATCGCCGTTCAGGGTAACGTTTCGCGCGCTGACGACGTACGGCGCGTTTTCGAGACCGTTCAGAAAGAGTTCGGCCGGCTCGACGTTCTTGTGAACAATGCCGGCGTGTACACGTTCGCTCCGCTTGAGAACGTCACAGAAGACGAATTTCACCGGCAGTTCAACACGAACGTGCTTGCGCCGATGCTAACCATCCAGGAAGCGTTGAAGTACTTCCCTGAATCCGGCGGAAGCGTGATCAATCTCAGTTCGGTTGTCAGCGAGAATCCCGCCCCGCAAGCCACCATCTACGCCGCTTCAAAAGGCGCGGTCGACACACTAACCGGTGTTCTGGCCAAAGAGCTTGGGCCGCGGAACATTCGCGTCAATACTGTTGCACCCGGCGTCACGGATACCGAAGGCACGCAAAGTGCGGGCGTTATCGGCAGTGCGTTCGAAGCGACAATGGTACAGAACACCCCGCTTGGCCGCGTGGGTAGACCGAACGATATTGCGCCGCTCGTCGTGTTTCTCGCGTCCGACGATTCCGCATGGATTACGGGCGAGCGCATCACCGTCTCGGGCGGATTGCGCTAACGTAGCAACGCGCTTACCTGAGGAATTTCTCGGGTTCGTTCTTTGAAACGTTTAGCGGCTTTGCGCTCTTCGGATTCGAGCTGAATCTGGCGAACGTTGCGGGGTTCTGTTCAAAATGATGTTCCAGCGCCGCGATGCGGTCGGAGTTGTCGGGATGATCCGAGAGAATCTCCGGCGGCGTCTGGAACTTCGCATTTTGGAAATCGTTAAAGAGCCACACTAGTCCCCACGGGTTATAGTTAGCCGCAGCGCACGTGTCCGCGCCCTTGAGGTCGGCAGCTTCTTCATCTCCACGCGAGTAGTGCAGCTCGTCGAGCTTTCCGATGATAGACGCTATAGCGGCGGTACGAAAGCTCGGAAGCAGAATCTCCGCGGCAATCTGACGTCTGCGAATGGCCTCGTCGTGTTGCTCTTGATGCAGCGAATCGTGGTGTATCAGATGCGATGTTTCGTGGCAAATCGTTCCGGCTAATTCTTCGGTGTTGTGCACGAAGTAAAAGAGCGAGTCGACGACGTAGATGTTGCCGCCCGGTGCGGCAAAGGCGTTCGGCTGCTTTTCGTGCACGATGTAAAAATGAATCGGATGGCCGTACTGCGGCTGGATGACGCGCGTAATGGCGCTCGCGATCGGGCGTAGCGTATTGTACAGCGGGGATGCCGAGACGATCTCGCCTTGGTCCTTCAACTGCTGGTAAACCTGCGCGCCCATCTGCGTTTCTTCGTCAGCGCCGGACGTGCCGGACGCCGGCGCCGGCGCACTCAACGAGCACGCCAGCGCCGAAATCAAAAGAGCGACGAGCGCTGGTCTCATGAAGCGTAGAAGTGCGGATCGTAATCGTAGGGATACAAATAATCCGCGTAATCGTCTCCGAACAGCGATGAATCGCGAACGGCGCTTTTCGCGCGCCGGTACACTTTGCCGCCTACGCCTTGGGCTGACGCATCGATGGGAGTCGTCCAATCTTCGGAGACCTCCGCAATGACGGCAGCTTGGCCGGGCTTCATCACAAACGCCGACTCAAAAGCTGCTTCCTCGTGTTCCCCCGATTTTACGATGTCCGCGGTGAGTCCGGCAGTGCCGCCCGCCGCGGCGCCGATTCCCGCTGCAGTTCCCGCGGCGATTGAAGCGGCGCCCGCGATCCCGATCGCAGAACCTACGGGACCTGCGAGCGCGCCAATCAAAGCGCCCAGACCCGCGCCGACAATCGTGCGCACGCCGGGGTCGGTATCTTTTGTCGCGACATCCACGTGTCCGAATTTGTCGCGATGAATCACGGCAGCTCCATGCACGGTGATGTCGCCCGTAGAGTCGAGATTCCACAGCGCGTGCAGCTCGTCGAAAGCCTTTTCATCACTATCGACGACGATGGCTATGTAGTTATCCATTTGAAATTGGTTCCTTAATCTCAAGCATGCTGTTTCGCGAACGCGGCGCGTTTCGCCGCGATGGCGTAGGTGATGTCCTGTAGTGCGTCTCGTGTACGCTGAAGCATCGCCATGTTGGTCTCGCGCACGTCCCCCGCGCTCGCCTTTGCGACGCTCTGAGCACTGGCAGCGGCTTGTTCGAGAAGGAGCGCCGCATGCTCGAGATGCTGCTTTTGGTCCGCTTGTCGATCGCGCGCGAGCGTTTTTAGAGATGATGCAACGGTTTGAAAATCGTCGCGAATCTGCGCGTGACTCTTTTCGGTGCTTTCTCGAATCTGCTTATACAGATCTTGCGTCTTGCTGCGCGCTTGTTCGACGGCGTCTTGCGTCTTGTTCAAGGCTTTCTCCTCGTAGATTCGTGTTTATGATTTCTTACTGGCGTCGATGGCGCTCTTTGCATGAGCCATCATTGTATTCATGCGTGCTTGCAACGCGGCGCCGTCTTCATCCAACGACTTCTGAGCGTCTTTTGCGATTTCGTTCAGATGCTGCATCGTCTCGCTGCTGCCCGCTTGCGACTTCAACTGCGATGCGGCTGTTTCGGCATGCTGCTTTGCGGCATCGATGCGCGCTCGCATTTCGGGTTCACTTTGTTTCGCCGCCGCTTGTAATTCGTCACGCACGGCAGTCATATGTTCTTGAAGCGATTGTGTTGCCAAAGTTCTATCCTCACTAAAAAATTTCAGATTGCTTATGCCGGCTTGAGTTTGAATGCAAGCGCGGACCAGGAGACACCCAACAGAATAAGGTTCACGCCGACCGCAAAACCCAGAAACCAAAATGCAGACGTCGGCCACTGCGCGAGCAGCAAAAATCCCAGAGCAGCCGTCACCAGGCTCGCGAAGACCGCCCAGCCATATTGCGGAAACTGCGCCCAAAGCGCATAGATCGTGCGGAAAATTCCTCCGAACAACAGGTAAACCGCTAACACGAGTGTCACTGCCAATGCGCCGGCGCCGGGATAATAGACAAGCACGAACCCAACGACGAGATCCAGCACTCCGGCGAGGAGGTAGAGGATGACGTGTCCAGCTCCGCGAGCTTGGAACGCACCGGCGATTTGCAGGATGCCCGCCACCATAATTATGACGCCGAGGGTGATAACGGAAGCGAGTGTGGCGCTCGATTCATAAACGACCGAGACTACGCCCAACACAATAAGGCCGATTCCGAGCGCGAGGAACCATCCCCAATCTTTTCGTGCCGTTGTTAGCGTCTCGCTCAGCTGCGAGACAATGGTACTCATAATGTTTGCTCCTTTCGGTACGTCGTTCAGTGTAAAGCAGTCGCAGCGCCGTAAGGAGTGACTCAGGCTCACGGAATAAAACGGTGGTATACTAAGCGCGTCATGATAGCACCGCTGAGCGACCAGAAGAGACGCTCGGAGCTGCGATCGTTTCTCATGCAGTGTCGCGCGCGCTTGACTCCGGCAGATGTAGGGTTACCGAAAACTGCACGCCGTCGCGTCATCGGGTTGCGACGCGAGGAAGTTGCAGAACTCGCCGGCGTGTCAAGTGACTGGTACCGATGGTTTGAAAGCGGCCGTCCGGTTCACGCATCGGCGCTGTTTCTAACGCGGTTGGCTCGTGCGCTTCGGCTGAGTCCCATGGAGCAACGCATCTTTTACTATTTGGCGGTTTCCGATCGCGATGGAAGCGCGGAACCGGGCGTGCTTCCGCGCACTCGGCTCCTAACGCCGATTCAGGCGTTCGACGACATCGACAGCGTCATGCAGCAGCTTTCGGATGCCAAAGACCGGTTCTTTTCGGATAGCTCTGCACCGCTCCATGAAGTGCGTGCGCGAATCGTTAATTCATGGCGCCGCAGTGTTACTCTGGGTGTCGACGCAGCTCGCCAAACAAGCGTTCCTGCAGCTGTTTCGAGCGATGGTGATCTGCGTGCTGCCCGCGATGCGAGCGAACGATTGCTCAATGCTGCGGCTCCAACGCTGGCGCATCTGAAAGAGACTATCGGAGAGACCGGCTTTGCGCTCATCATCACAGATGCGCGCGGCTGCGTCTTAGAGATGAGCGTAGATCGCGAAACGCTGCGCATACTATCGAAGATCGATTTCGAACCGGGCGGCGATCTGAGCGAGGCCGGCTGCGGGACCAACGCAATAGGCACAGCTCTCGCTGATGGGCGCGCGATCCAGGTCGTGGGGCCCGAGAATTTCGTCGAAATCGCCAACACATTAACTTGCACGGCCGCGCCGGTCCGCGATCCTGAGACGTTGACGACGATCGGCGCGATCGACATCACGGCGAACTATCGCCGGATCTATCCCGAACTTCTCTCCGTCGTTTCAGACGCCGCGCTCGAAATCGAGGAACGGCTCGTCACCGCGCATTAATTACAGCATATGGCTTATTTTGCGGTGATTGTCGAGCGTGGTACGCCATGGGATTGGACCTTGCCCATGCGCAAGCAAAATGAATGGGACGCCCACGCACTTGGCGGCGAGGACGATGCGCCGCGTATTTTGCACATCGTCGACGCACCGGATGAGGTCGCGGCCCTTGGACCGTACTCGTCGGATCGACCGCATCGCTAAAAACATAACGCGTGGCGAAAATCAGCGCGGGGTTGTTGCTGTACCGGCGCCGCGGCACGGATGTACACGTTCTTCTCGTGCATCCCGGCGGCCCATTTTGGATCAAAAAGGACCAGGGTGCGTGGTCAATTCCGAAAGGCGAGGCGGAAACAACGATCGACCTGCTTTCTGTCGCGTTACGCGAAGTACGGGAAGAAACTGGTTTTGACGTCAAGGGCCCGTTCACGGCCCTTACACCTATAAAGCAATCGGGCGGAAAAATCGTGCACGCGTGGGCAGCGGAATATGACGGCGAAGCGCACGCAATTGTGAGCAACACCTTCCAACTCGAATGGCCGCCGCGATCCGGCCGTTTCGCCGAGTTTCCCGAAGTCGATAAGGCGGAATGGTTCGATCGCGCAGGCGCAAACGAAAAAATATTGCCGAGCCAACGGCCGCTTCTCGCTGAATTTTTCAAATGTTACGAAGGAAACGCATAATGTTGAGCACACGTACACTTGGTACACAGGGTCTTACGGTTTCAGCTCTTGGCCTCGGCTGCATGGGCATGAGTGCTTCCTACGGCACGCCGGAGGAGCGCAACGAGCAAGAATCGATCGCGACCATTCACCGTGCAATCGAACTGGGCGTAACGTTTTTCGATACCGCAGAAGTGTACGGACCATTCACGAATGAAGAACTGGTGGGCCGCGCACTGCAAAGTCGCCGCGACAGCGTTGTTATCGCGACAAAATTCGGCTTCCGCATCGTCGACGGAAAGATGACCGGTTTAGATAGCCGTC
This sequence comes from uncultured bacterium, assembly GCA_964531205.1. Taxonomy (GTDB): domain Bacteria; phylum Vulcanimicrobiota; class Vulcanimicrobiia; order Vulcanimicrobiales; family Vulcanimicrobiaceae; genus JAICWY01. The sequence continues at coordinate 15,119 of CAZHGH010000044.1, forward strand.
CCGAACACGTGCGGGAAGCAGTGGAAGGTTCGCTTCGGCGTTTGAACACCGACCGTATCGATTTGCTGTATCAACATCGTGTCGATCCGGCGATTCCCATTGAAGAAACCGTCGGCGCGATGGCCGACCTCGTTCGGGAAGGCAAAGTACGTTTTCTCGGTTTATCGGAGGCGGGTGTGCAGAATATCCGGCGCGCGCATGCAACACATCCAATCTCCGCACTACAGAGTGAATATTCATTGTGGGAGCGCAACCTCGAGCCGGGCATCATTCCACTGCTTCGCGAACTCGGCATCGGTCTCGTGCCGTTTTCGCCGCTAGGCCGTGGGTTTCTGACCGGCAGCGCAAAGCGTGCTGAGGAGTATCCCGAAAACGATTTTCGCCGTAACGACCCGCGCTACCAAGGCGAAAATTTCGACGCGAACATGCAGGCAGCGTCTATTGTTCGCGAGGTTGCTTCGCGCAAAAACGCAACGCCTGGACAAATCGCACTCGCGTGGCTGCTCCACAAAGGACCGGACATCGTGCCGATTCCCGGAACGAAGCACCGCCGCTATTTGGAAGAGAACGTCGCGGCAGCGGAGATCACGCTCAGCGCTGAGGAAATGCGCGAGCTCGATACAGCACTTTCACCCGATCATGTGTCCGGCCCGCGTTACAGTCCCGCGCAGATGGCAATGGTGGATCGCTAGACGGCGCGTCCCTGACGCGGAGGCAGGAAACCACGATTAATTTGGGAATGGTTCGCATATTATGATTTGCGAATCATTCTCAAATTGGAGGCTTGCCCCGTGACTGACTCACGCGTGCCCGTAACTGTGTTGACCGGTTTTTTAGGTTCCGGTAAAACGACACTTCTCAACCGCATTCTGACAGAGCAGCACGGTAAGCGTATCGCCGTCATCGAGAACGAGTTCGGCGAGATCGGCATCGATCACGAACTGGTGGTCGGCGCGGACGAAGAGGTGTTCGAAATGAACAACGGCTGCATTTGTTGCACCGTGCGCGGCGACTTGATTCGTATTTTGCCCAATTTGATGAAGCGCAAGGAGAAGTTCGATTACATTCTGATCGAGACGACCGGCATGGCCGATCCGGGGCCGGTGGCGCAAACGTTTTTCGTGGACGATGAAATCGCATCGCAACTGCGGCTCGACGGCATCGTGACGATGATCGACGCCGCCCACATCACGAACCAGCTCGGCCGCAGCAACGAAGCACGCGAGCAAGTTGCGTTCGCCGACATCGTGATCTTGAACAAAACCGATCTCGTCGGCGAAACCGAACTCGCGCAGTTGGAAGCACGGATTCGTGCGATGAACGCTGCGGCGAAGATCGTTCGCGCCCAGCAAGCCGCGGTCGATCTGCGCAACGTCCTGGACATCGGCGCATTCACGCTCGCTCGTGCTCAGGCGGTCGACGCCAAGTTCCTTGAGCCGGAGTATCCCTTTGAATGGGCCGGCGTGTTCGAGTTGCCTGGAGGCGTGGCGACGTTGGCGCTTGGGCCTGGTCCGGACGAAAGCATGAACGTCGTCGTACAGCCGCTCGATGACGGAACGCCTGAAGCGCTGGAACGATCGTTCCGCGAGGTTACACTTGCATTTTCAGGCGAGCGCCGCATCATCAGCCAAGGAACGCCAATCGTTGCAAATGGTTCTTGCGAGCAACTCGTGCTGGAACAAGAGTTCATGCAGTGGCCGCTTCCGATTGCGCGCTCCGGCTATTATGCGATCTTCACGGAGCACCGGCCGGAAGAATACGGACTCACGATCGGCACTGACGATATGGTGATCGGTGCATCGTACAGCCGCTACTTCAAACCCGATCACGAGCACGACCGCAGCGTAAGCTCCGTCGGGATCGAGCATACCGAACCGGTCGATGCCGACAAGTTTTCGACGTGGATTAATACCCTCGTGCGCGAGCAAGGTCAGGACATCTTCAGAATGAAGGGCGTGCTCAACGTCAAGGGCCACGATCAGCGCTGGGTGTTCCAAGGGGTACACATGCTCATCGCCGGCAACGCGGACCGTCCCTGGGAGGATGCGGAACGCCGCTCGTCATTGATCTTTATCGGACGCAATCTCGATCGCGAAGCGCTCACATCCGGATTTGCAGCATGTCTAGCGTAATGCCGGCGCCGCAAGTGCAGAACTTCTGGGAGATCGATCTCGCAGAGCACGTCGTGGCTGTTTCCTGGTCGCGCGATAGAGAGAGCCTTGTGGCCGGAACGATCGACGGAAGCATGGCCATCGTTGACGTTCCACGCGGACGTGTTCGCGAACGCTGGCAGGCGCACAAATTCGGGCTTGCCTCACTGGAGATTTCGCCTGACGGGCAGCGCATCGTAACGTGCGGTCAAGACGGGATGGTTTGCATATGGAATGCAAGCGATGGAGCGCTGCTTGCGGGCTATGCGCTGCCGAATTCCTGGGGCACGCGTGCATCGTACAGCCCTTCCGGCCAGTTCGTCGCAGTAGCAGCGGGCAAACATCTTATAATCCTATCGCCCGACGGAACCATCGTGCGCGAAATGGGCGAGCAGCCACATTCAATAAGCGATCTCGCGTGGACGCGATTTCCGTTGACCGGTGAAGAAACATTGGCTATCGCAACCTACGGCGGTGTGAAACTGTTCCGTCCCGGTTCTTGGAAGGCGAAATCTTTTGAATGGAAAGGATCCTCGCTCGTGCTGGCGTGGAGTCCGAACGGCAAGTACGTCGCGACGGGCGATCAAGACTGCACCGTGCACTTTTGGATCGCACGCAAAGGCGAAGACCTCATGATGAGCGGCTACGCCATCAAAGTGAAGCAGCTATCGTGGAGCTCCGATTCCCGCTATCTCGCAACGGGCGGCGGCGATATGGTCACCGTTTGGGATTGCGCCGGCAAGGGACCCGCCGGTTCGGCACCGATCAGCCTCGAGGGCCACGAAAATAAGATCGGCGCGATCGCGTTCCGTCATGCCGGGTACCTTCTCGCGAGCGGCGATGATGACGGCCGCGTCATTTTGTGGTCGCTCGACGACGATGCGACGCGAAGTTCCATTGAGCTGGGCAGCGCGGTATCGGCGATGGCGTGGGCATACGATGATGAATTGCTCGCGATCGGAACGGCAAATGGTACTGTGTGCTGTGTGAGTGGCGATCGATGAGTGCAATTACCGCGATGACGGTGTTCGTGCTGGGCATGCGACACGGCGCGGACCCGGATCATTTCGCCGCAATCGACAACGTCACGCGAAATAGCCATACTCGCAGCCCGCGCAGCAGCCGTTTGACCGGATTGTTTTTCGGCGTAGGCCACTCCGCAATGGTGCTTGTCTTGGCCGTGCTCTTCTCGACGCTCTCTAGTCGTTTGCTGCAACAAGCACACTGGCTTGAGAGCGCGGGAGCTTGGCTTTCCGTCGTCATCCTTATCGCCGTAGCGGCGATAAACGTCCGTTCGCTCATTCGCAACGACGCAAGCATCAGTGGGATAAAGACGCGGCTTTTGCCGCGCGCGATTCGTGAGTCGAGCAATCCGCTCATCGCCGTACCGATAGGGTTGCTATTCGGCTTAGGTTTCGAAACGTCAAGCCAAATTGCGGCCTACGGAGCGGCATTCACGCAAGGCGGCGGAGCCGTTGCCGGTGCTGCCGTCGGCGTAGCGTTCTGCGCTGGGCTGATCGTCACCGACATGCTCGACGGCCTGCTGGTGCATCACGTCGTCTCTCACCGCAGCAGCAAACTTCCGGTAACGGCGCGCTTGTGGCTCTGGTGCGTCACGATCTTCGCCGTCGCCATTGCGGCTTATGAGTTGGTGGGCCTCGCAGGCGTATCGTTCAGCGCGCGTACGGATCTCTTCGTTGGACTTGGAATGGTCGGCGTGCTCGTTTGTATATTTACCGGCGTGATTATTGCAAGCCGCCGGCACTTGTCGCGCTGTAAATTAGCCGACGATTTGGAAAGCGTCCGGGTATTCGACGAAACCTCGCGCCTCGTGAAGCGTACCGGGGATTAGTTCTAATCCCATCCAATGCGGACCTGAATACGCACACCGCAGTGCCGATGTCAATTCGGCGGTAAAGCCGAATCTCGAATAGTAGACGGGATCGCCCAAGACAATCGCGGCGCTGTAGCCCTTTTCGCGGCAAAACCTCAAACCAAATTCTATAATGCGCGTTCCGACGTTCTGGCGCTGGAAGTTCGGGTGCACCGCGACCGGTGCTAAAGCGACCGCCGAAATCGAACTGGAACCGGAGACTATTGCGAGTTTACTGAAGACGGCGCTGCCGACAATTTTTGACTCACTTTCTGCAACAATCGATGCAACGATGAGCCCGTCGTTGCGTAAACGCATCACTAAAGAGGCTTCAGCTTCTCGTCCAAAAGCCGCTCTCTGAACGTCGCTTATAGCCGGTTCATCAGAGGGCGATTCTATTCGAATTTGGTGATCCATGAATCCAAAATAGCAAGGGTGCTGAATCAGCTGCGGCTAACGTTGTAATGGGTGGTTTAATGCAAATCTTGCTCGCGGCAACAGTTCTTATTTGGCGCCTTGCGGCTGCCGCACCCGCGCCATGTCCCACGCAACCTCCTGGACCGATCGCGAACAACGTTCGCATCGATTCCCTCAAGGTAACAACGGTCGATACAAATCGCCTAGTAATCTCCGGCGCCGATCTTACGACCCGGCAACCTAAGGTCTTGACTGCCTGCTCCGGTGCAGCCATCGAAGGGCGCAACGGGATAAGTGGAATACGTCCCGGCGATCTCGCATTCGCGCGCGAACTGCAAGGCGCTGATGGCAATTTCGTCGCGACTGAAATTGCGGTCAACCTCATCACCTTAAACGCACGCATACTGGATGCATCGCCTCAGAGAGCGCGGATTCAGGCCCTAAATTACTACGACCTTCGACCGGTGACTAAGCTTTATCCGACGTATCATGGCAAGCTGCCGACTGCGGTGCAGTACCTGCCCAACGTTCACATCACACGGATTACAACGTCGCTAGCTGTTTCAGATCTGCGCGCGGGGCAGATTGTTAAAATCTTCGGGTACAAACCGCCGGACTCAACGACGATCGACGCGTTTATGGTGGAAGTTATTCGCTAGATCGCATTGCGGCCGGCGCTTCATAAGATCTTTGCCGTGCTCAGGGTAATGCGTTTATGCTGCGCTTCTGCTTCTGCAATCTGCCGGAGCGGCCGCGCGTAAGTTCACGAAAAGGCGCATCCGGCGCTATTCTACGCCGGATGCTGAAAACCGACCGCTGAAACTCCCTG
>CAZHGH010000044.1:20487-24572 GCA_964531205.1 uncultured bacterium
CGCATCCGGCGCTATTCTACGCCGGATGCTGAAAACCGACCGCTGAAACTCCCTGTCGGCTATACCATGCCGTGGTCGTCGCAGTGCGAGTCGTGCTGGTTGTGTAGATGGCCTTGCACGACGTAATCGACGTGGCCGCCATGCGGAACTGCTTCATGCCCGCACTGCGCGCTGTGCTTATGCGATTCGTTGTGCGCGCCGCATGAGTGGCCGGTCGTACAGTCCGCCGGATTTTTAGCGCTCACCGACAATTCGTGCTCGTCGACATGTCCTTCGTGCGCGTGATGCAAATGGCCGTCGTGCGCGTAATCGGTGTGGTCGTCGTGTTTCACCGCGGTATGACCGCAGCCGGTGCCGTGAACGTGGTCGTGCTTCTCGTGCGTCGTGTGAGGCATTTTTTCAGATAACCTCCGCGTTTACTTGTTTGGCTCAGGTATGGCCTGGATGTCGAGTTCGATGTCGATGTTTTTCCCCACGAGTACCCCGCCGGTCTCCAGCGTCTGATTCCATGTGAGTCCAAAATCGTCGCGGTTTATGCGAAGCGAACCCTCGTATCCTATTCGCTCGTTTCCCCACGGGTCCTTACCCAGAGGCTCGGCGTGCACACCAAAGCACACACTTTTCGTGAAATTGCGAATCGTTAGCAAACCTGTCACGTCGAAATCGTTTTCGCCCGTGTCATCGATGCTCTCACTCTTGAAATGGATGACCGCATGCGTTATGGCGTCAAAAAAATCGGCTGAACGCAAATGCGCATCGCGCTGCTCGTCGCGCGTAGAGATAGAGCCGACCTCAATCGTGGCGACAATGCTTGTTGGAATGAGGCTGCCCTCGGGTATTTCGAGTTTCGCAGTATATTTGTCGAATGTGCCGCGCACTTTCGTGACGACCATATGACGCGCAACAAAACCAACAGAGGAATGCGCTAGGTCTGGAACCCACGTGCGTACGGCACCGGCAACTTCCGCCATGTCGTTTCTCCTAACTGACAGGCTGTAATTTTGGAGCGGCCGCACGAGGTTTGCAACAAGCGAGCAAGGGCGCTCCAAGGGGCACGCGACCCCGCGTTCCAATGTTCGTGAAATGCTGACGACAAAGCCCGGCACCACGCCCCTGTCGCGCGAGGAAGTCCAGCGCGCCTGCACGCGCTTCTTCGGCCACCCGCCCAAACGCGTACGCGAGCAATTATTAGACGTAGCCGAAGGCGCAGAACCCGACGACCATCCGGATCGCTACGGCGGCGGGGATTTGCTCCAGTCGTTTGAATCCGAAATCGCGCAGCTGCTGGGTAAGGAGTCGGCCGTCTTTATGGTGAGCGGAACGATGGCCCAGCAGATCGCACTGCGCGTGCATTGCGATCGGCGCGGCATGAAGACCGTTGCTCTGCATCCGCAAAGTCATCTGCTTGTATCCGAAAATGACGCCGTTCAGCGTCTGCACGGCTTGCATGCGATCCAGGTCGGGGACCGCAATCGGCTCTATACCTTGGACGATCTTGCAAAGGTGCCCGAGCCAATCGGCGCCGTGCTGGTGGAATTGCCGGAGCGGAATATCGGCGGCGCACTACGCCCTTGGAGCGAAGTCGAAGCGATCGCCGCGTGGGCGCGCGAGCATAATATCGCACTGCATCTCGACGGCGCCCGTTTGTGGGAATCGCAGCCGTTTTACAATCTGCCTTTAGCGGTCCTGGCGGCGCCGTTCGATACGGCATACGTCTCGTTTTACAAGATTCTCGGCGCAATTGCCGGAGCCGCGCTTGCAGGTCCGAAGGACATCATCGATGAGGCACGCGGATGGCAGTGGCGTCACGGCGGACGCCTCGTTCAGCAATTTCCATTTGTCGTTTCGGCACGCCAAGGACTGCAGCGTTATCTGCCACGCATTCCGCAATACTGCAACCGTGCACAGGCTATTGCGGCAATCCTGTCGGAATTCGATAACGTCTTCGTTACACCGAATCCCCCGCCGACAAACATGATGCACGTATATGTATGCGGTAATCGCGAACGGTTACAAGAAACCGCCCTGCAAATCTCTCATGAGACCGGCGTGTGGATGCCGGCGGGCTGGAACGGCACGGCGATTCCGGAGTGGTCAATGTTCGAACTGAGTTGCGGCGAAGGGTCGCTGAGCATTACCGACAGCGAGGTGCGCGAGTTGTTCGGACGGCTCTTCATGGCGGCGCAGTAAATGTCCGATTCAATAGTCCTGTCCGTGAACGTGGGTAGCATACGCACTATTCGCTACCGCGGCAAAGATGTCCGGACCGGTATATTCAAAGAACCAGTTACCGGTAAGGTGGCGTTACGCGGCGTGAATTTGGATGGCGACGATCAAGCAGATCGCAAAGTGCACGGTGGGCCCGATCAAGCCGTTTACGCCTATGCTTCGGAGGACTATGCGTGGTGGCAAAGCGAGCTCGACAGGGCGCTTCCCGCGGGACAGTTCGGCGAGAATCTGACGACGCGCGGCATCGACATCAACGGTGCGCTCATCGGCGAACGGTGGCGCGTAGGCTCGACGCTCTTGCAAGTTACCTCACCGCGTCTTCCATGCTTCAAACTCGCGACAAAAATGGAAGACGCGCGTTTCATAAAGCGCTTTGCTTCGGCGCTTCGACCTGGAGCGTATTTTTCGGTAATCGAAGAAGGCGATATCGAGCAGGGCGATTCGATCGACATATTGTCGAGACCAGAGCATGATTTGACGATTTCGCGAATGGCGCAAATCTTTCTCTTCGAGCACGCTCGCCTGGCGGAACTGCTCGTGCCGGAACTACCGGCATCGTGGCGCGCCTCCATTGAATCGCGGCTTGCCGCGACGTAGCACATCGAGTGCCTTATGAAGCAGCTGATCGTATTTGACTTAGATGGAACGCTTGCGCCCAGCAAGTCTGCGCTCGATGATGAAATGGCGGCGAAGCTTCAGAGCCTGCTCGCAGTCGCCAGAGTCGCAATTATCTCAGGCGGCGACTTTCCGCAATTTCAAAAGCAGGTGCTCGGGCATCTACCGTCCGGAACTAACCTTGGAAGCCTCGCGATTCTTCCCACGGACGGTACGAAGTTCTTTCAGTATAACGGTAGCTGGCAAAAACTCTACTCCGAAGACTTAAGCGAAGCGCAAAAGCAAAAGATCGAAGATTCCCTTGAAAAGGCCGTCGCGGAAACAGGTCTTCAGCCCGAACAGAGTTGGGGTGAGCGAATCGAAGATCGGGGCACCCAGATAACTTACTCCGCGCTCGGGCAGCAAGCACCGCTCGAAGCAAAAGAACGTTGGGATCCGGATTTCGCGAAGCGCAAACAAATAAAAGCGGTCCTAGATCCAATGCTAGCGGACTTTTCAGTCAGTCTTGGCGGAGCTACGTCGATCGATGTGACGCCGCCGGGAATCGACAAAGCCTACGGCATTCGCAAGCTGCGTGACATCCTCAAAATCCCGATTGCAAATATGCTCTTTATTGGCGACGCCATCTTTCCGGGCGGAAACGACTATCCCGCACTGCAGGCCGGCACCGATTCAATTCGCGTTCGAGACCCTGAGGAGACAAAGCGGGTGATTGAAGCCATCGTCGCTTGCCTGAAATAGCGAATCGCCTTAAAGGCTGCGCAAACCACCTTTTGAAGAATTCTCCGCCTCCCGAATGCCGCAGCTCATCCAAAATGCGCTGATCACCGCGCCTAAAAGCAGCAGCCCGTTTAAGATCAGCGGCGAAGTCGAGACAACGACTGCCACCGGAAGCGTTAGGATCATCAGAACGCGTAATCCGAATTCCAAAAGAAGCAGGACGCCCCAGAAGAACGTGATCTCGCGCAGCGTCCGGCGAAAGCGCCGTGATTCGTACAGTCGTTCAAAACAGAGTCCGTGCGCGCTTTCATGTGCGTTGATAAAGTGACGCACGATGTAATATCCAATCGGTTTCGGGAATATCGGCGAAATCGACAAAGCGAGCCCGAAGACGCCGGTGGGCAGCGACTCGCGCAAAAGCAAAAGCCGCTGACCTCCTCCGAAAACCGCGCCTGCGATGCTTGCCAAAAGAGCAAGCAGTACGATCACGCCAATCATGTCGGCACGCCGTTTTTTAACGA
>CAZHGH010000045.1:0-24297 GCA_964531205.1 uncultured bacterium
GTTAGCCTGAACGGTTACACAGCCCGCGCAGCCCGCCTTTATACATCTGGTAAATCGCAGAGGCCGCCCATTCGACCAGCCGGCGGGCAAGACGGCTTACCAGCCCACGGCCTCGCCGTCTTTTCCAAAGTCGGATCCCGCGCTATACGCGCCATCCGGCAGCAGCATGATGGCTTGATAGCCGCCCATCGGCGCTCGGGTCGTGGACCGCACGGTGTGACCCATTCCGCGCAGCCGTTCGCCGACGAGATCGTAAAGCGGCGACTCCAACATCAATACGTTAGAAATTTCGTCGTGACGGAAACGCGCCATATCTCCGGCCTGCTGCACGTTCGCGTGCAAATCAGCAATGTCGACCGCGATTTGCTCGTGGCCCTGCGCCTGCATGTCGCCACCCATAAGGCCGAGCGTCATAAACGGACGATTGTTGCGCACGATGAAGCCGGCCATCAGTGTATTAAATGGACGCTTGTGCGGCGCAATCGCGTTCGGGCTCTTTGGATCGAGCGTAAATAACCCGCCGCGATTGTGCAGAATGAAGCCGTAGCGCGGAACCGTAATGCCGGATCCAAAGCCGTCGTAGTTGCTGTTCACCCACGACACCATGTTGCCCCATCGGTCCGCCGTCGAGAGGACGATCGTGTCGCCTGCTCCGCCCGACGCACCCGGCGGCCCCGGAACCGACGCATGATTTGCGTCCAACTTGCTGCATAATGCAGCCGCATGTGAATTTGAAAGCAGCGTTTGCACCGGTACGTTCGCGCGATCGGGATCGGCGTTATGCGCGTAAAGATCGGCATATGCTAGCTTCTTCGCCTCGACGAGCAGGTGCCAGTACTCCGCATTTGCGGGACCGAGCGCTGCGAGCGTTTGTCCCTGCGTGACTTTCGGCACGCACTGCTGCAGAATGTTCAGCGCTTCATTTGTCGCGAAACCTTGCGAGGGAGGCGGCAACTCGAGCACCGCGTACCCATGGTATGTCGTGCGCACCGGCTCTACCCATTTACCGCGATAGTTTGCAAGGTCGCTCATTGTCAGTGTGCCGCCGAGCGCACGGGATTTAGCGACGATCGCACGCGCGATCTCGCCTTTGTAAAAAACGTCGCGGCCGTATTTCTGCAGTAATGTGAACGCGCGCGCAAGTGCGGGATTTCGATAGATTTGGCCTTCGGCGGGCGGCTCGCCGTTGATGTACCACGCCTTTACCGAGTCGGGATCGAGCTGCGTACAGCAATGGCGCAGCGGCAGCGCATTGGGAAGTCGCCAATCGTGTGCGATTCGCTCGGACACGGGAAACCCGTTTTGCGCGTAGTCGATCGCGGGCGCCAAAACGCGATCGAACTTCATCGTGCCGAAACGGTGCAGTACTTCATCCCAGCCCCACACCGAACCAGGAACGGTAATGTCGAGAATTCCGCCTGGCGGCATGCCGGAGCCCGGACCCCAATGCGACGGATCGTACGCGTATCCGAGGGCGTTAAAGCGTGCAATTGTTGCCCCCGACGGTGCTTGTCCGCTCGCATTCAGTGCGTAGAACTTGTGCTCTTTCGCAATATAGAGAATCGCAAAGAGATCGCCGCCCATCCCGACGTTCATCGGTTCGGTAACGTTCAATGCGGCGGCGGTTGCGACGGCAGCATCGACTGCATTTCCGCCTTGCATGAGAATCCGCAGTCCCGCTTGCGCCGCCAGCGGCTGACTGGTCACGACGATACCGTTGCGCGCAATAACCGGTGACCGGCTCTGCGGCAGCCAACCCTCCGCGCGCACGCCGCGTACGGCTTGCGACAGGGGTAGTTCGGAAGCTGAAATCGTGTGCTCGACGGCAGCGCCTAAGAGCAACACCGCGATAGAGCTCGCGGCCAGAATTGCGGCACGAACGTTCATAGCGGTTTACTTCGACATCGGCGGCTGCAATACACCACGTCGCGTAAAATCGCGCACAAGAGCTCGCAGTTCTTGGCAAAAAGCAACGCGGTGGCGATGCCAACGGCTCGGATACGTTACGACGTGCTGTTCGACGTCCGCTAGTCCCGCGGCTGTCGCGGCACGCGAAATATTCGGTGCAATCGCTTTGAGAAGAATCACGATGACGCGAGGTTGAAGATCGCGTAATGTTTGGGCAAAGCGAATTTCGCCCGCGCGTCGCTCGTTCAGACGCTCGGCAGCGTTCAAATGATTCACCGGTTCGTGGCAAAGATCGTCGAGATAACAGCCGAGCTGCGAAAACTGCTGCAAAAACTTGCCGCCTCGCAATTCCGGCATTGCATCGTAAAATGCATCCCGCGTAGCGCGATACAATCCCGAGTCCCCGGCGTAGAAAAACGTCCCGCCGGCGGGCGGCGACTCGCCAGCAAATAAGACGCGGACTTGCGGCGGAAGAAAGCTTCGCCGTAGCGCTTCTGCGTCTCCGTAGGACCCCATGCGCGGACAGTATAACAGGCCGATATATGAGCGCTGTACGAGTTTTAGTCGGCACGCGCAAAGGCGCGTTCATCTTAACGTCTGATGGGAAACGCCGCCAGTGGGATGTCAGTGGGCCGCATTTCGCCGGCTGGGAGATGTATCACCTCAAGGGCTCTCCGGCCGATCCGAATCGCATCTACGCCTCGCAGACCAGTGGATGGTTTGGCCAACAAATTCAACGTTCGGACGACGGCGGCAAAACGTGGGAGCCGGTTGGAAATGCGTTTGCGTACGACGGAGTGCCCGGCACACATCAATGGTACGATGGCACATCGCGTCCGTGGGAATTCAAACGCGTGTGGCATCTCGAACCGTCGCTCACGGATCCCGACACTGTGTACGCCGGTGTCGAAGACGCTGCACTCTTCCGTTCGACGGACGGCGGAAAAACATGGCAAGAACTGCCCGGTCTGCGCGGCCACGGCACCGGTCCGTCGTGGCAACCGGGTGCCGGCGGAATGTGCCTGCATACGATTTTGCTGCATCCGCAGAATCCCGATCGTATCACTATCGCGATTTCGGCCGCGGGCGCATTTCGCACCGACGACGCGGGAAAAACGTGGCGCGCGATCAACCGCGGATTGAAATCCGAATATATCCCGGACCCCGATGCCGAAGTCGGGCACTGCGTGCATCACATTGCCATGCATCCATCGCGCCCCGACGTCTTATTCATGCAGAAGCATTGGGACGTCATGCGCTCCGATGATGCGGGCAATTCGTGGCACGAAGTGAGCGGAAACCTTCCCACCGATTTTGGGTTCGCCATTGACGTGCACGCGCACGAGCCGGACACGGTGTACGTCGTTCCGATAAAAAGTGACTCGGAGCACTTTCCGCTCGACGGCAAATTGCAAGTGTATCGCAGCCGCAGCGGCGGAAACGATTGGGAACCGCTCACGAATGGACTGCCGCAGCGCGATTGCTACGTCAACGTGCTGAGAGACGCGATGGCCGTTGATTCTCTCGATTCGTGCGGTATTTATTTCGGAACGACCGGCGGGCAAGTATACGCCTCGCCAGACGGCGGAGACACGTGGGCGCCGATCGTTCGCGATCTGCCCGCCGTGCTTTCAGTCGAAGTGCAAACTCTTGCATGATCCGTGTCGTATTGCCGGCACATTTGCGAACGCTCGCGCGTATCTCCGGCGAGGTGACGCTGGACGTCGACGGGCTTGCCACGCAAGGCGCGGTTTTAGATGCGCTGGAAGAACGCTATCCGATGCTGCGCGGAACGATACGCGATCGACAGACCAAGCAGCGCCGCCCGTTTATTCGTTTTTTCGCGTGCCGTAAAGACCTTTCACATGAAGCACCGGATGCTCCACTGCCCGCAGCAGTCGCGACGGGTGCGGAGGCATTTCTCGTCGTAGGTGCGATTGCGGGCGGATAAGTCCGCCGGAGGCGATCTATGATTCTGGCTCGCTTACTTTCCACGTTCGTCATCGTTGCCGTCGCTGCGAAGTTTCCGTTCCCCGTTGGAGCTCCGGTAGGTTTCCGGACGGAAATCAATCGCCTTGCTTCTGCGAATGCGCCGTTCACAGGCGCTCTCGTTTTTCGGCTCGACAGTAACGGCATTCTCAACGGCTTGTTCGAGTCGGATTCTATCCGGCCCGATCCGTTATACGGCCGGCAAATCCCAGTTACAGGGTCGATTAGCGGCGATCAAATCCGGCTGCAAATTGGAAACGGCGTCAATGCCTTTACTGTGAACGGAACCGTGAACGGGCAGCTGATTACGGGCTCCGCTTCAATGTCCAGCGGTATTTGGACGTTCCGCGCCGTAAGGGTCCATCTACACAACCCGCCGATAATGAAGTAAGAATGAAGCACAAATGGATTATTTGCGCACTCGCATTAGCGACTGCGCTGAGCTTCGCGCGGCCCGCAATTGCGCAAGAGGATACGGCGCTTGACGCGCAGCTGCGTGCGATCGCAAACGGGTATCGAGGCAACGTGGCGCTCTTTGCAACGGACCTTCGCACCGGCAAGACCGTCGCAATGAATGCGGATACGCCGGTACCTACGGCATCCGTCATCAAACTTGCGGTGCTCTTCGAAGCGCTCAAACAAGTGCAGGCCGGCACCGTGCATTTCAACGACAAGTTGACGTTGAAAAAGGACGACCAAGTCGGAGGATCCGGCGTGCTCGCGCAGTTCGATACGCCGCTCACGCTGACGCTAAAGGACGCTTTGACAATGATGGTGATCGTGAGCGACAACACAGCCACGAATTTAGCGATCGACCATCTCGGCCTCGACAATATCGACCGGCGCGTCCAGTGGCTGGGGCTGCGAAACACCTGGCTGTATAAAAAAGTGTTTCGTCCAGTGAGCGGCCCGGTACCGCCGGATCAGCCGAAATTCGGCTTAGGGAAAACAACGGCGCGTGAAATGGCCGGCGTCATACAACGGTTTGAAACGTGCGATCTGAATGGGCCCGGTACGACGGCCGCGCCCGACGCGCAAGACCGGCAACTCTGCGACACCGCGCTCCATATGTTAAAGAATCAAACCGACCGTGAAGACGTACCGCGTTACCTGCCGTTCGACGTTGCAAACAAAACCGGTTCACTCGATGACGTGCGCAATGACGTCGCGATCGTATACGCACCGAACGGCCCCGTCATCGTTTCGGCATTCACCTACAACAACAAAGATCAGAGTTGGACGCCGGACAACGCCGGCCAACTATTGATCGCCAAACTGGCGAAAACGATACTCGACGACTGGCGCTAGACGCCGGTCGGATAGGTTTCAGGAACTTCTCCAGCTTCCCAGAGCGCGCTGCGTTCCAGCGGTTCGACTGCGCGAGTCGTGTCGAAATGAAACACCGCGTCGAACTGCTGTAACATATTCGCACGGAAATAGTGACTCATCAGTTCGGTTTCCGGCCGGTACACAACGCCGATGGCGCGCTCGCGGCGGTCTTCCGGAAATTCTTTGAACTGCGGACGCAACGGCCGGAGCGCTAAATAAAACTCAGGGACCTCAAAGTCGTGGAAGTAGCCTTCGTAGCTGTCAGCGCGCGCCGGACGTACGACTTTACGTTCCTCGGGTTGGTGCCAATCCGAGGCGGCCGTAACGGTGCCTGAATACGTCGTGAATCCGACGAGTATGGGTTCCTCTCCGAACCGATCACGCATCAATGCACCGATGTTGGTTTCGTGACGCGCACCCATGGAGGTAGCTTTGGCGTTGCCGACGTGCGAATTATGCGCCCATACCACCGCCTTCGCTCGCGCGCCATGGCGGGAAAGGTGCTGTGTAAGGCGCACGAGGGTGTCTACCATATGCGCATCGCGAATGTTCCAACCGGAGACGTTCGCATCGAGCAGCGATCCGTAATATTCTTCCGCTCCTGCTACAACGCGCGCGTTTTGCTCTGCATAAAAATATTCGTCTTCCGCCACGCGGCCGTCGAGCTTCGCATACTGCGATGCACGCCGCTGGATCTCCAGAAGTTCCTCGAGCACGTCGCGCCGGCATCCTTCGTACTGGCCCGCATAGAGCGCGTAGCCATACGATTGCGGACTATCCTCGAAACGCTCCAGACATGCATAGCGCTCGCGCGCACGCTCCGCGGCCTTGGGATCGACGCGTTCCAAATACGCGATGACCGCATCAATCGAAGCATACAAACTGTAGAGATCGAGACCATAGAAACCGGCCTTGCGTACATCGGCAGGCACACGATCGTTGTATTCACGCATCCAACTGACGAAATCCAAAACTTCGGCGTTGCGCCACATCCAAGTTGGAAAGCGTTTGAATCCCGCGAGCGCTTCCGCGGCTTCGATGTCGTCGCTTGCACCACGCACAAAGCGGTTGACGCGATAAGCATCCGGCCAGTCGCCCTCAATGCATACGGCAGTAAAACCGCGCTCTGCGATAAGCCGCTTCGTAATCTCGGCGCGCGTGTTGTAGAATTCGTGCGTGCCGTGCGTCGCCTCGCCTAACAGCACGAACTGCGCATCACCGATAAGCTCGAGCAGCGGATCGAAATCTTTCGGCCCATGTTGCAACGGAACGATTCTCTTCTTGACCGGACTCGTGTCGATGACTCCGCGGATAACCATAGGCGCATTGTACCCCCGGCGAGCGTTATGAAGATGCCGGGGCCGCCGCCGTTTTGCGCGCCGGAATAAAGACGTAAATGACAATCCCAAACACGAGCGTGAGTACGGCGGTGAAGAGCAGGGCAGCGTGCCAACCGCTCACAAAAGATTGCTCGACTAAACGCATGAGCGCATTGCCGTTGACGCCGGCCGGCGGGTGCTCCGCCACGGCAAATGCGCCGCCGTGATGCACCGTCGCCGTTACACTGTCCGTTACGCTAGACGGCGCGCCCATTGCGATAAGACCGCGATGAATTCCTTGCGCCATCGTTGCGCCAAGCAACGTTCCAAGAATTGCAATTCCCAGAACGCCGAAAAAGGAACGGCTCAACGCGATGGCGCCGGATGCAAAACCCTGGTCCGCCGCATCGCAAGCCGCCATGGTAAACGAACACGCCGGTGTCCACGTCAGTCCAAAACCGATCCCCAACACAAAAAGCGCGGCGGAAAGAAGCAACGGCGCTGCCGAGACTGTCAGCGCGCTGAGCCACACGATGCCGGCGAGCAGAAAAAGCCACGTTGCGACGACCAATTGCCTTTCGCCAAGCAGTTTTTCGAAGAATGCGCTGTACTGGTTGACCACAAAGAACGCGAGATTGGCGGGCATCAGATAGAAACCGGCCGCAATCGGTGAGATATGCTGCGCGTTCTGCAAGAAGTTCGTACACAGCAGCATGATGCCGTAAAAGCAGAAATTGATGATCCCCACCATCAGCAAGCCGACGACGAACGGACGCGACACGAAATACCTGAGATGAACCATCGGTTTGGGAACGCGCCGTTCGACCGCAATGAACGCCATTGTGCCGGCGATAAACACGATAAACGAGGCCACGATGATCGGTGAACTCCAGCCGCTCGCGTTTCCTTCAATAAGCGCAAAGCTGATCGCCAGCAACGACAAGACACTAAAGAATTGGCCGAGACCATCGAAGCGCATTGCAGGATCGCGCGCGCTCTCCGTTGCGTACGTCAGCGTGAACAACACAACCGCGCCGAGTATGACGGACAAGTAAAAGACAGCGGGCCAGCCCCAAAAGTGCACTAAGATACCGCCGATAATCGGACCCGCGATACCGCCGGATCCCGCGACTGTTGAAAACACTTTGATGACGTTTTCGTTATCTTCGCCCTTCGGTAACATCTGTACCAAAATCGCAACGGGCAGTGAGAGCAGTGCCGCACCGCCCAAGCCTTGCAGTCCGCGCATAACGATGAGGACCGGCGCGCTTGGCGCAAGAGCGCAGCCTACCGTCGCAAGCACGAACAGCCATGTCGTGAGGGTAAGAATGCGTTTGCGCCCGTACAGGTCACCGAGCGTTCCGGCCGCGAGCGTGAAGCCGCCTTCCATGAGCGGATAGATACTGACGATCCATTCTTGATCCGCGATGCCTGCATGCAACGCGCGTTCGATGTACGGCAGCGCAAGGTAGATGATCGTGATGTTCACGATCGCCGTGAAGCCGGCCAGGTTCATTCCGAACGCCGCAATGCGGGCGCGTGACTGGATCATCACGATCAGATTACAAGCGGCTGTTTGTCGTGCGCCAGAGTCGCCGGCCCCTTTGCGCGCGATATGCAACTCTAGGGTTGCGCTTTCCGCACTGCTGTGGTACAGTCATACGCAACCAGGAGGTTGCACATGACATCATCAACGGATCGCATCGAAAAGCGGCTCTTTTTACGGGCGCCACAAGAACGGGTGTGGCGAGCGATTAGCGACGCAAAGCAGTTTGGCGACTGGTTCGGCATGGAATTGGACGGGGATTTCGTTCCAGGCAAGCAGATAAGCGGACGAATCAAGCCGACGACGGCGGACGCGACGGTCGCGAAAATGCAAGAGAAATACACCGGGACGCCCGTCGCATTTTTCGTCGAGCAGATTCAGCCGATGGATCTTTTTTCATACCGCTGGCATCCGTTTGCGATTGACACGACGATCGATTACTCCAGCGAACCGATGACCCTCGTAACATTTACGCTTGAACCTGCCGATGGCGGCACGTTCTTGAGGGTTGTCGAGACCGGTTTCGATTCGATTCCGATTGCGCGCCGCGCCGATGCATTCGAAGCGAACGACGAGGGCTGGGCGCTGCAGATGCAGCTCATCGAGAAGTATCTTCTCCAACCGCAATCATGAGCGTTGCGCCGGTTCTGGCCGCGCTGGGTGATGAGTCGCGGCTAGAGATCGTGACGAAACTGTGCGTCCGCGGTCCGCTTTCAATCACGAAACTCACGGAAGGCGCCGACATTTCCCGGCAAGGCGTCACAAAGCACTTGCATGCACTGCACAAAGCAGGGCTGGTGCGCAGCGAGCGCCACGGACGCGAACACATTTGGAAACTCGAACCGAAGCGCATCGACGAAGTGCGCCGGTATCTCGCACAAATATCGGCGCAGTGGGATGACGCACTCAATCGCCTTCGGGCAGCCGTTGAGGACTAATATGAAATTGGAATACTCCGTTATTCTTTCAGCTCCGCGCGAGCGTGTGTTCGCGGCACTCACGGAGCCGGAACAAATTACGCGCTGGTGGGGCGAAGACTCAAAATACTGGATGACCGACGTGCAGCACGAGCTTCAGCCCGGCGGAATTGCGAACTACGGGGGCACGTTCAACAGTAACGACGATGTGTCGGGATCGTCTGCAGGTCGTAAATTCCTGGGGACCGGCGTTACGCGCGCGGTCGATGCACCGAGAATGCTCGAATACACGCGGCGGTACACGGATGGAATTCCGTGCAGTGAAGAAACCGTTATCCGCTATGAACTCGAGCCGTACAACGGCGGCACGCGCTTACGCGTCACGCACACCGGGTTTGAAACCGAGGAAATGGCTCACGTGCATACCATGGGGTGGGAACGCGCCTTCGCGTGGCTGGGCGCTTATCTGAGCAAAAATACGCCTTGAGCAATCCGTACGACTGAACCGCCGACCTTGATCGATGGCTCGCCCTCGACTTCCCGTAACTGAACGTGCAAGATACTGCGGCGCCCCATTTTGACGCCTTGTTCACTTATAAAGTGCACGCCCGACCGCGGAATCTTTCCGTATTTATGCAGATAGCCCGCAAGTGGTCCGGTCGCGCCGCCGGTTGCGGGATCTTCCGCGATTCCCATTTGTGGAGCAAACATCCGCGAATAGACGTCGAAACACGTGGTTGATTGCGGATCCTTACGTGCGAAAATAAACGTTCCGCACGAATTAACGCTGCCGATCGCATCTTTTAGATAAGCGTGCTGCAGCTCAGCGCGATCGACGGCGGCGGGAGAATTGAGGCAGATGAAGAGCAGCGGCGCTCCCGCGGAAACAAATTGCGGAGGAATTTCCGGCGCGACATCCCTGGAATCGAGGTTTAGAAGGCGCGCGCACAAAGCCGCGTCTACCGTTTCATAGAACGTCAGCGGCGGGGTCGTTAGCCAAAAGATCGCAGGGTCATCGCGCTCGATCTCCACGTCGATTGGAACGGATCCCACGTTTTCTTCGATCGCGAAATGCAGACTCGATATTCCTTTTTCGCGTAACACATAGGCACTGCCGATTGTGGGATGGCCGGCAAAATCGAGCTCACGCCTCGGCGTAAATACGCGAACTCTCGCAGCCGCCTCCGCCGTCTGTGATGGGAGAATAAACGCAGTTTCGGAAAGATTGAACTCTGCGGCGATGCGCTGCATGTCGTCACCGCCTAAGCGGTTTGCATCCGGAAAGACCGCAAGCGGGTTTCCCTGCAACGGCACTCGCGTAAAAACGTCGACGATGAGATACTCGTACTCGCTCACGGGATGCGAATGATCGATTTTCCGCGCGTGTGTTTTGACGGATCGACTAAATCCGCAAGTGCTTGCGCGCCTTCTGCTAGGTCGTATGCATGGCCTATTTCGACGCGCAGTTTTCCTTCGGCCGCGAGTCGCGCAAGATCTGCCAAATCGCCGTCCTTTGCCGTGAGCTGAATGTAGTGCACCGTGACACCGGACGGAAAAGCTTCTTGCGCAGGACCGTAAAGCGACGACACGAGCGTGCCGGGCCGGTGAAGCATCTCTGCATCGCGGAGTAGCGCATCGCCGTTGTTGATGACATCGAAGACTACGTCGACACCATCCGGATATCGTTCGCGCACTTGCGCGATTGTATCGCCTGCGGAGTAATCGATCACTTCATCCGCTCCGAGAAGGCGTAGATACTCGGCATCGTTCCCTTTCCCGGTCGCGATAATGCGGACGCCCTCGAATTTTGCGAGCTGCGTTAGAAACGACCCGATACCGCCCGAGGCGCCTATTAGTAGAGCCGTTTGGCCGGCGCGGATGTTCGCCGCGCGAATCATTGTTCGGGCCGTAAGCCCTGCCTCGGGAATTGCTGCAGCATGTTCGAAGTCAAGCGACGCAGGTTTACGCGCAAGACCTTTGGCGGTTGCCGAAATCAACGCGAATTGTGCGAACGTTCCACCGTGAATAAACTGACCGAGAACGGCATCGCCCTTTTGCCAACCTTGAACTCCGCTGCCTACGTCGGCTACTTCACCGGCACCGTCCATTCCCGGAACATACGGGAACGCGATATGCACCATATCTTTGACCATGCCGGTGATGATTTTATAATCGAACGGATTAACTGCGGCGGCGCGAATGCGTACGCACAGAAAACCATCCTTTACCTTTGGCGCGTCGATTTCCGTAACGCGAGCACGTTCGGGCGGGCCGTATCCGTCAATGACGAGCGCCTGCATGAACCTTATCATAGTGCATCCATTGCAAAGTTCAAGAAACGCACCGAATTTGCCAATGCGTTTCCGAGCGGCAAAGGGTACGCTAAGGGCACGCCATACCTGCCGTGGGTGCCAATCTCTGGCCACTGCCTGACCGCTTCGCTGCGCTAACCCCTGCGCGGCACCAGAACAACGCGCCGGCGCTCAGGTATGGCGCTGGGCCGGTCACTTTGGAAGTTTGTATGATAGTCGATCTCTGGACGGATATCGTTTGCCCGTGGTGCTTCATCGGCGTAACGCGCTTCGAAAATGCGATCGCGCAATTCGACGGAACCGTCGACGTGCGCTTACATCCGTTTCAACTGGATCCGGAAGCACCGGTTCCCGGAGTTCCCGCTTTGCAACGCTACGAGGAACGGTTCGGGGACGAAGCGCCGGCAATGCTCGAGCGCGTCGAAAACGAAGCCGCGAAAGAAGGCATCGAGATGCATTTCGATCGCGCGATTACGGCAAACACCTTTGATGCGCATCGTACCGTTCGCTTTGCAACGCGATCCGGTAAAGCGCGCAAAATGGAGATATTGCTCTACCGCGCATACTTTGCCGATGGGCTTGATATAAGTGACCGTTCGGTTCTTGCGGATCGCGCATCTGCGGCGGGACTAGATCGCGAGGAGGTCATTGCATACCTCGATGGCGACGGGGGCGTCGATGAAATCCGGCGCGAGCTCGATCAAGCATATTCACGCGGAATCCGAGGCGTGCCCGCGTTTCTGTTCGATAATCAAATCTTCGTGCCGGGCGCGGTAGACACCGGCACGTTTCTTCGGGTCCTCGAGCAAATGAACGCGCGCGCGCTGCGCTAGAGACTACTCGTGCTCGATCGGGCAGTATTGATAATGGTGATCGAAGCAGTTCTTCACAAGCGGCGCCATTGCAACACCCGCGGGTAAGACGTAGTCCGGCAACGGTCCGGGCAGCGGCATTCGATGAATACCGCGTGCAAATGGATCGGCTGTGAGCGGAAAGCGAATCGGCCACGGAACTACGCCGCTTTCCGGGCTGCCGTCTGCATACACGGCCGTGTACGAGACGTAATAATACACGTACGGACCATCCACCCAACGTTTTGAGGGATAAAGAACACCCTCGGGTTGCGGTTTTGCAAACTGTCCTTGCAGATTCATCGCGAATCTTCTGGACGCCGATGGCGAGACTGCAGAATTTGCAGCGCCGGCAACGGGGTCATTTGCGGCCTTCGCTTGTGCGATCGTCTGTTGGAAAGCTCGCGTCTGTTCTTGCAATTGCGCCTGCGTGAGCTGCTGCGAGGCAGCGTAGGCAATTTTTGCGGGCTTCGACAACTCGCGGCGTAGAGAACGCGGCATTACGCGAGGCCGTTGCGGCACCGGCCGGGATACCTGCTGCGCAACCTTCGGCTGCGCTGGCTCC
The DNA here is from genome assembly GCA_964531205.1 of uncultured bacterium. Classification (GTDB taxonomy): domain Bacteria; phylum Vulcanimicrobiota; class Vulcanimicrobiia; order Vulcanimicrobiales; family Vulcanimicrobiaceae; genus JAICWY01. The sequence continues at coordinate 12,737 of CAZHGH010000045.1, forward strand.
GGGCGTACAAGCGGGCGCCTGGCCGGCACGGGATGCGGACGCGCCTCAATCTTCGGCGCGCTCGAAATGGTGACGATCATCGGCGGCTGTTGCTTTGGCGATGTCACGGGCAGAAGCGCTCGCAACACAAAAAAGCCTGCTATCACCAGTGCTGCGGTGTGCAGCGCTGCAGAAAGCAGCCCATACCAGAAGAGTGGCCGTGCACGCCGGCTCTTGCGAACATTGATTTCAATTTCGCCGAACGGCAGCGGGATAGCAAATCGCATGCGATGCGCCGCAAATTGTAACGGCACGGCCTGTGAAGAAACTTAGAGGTCTCCCAGATCCGCCGCAGCTGTCTCATGCGTAGTTAAGGCATACCCCAGGGACACAGGTTAGGATGAGGTCGTGAGACGTATAGCCATAATTGCCGCGCTCGCAGCGGTGACGGGATGCTCCTCGGCACAGAGTTTTTCGGATGTCGAGGGCAGCGTGCGGATTTCCGGGCAAGTGCAGCGCCAATTGATAAATCCGCAGAACACGACGCTCTTACTGGACCTCACCGACGCATCAACCGGTTATCCCATTGATGCGCGTGAAATTGAAGTACGCACTGCGGACGGCCACACGGTTTCGCCCAAGCGCGCGCAACTCGGGTCGTACAGCGCTACGATTCCGGATTCGGACAGAATCGACGTGCTTGTGTTAGCAAAAGACGAAACAGCACGTCTCTCGCTAAAGCGACAGTAGCGATCGCAGAACTCGGTACGACGATTCCGGCGCCAGCGCCGCTGATACGCGTCGCACGTGCTTTGGATAATTTCCGTCCGCGTGTTTCTTTTCCCAATCTTCGGATTTGACGTACAGGTACTCAAAGTTCTCCCACGTCGCATTGCCGGCATACGACCGGATATATCTCGCCATGGGTTGGATGATTTTCCACGCGTGTTGCACGCGGTACGAATAGACGTCGAGGAACGCTTCTTCGGGTATCAACTTATTTTTGACGAGGCTTCCGACCCAGTCGTAGGAGTTCGCTAAGTTCAGCCACGCGACGTCCCGATCGTATGTGGCGTCCGCCACCCTGCGCATGTACTCGGGGTCCGCCATCATATCGGGTAACTGCCGCTGCGCATCGGTCGTCCAGCGGTTGAAGTTGGAGTCTTCAACGCGCGCAAGTACGCTGAGCAGTCCTTCAAGTTGATTATTAGCTCGCATGTGCCGCAGTTGTACGACTGCTGCAACAGCGGTCGCTGCGATGACCAAAAACGTGCCGATCGCCGCGACAGTGTTGAGGATTTCCAGCATTGCGCGCCCTCCCGAACGTCTATTTTTTGCGGCTGTTCGCCTACCCTATTCTTCCCGTTCCGTTTTTTATCTTGGCTTAGCGAGGATAGAGCAGATCGAATACATTGCGCGCTAATGTGTCCGCATAGCTCGTTCCATCGTTGCTATTCGTGAATACGACGATCCGAGTACGGTGCTTCGGATAGTATTGATCGCAAACGTTGAAACCGATCGTAGAACCATCTTGCCAAATCCGGGGCTCGCCTCGATAGCGATCCAGAAAGAAGGCAAATCCGTAGCCGGCCGTCGCATTTGCAGGTGTTTGAGGTGTCGTCATAAGTGCATATGATTGTGCCGAGACGACGCCTCCGCCACTGAGAGCGCGGTCCCAAGCAATCATGTCGCTGACGGTACCTACGAGGTTACCCGCAGGTCCGACCCAGCTGTCGTCCGGACTCTTCGCGACGACACCGTTCGCATAGCCCTTAGCCATCTCGGTCAATTGTGTTTCTCCGCTTAGCGAAGCGAATGCAGCTCCGGGCGCCTTCGCAAGAACGTGTCCGGCGATGTAACGCTCATAAGGCTCGCCCGAAACGCGCTCAATGAGCTGCCCGAGCAGGAGATAGTTGGTATTTGAATGCTGCCACTGTGAGCCTGGAACGAAGTTCAGCGGCTTGCCGGAAATACGCGCGAGAAGATGCGCCGGCGTCGTCGACGTCTGGACTTCGGCGAGCAAGTTCGGGCCATTTAAATATTCCGGGATACCGCTAGTCATGCTAAGCAGCTGACGAATCGTGACTTCGTTGCCGAACGGCGCATCCGAAAGGTAAGTCGAGAGGCGTGCGTCGAGCGAGATTTTTCCCTGTTCCAGCAATTGAAGGACAGCCGCAGCCGTCATCTCCTTTGTGACCGATCCAATCTCGTAGCTCGTGTCGATAGTGGCCAACAATCGGCGTTCTTTATCCCGAAATCCATAAGCGCGCTCATATTTGATCTTGCCATCCCGCTCGATAGCCAGCGTAACACCGGTCTCACGTCCGGAGGCGATCGCTGCCCGTACCATTGCGTCGATGGACGCCTGCGGAATTGAAGCGACAGGGTGCGACATTGACGACGCGATTAACGTAAGCGCGATAAGGCAGCCGATCATGTCGCTATCTCGCCGTCAGCTTTTGCAAAGCTGCGTTCTCACTGCGTAACGCTTCGATTTCCCGCCTCGTACGTTCGGCGTCAAGGTGGTCAAATGCAGCGGCAGCATTTGCTGCAACGGACTGCAGTAATTCTTGCTCGTCGCCGGAAATTTCCGCACCGCTTACGTGCCGGCCGTACAGCGCGATCGCGAAAACCTCGCCTCGCATCAATACTTGAACGGCCAGCGCCGGCGCCTTGTCTCCCATTGGAAGGCCGTCCGGATGCCAGCCTACGCCTCGTAGGTTTAGCGGTTGTTGCACCGCGCGCAACTGCGCGACCAGCGCATCGTCGATCGCGATTTCCGTCAGCGGCGCCTTATCCCAATTCTTCGCTGCAACACGCTTGAACGCGGTGCTGCTCTCGTTCAACGTAAAAATGGCTCCGGAGGTCAGTTCCAGTGCGTCGACAGGGTGGTCGAGCAAAAACTCCAAGACGAGGCGTTCCGAGTTGGCATAGAGCAGTGCGCGCGAGACGCGCAGGAGCCGCTGCTGCGCGTCGTGCTCTTTGAAAAAGAAAATCGCTTCGATGAAACGGTCGACGCGATCGTGCACGGCGTTGAACGAAAATCCGACGATGACTGCGGCCATCAGACTTGCGTAGCCCGCTATTCGCGAGCCTTCGAAAAGTTGTCCGAACGCCCACTCCAGGACGGCGAATACAACGATAACAACCGCTGTTGTGAGCGCGTATTCCGCGGCGCGGCCGATAGCGAAGCGGATATCCACGACGCGCTCGTGCACCAGCGCATAATACACGGCAAGCGATGCGAAGATCGGCAACCACGGGCGCAACGCGATATCAACGGCATCCGTCGCAAGCGCAGCGCTATGTAGCGACGGTTGCAAGAAGAGAGACAGATACACGACAGCGTCGACCCACTCCAGCAGAGGTACGAGACTGATTCCGGCGAGCACCCAAATGGTGTGCTGACGGCCCTCGCGTCGCGAGGATAGCGCTATCACGCCGAGTGCACCTAAAATCAGCGAGAGGAGCGCGAAGTCAAACACGCGCTGAAGCAGCATCCATGCGACGTCACTTTTCCATGCGAACAAAAACGCGAGGGTCGGATAAAACCAAGCATATGCGTCGATAAAGCCGACGACGATCGCAGCGCCTTCCACGTATCGGCGCCATGAGCGCGACCATGCAAAAATACGAGTCGCAAAGAACAGCAGCGACACGACCGCGGCCGACCACGCCAGTTCGAATAGCACTTGAATTACGGCCGTGCCAACCGCAGGTGCGACCAGGAGGTTTCCTTCGAACGATTTGATCGCCATCAGCAGCGTGTAGAGATAAAACGCCCACGTTGCCGGCTGCGGACGAATCAGGAGCAATAAGCTCGAGAGCCCTACGGAAATCAGGACGAAAATGGGGAAGCCGATCGCGTCGACTTTCGTCCACAATCTATTCGCCGGTTTTACGGCGGTAAGCGAAACGCTTCGCGCTCTTCCGTTGTGATAGACGAGCAGCTGCACAGATTCTCCGACGCTCGGCTCAAACAAGACTCGCCGCTGATCCGCGCTGTGAATCGCATTTAACTCAATGCGATCGCCCTGTCGTACGCCGGCAAGCGCGGCAGGCTGTCCGGGCTGGACGTCAGTGACGGTGCCTCGCGTCAGGTCGAACGTCAGCCCGAAGGTGCCGACATGGAAAATATTCCATTCGACCAACACGAGAACGAGGAGCAGCACGAAATCCAGACCTGCTATGGTCCAGATGCGTTTTGAGGAACGCTCCATTCAATCACCCCTTTCCCGCGGAGGCCATCGATATTGTAACGCGTTCACCGCGCCGCATGCTAGACTTGCCGTAAGGAGGTCAACGATGAGCCAAACGATGTTCCCGTTTCTACGCTATAAAGATGCAAAAGCAGCGATTGCGTGGCTTTGCGACGCCTTTGGATTCGAGCGGGTTGCCGTATACGAATCGAACGGTTACGTCGAGCACGCCGAACTCGCTTTCGGTGACTCGATTTTGATGCTCGGGAGCAAGCGCGAGGGTACGCAGATTAAGCTTCTGACTCCGGATGAGGCAGGCGGCGTCACCGCCGGAATCTACATTGCCGTTTCGGATGCCGACAAGCATCACGATCGCGCAGTTGCTGCGGGAGCGCAAATCGTTCGGTCACTCACGGATCAAGATTACGGTTCGCGCGATTATTCGTGTCTCGATCCTGAAGGTAACTTATGGTCGTTCGGCACCTACGTGCCGCATCTGCCGGCTGTTAAGACTGCACGCGGAGACACACAAACGGCCTAACGCGTCACGGTTTGCCGGGCGCGAAGCTCTGGGCTTGCATCCAAGCGTAGAAATCATCGAACCAACGATCGCTCGTTGTGCCTTGGTGCTTCATGCCAAAGCCGTGACCGCCCGCACTGTAAATGTGCGCTTCCGGTTTTGCGCCGGAAGCGCGAAGGGCCGAGTAAAAGCCATTCATCTCACTCAACACCTGCGTGTCGTCCTGCGCCCAAGCCATGAAGATCGGCGGCAAGTTTTGCGGAATCGCCGGCATGCTCGCGAGCGGACCGCCGTAGATAAAGCCGGTGAAGTTTGGGCGAGCGGCCGCGTCGTTCTGTAGTAGCGCGGCGCTCGCGACCATGCCACCGGCCGAGAAACCCAGAAAACCGATCTTCTGCGGTGAGATATGCCATGCGGCTGCGCGCTCGCGTACAACTTTCACGGCCTGAACGCCGTCCGCCATCCCCCATTTGCACGCCACGTCCTCGTTCAGATCCGGCGGTATGCCCTGTCCGCGCTTCTCCATTGTGCGATACGCGAGGACGAACGCAGCGATGCCGCGTTGCTGCAACGTGCGCGCGACGCTTTCCCCTTCCAAACTCAGCGTAAGCGCGATACACGCGCCGCCGGGCGCTACGATGACGCCGGTTCCCGTCGCCTTCTTCGGATCGGGCAGATACGCGGTGAGCGTCGGCGTCACCACGTTGAACGCAACGGTGCCCAGAGGTGTGTCGCGCACAATTGTCTCGCGTTGCCTCCAACTTTCCGAACCGGGCGCGACCCCGTTCCAGACCGGCACCGTTTGAGGCGTCAATGTAAGCGCTACGATCGCAGGCAAAGCGCCGAGGAACGCGAGAAGCATGCTCAGCTCTTTGATTTACGTCGTCTATTGAGTATGTATTGCACAGATGCGCTGATCGGCTTGTCCGTGCGGTGAATACAGCCTATCCAGCAACAAGGTCTGCGCTTCCCCTCCTTAAGCTGCGAACACACCCTCGCGACATGTTCCGCTCGCGTTTCTGCTTTCTTGACTGACATGACCCAGCATATCCACTCATTGCGAGCGAGTGGAGTCAGACTCTCCCATGCTGCCATCGCCTTGGAGTCGGCAAAAAGAGCTTTTCGTAGATCATCTGGAACGCGGTGCACCACGCCGCCTGCGATTTCTTTCTTGGTTTCTCTCATTGCTATGGACGTCGTCCTTCACGCTTTCGTGGTCCAACGTAAATTCTATTGTACCGACATTACAGGGTGAAACGCTCAGCGGCACTGATCCTTCTTATGCCGGCTGCACCAACGCCGGCGGATATTTGCGGCCACCGGCACAGCTAACGGACCATATCCGGGCACGTTCAGTTTGAACGTTCACGATTTCATCCGGACTATATCGAATAACAGGCACAATGGGCGGCGTTTCAAAGTCGCCATGGCGGCACATTCTATGGCACGTTTTAACCGCCGTCGCGCGGCCGTGGGACGTTTGCGGGACACCTATTTGCTATCTATGTCTTTGGAAACGCGCGGGTCCGCTCCGCCGTCGTTTTCGGCATTTCGCTTTACGAAGCGTGTCCGGCAGCAGCGCAAGCTATATCAACGGGGACTTGCTCAAGGCTGACGGCGACGCCGTACGTTCTGGCCGGCACATCGATGGGCGGGAGCCACTACGTCGTCATGGTCGCGAACGTAAGCTGTGCACAAGCTGCGTCATGGATCAAAAAAATCGTTGCTCAGCGTTTGTCCGGCCCACCCGATGAAGATATGACCGTGAAGGGCCCCGCCCGCTACACATGCCGCGCTTCGCTGGACGGCCACGGTCATCCGTACCAAGGCCGCTGCATGAAGAACGGAGCTAAAGACACTGCGTTTCAGTGGACCATGGGAGGTTAGACGGGTTCTGCATGCGGGGACGCAGAGCTAAGCGCCGCGATAGCGTCGGAGGCGGAATCGAAGAGCAAGAATGGCAAGCGCAAGAGCGCGATGATGCGTCGTGGAAACGCTCGAGGCGTACAAACGAGCAACAACTCTCGGTCCTGCGCTTGTAGCCTGCGATAGGCGGCAGCTAACACGCCGTAAGCACGAGCGCAAATGTACTCGCTGCTTGGAAGCACCACGACGATCGCCGGAGTTCCGGTTTCCTCTGCACACCGCACAACTGCATCGAATGCGCATACGTTATGGACGTTGATCGGACCGTTGACGCTCACCAGCGGAACACCGCGTTTGTACAACAGCGCGAAAGCTGCAACGTATCTCATCGTGAAGTCCTAAATCAACAGTACGGGCCCGAGCATCCGCCGCCCCCACCGCCACCGGAACTACCACCGGATGAATTCGGACGCGCAACGTGCCAATGGCCGCCGCTTTGAGCAATCCCCTCTCCGTTGTTTTGATCCGGACCCGAATCGCCAGCGTACACATACAGCGGATGTCCTTGGTACGCCCATTGCTGACCGGCGCCGTCTGAACGCGAAATGATGCTCAGATTCCCTTGCGCTTGAGCGCTGGAATTCGCGGCCAGGAACGGCCACAAGGCCAAGCAAGAGGTTGTGCACGCACTTCCAGTCGGCGTATCGACATCTAAGAAATACAGCGTTCTTTGCGTCGTGGAATCAACCCATGCCGCGCTTCCCGCCACAGTCTGTTGCAAAGGTATATTTCCCGCTGACGGCGGGGATGTCGCGGCTATGGGAGCAGTGTAGGAACCTCCGCCGCCGTAACCCGCTCCGCCACCGCAAGCCGCAAGTGAAATTGCCGCCATGATTATCGCGGCCGTAAATGTCTTGTACATAACTCTGGTATGCGTACGTTACGGCTTTGGTTTATTTATTGCGCGACGATGACTCCGCGCATCGGCGAACCGTAGTGAAAAAAGCAGCCATAGAGATAGGTGCCGGGTTTGTCGACTAAAATCGTTTGCGATCGTGCGCCCTGATTTTGAAGTGTACCGCTACTCCACGGCTGCGATAGGAGCGCTCCGCTCTGCGTCTGCGCCGAAGCCAGGAAGGGCGAACCGCTCGGAAAGGTCGTCGCCTGTGGAATCAGCGTCGCCGTGTTTGCAAAACCGTCGCTATTGGTGAACTGAATGAGATCGCCGACGGCAACGTTTGTCGCGAGCGGCGCGTAACCGGCCGCTGGACCTTGCGGCAGCGTCTGAGGAGCGTGAAGCGTTAAGCTCACGTCGATAATGACCGTTTGAGCACCAGGAGCTGCCGCGCCTGCGCCCTGCGACGGAGTCGTCCCCATCGCGCCGGGTGTGCATGCCGTAAGCAACGCCGCTAGAAGTGCAAGCCGCTTATACATGAAGAGCGTACGCGCGGGGCCGCTCGATCGTTCGTCCTTGCAGCGTCACAAGCGAACGGCTCAGAAAAAGCGCGACTGTATCGTCTAAACCGGTATCGACGCGCGTGACCGTTACGGCCGGCACAAACGCGAACCGCAATCCAGCGTTTGCGCCATTGATTAATGAAAACGTGAACCGTTCAGATGAGGCAAGTCCCGGCACGTCAAGCCACCTTCTTTTGCCCTGCAACGTAAGGGCAAGACGCACGTTCAGCAACGGCAGACGGCCGTAGTTGGTCAGCGTACAGCGAGCGAAGGGCGCCGGCGTCTGCGCTCGATCGAGATTGCCGATGTGAATCCAACCGGCACCGCGGTTGTTCAGAAACGCGGCGTTTGCCTCGGGCTTGATTCCTTGCGCTATGTCAAGGGACGTAAACTCCGGCTCGCAAGAAAGCAGTATCGCGGGTTTTTCCTCAAGTGTCACGCGTTGCCGCTCGTATGCTGCGCTTACAAATGCACCAAATGCGGCGATCGAGCCGGCAATCACGGCGAGCAGCGTCAACACGAGTTCGATAACGTCTTTCTTTTCTAGCCTCATACGACCGTTTTACGTATGGACCGTACCTTTGGTTCGAACCCTTTACCGACGGCGGCGCATACCTTGGTTGAGGAGAGCGTCCCATGAAATGTGTTACCGCAGCCTTCGTAATCGCAGCCTTTCTCTCGGGTGTCGCTACGGCTGAAGCCGATCCCGCCAGCACAGCCAATCAAGCAACGATTCTTCGGTTCGCAAACAAAGTCAAGTTCGGCGTAATTCAACGCGCAAACATACAAGCGCAAGTGGATTCCGCGCTCGAGCACTTTTTATCGATCCGGAACCGGAGTGCGAACCTGACGAATTTCCAAGTGAACCATAAGAATACGATGCGCGTAGTGGAGTACATGAATATTTCAAAAATTGCCCTTGCGGGCGTTCTTTTGTCTCTCGCGTCTCCGCTTGCGGCCGAGGCGCAAAGCGCTTCCCAAAATTCGTCGCAGATCGAAAACGCCGCACTCGCGAATCTCTCGTATAACGACCGGATGCAAGTGCAGAACGTTCTCGGCCTGCTCTCAGTTGGGCAGATAGATGCCAATACCGCCGTCCTTCAAATTGATGCGGTGCTCTCGGACAGTGAAGCGCAGTCGGTGCTGTCCGAAGCTAAGAAGGCGAACAGCGATGCGAACGATGCGGGCCAGTTCCTCGTCGATCTCGCGCATCCCACGAGCAAGTAGCCAACTAAAACGCGGAACGCGACCATAAGCAGAAAAGCCCCGTAATAACGGGGCTTTTTCCAACGCTCTGAATCAGTTCGACCGTTCTACGCTTGGTCGTCCGATACTTCGCGTTCACTTATGTTTCATAGAGTTTCGGGCGGCCCGCATAGCACAACGGCGATTTGATCGATCGCGATGATGATGTCTTGCCGTACGTCAGGATCAAGTTTCGTCACCTTGATGGCCGGCTCGCCGGCCAACATCGCGCGCTCAAGGCGATCGGCATCGGCCTGGTCGATCGGAATGATGGGGCTGCCGAAGCCCTCCGGCACGGCCTTGAGGTAAATCTCTGCCCATGCTTTCAATGCAAGTCCCTCGCTTTCTAATGCCGTTATTTCGCTAGGCCTGGCGCGCCACAACGGCGTTTGCCTCCCGGATCGCGCGCCCTTCATCGCCATCTCGTTCGAGAGATTCGTTTGCAATTTTGGCCCAGAGCTCTTTTAGCTCGGGCGTAGTCGCCTTGTGCGTATGCCTTTCGGCATCGGCTGGAGTCCACGGCATCTTACGATCCCACAAGTCCCAAACACATGGGGCCTAGGCGTTGTTGCACTGCGCCCTAAAATAGGGCGGGGGGTCGGGGACAACCCACTCAACGTGGCACGCACGTATGGAAAGCGTTTGCTTCGAATTGCGCCCAATATCTGCTAGGGCCCGCTGCGGAAATCCATAGTTCGCGATCACGAAATCTCTTGCTGGACCGAGCCGCAGGAGCATGTCGGCGTTTTGATTGGGTTTGAAAGAATACGAGAATGTGAACTCTGGTAGTGGATCGTTTCCATAGCCGTGGAAATAATGCAGGACTCCGGTACCCCGCACATATCGAAATTGACCAACAGGCACTTCGACGAAATCAATCTCTTCGGGGATTTCAGAATACGGGTCCACTTGGTGCCCAAAAACAAAGAACCCAGAGGGGATCTCGCCTGCCCCTTTTTGAGTAATATCGTAGCGAGGTCCCGCAGGTAGCTTATCGACGATCTTCAGCAAACCGGCGCGCACCATATCGGAATATGCAGCTACGTGGCGCTCGTCAATCGGTTGGCGCAACAAAAAGCGGACAGTCGGCGGAGTTCGCGCGAGATAGCTTTCGATGAGTTGGACGGCCATCGCATACGAAAGTGGCGGTGGTGCCAATATCGGCCGCCCAGGCCACGCAATGTGCGCACTAACACCGATCGGCAATCCCACAAGCATCGCAGTCATGAGCAATGTGAAGAGCCGAATCATATCTTGCAAACGCCCTTGCCTTTCCCACCGTGACGGAACGAAGGCCCAGCATCAAGTGATGCTGCATCGGCGTCGCAAGGCGCTATGGCGTTGTTCCAGGCCCCCATGGTACCGAGCTTTTCATGCGCAGAGGCGGCTTTTTAAGGTCTGTGAGGTCGTACCGATATGTCATTTCCTGCACATGTACGTAGAAGTATCTGCCAATGCGATAATTCGATTCGCCCTGTCCGATTGGCTGCAGCTGCGGCGGATGCACGTCCGGATCCGGCGCGAGATCAATATGTGCGCTTTCGCGGCCATCGCTCAGCGAAACCGAATAAATCGTCGCGGGCCGATACGTGTCCGCACGGCCGTTACAGCACCAGTCGTCGATGTAGGCGCGCCCATCATACACGCCCAAGAATGTGCTGTCGCTCATCTCATGCTTCACGATCGGCTGAAGGGTCAGAGCGTTGAGAATCTCAAGTTGTGACCGAAGTGCAGCGCCGTCCGTGACACCGCTAACCGCGACGGCATTGTCCCCTGCTGGGGCGGTTGAGTTAATTTGGTACATCTCGACGGTCGTCGAGCGCAGCACGCGTAGGTTGCGATTAATTACGAGCAGTTTGCTCTGATCGCAACCGACGAAGAACTTATCACCGACTCTATCGACCGCAGACGCGCGTGCATTACCGCAGAGACGCGCATTCCCGACACGCTGCATCATTGCCCAGTCGAGCGAGGCGAGGGGTCTCGGTGTCGGCGCGACCGGCAGACCGGCGGTTGAAATCGCAAGAACGACAGCCCACATCAGGCGCTCCACGAGCAGGGCGTTCAACGATCGGGACTCGGTTCCATTCGACTGTGCGTTACGGGTATACAAGCGAAAAACACCCTGCAAATACAGGGCGTTTTTTAGAACAATTTCACCCTAACGCGCGATTTTTCGCGAATTAGGGTGAGTCAGACTTAGAACGGAATCTCTTCGTCCAAAGCGTCGTCCATGCGGCCGCCGCCGACGGATGCACCGGCGAATTGTTCGCCGCTTTCTTGACGATCGCGAG
>CAZHGH010000046.1:0-23976 GCA_964531205.1 uncultured bacterium
TCAGCCGCGATGTACCATCGCTTGGAATCAACGGGAAATACGATCTGATGGGACGGTTTTCGCAGCCCGCACGTTCGTGCTAAAAGTGCGCGGTGACGATAAGGCGCGCGGCAGCCGGCTCGATGAAGAACCGGTCAGTCGCAAGTGCGCCGCCGATGCCGTTGTACGGCACACCAAGGCCCGGAAGCGTGAATTTGCCGGCGACCGCGTTCGTTAAATTCGTACCGGCAAGCGTAACGTCGAAGGATCCGAACTGCCGTCCGAGAGCCGCGTCGACGAACGCAAACGCGTCCTGATTCAGCTCGTTATTTTTGCCGCGAAAGACCGTATCGACCGCCGCATGCACGTCGGCGTTACGCCACGAAAGTTCGAGCGATCCTTGCTGCTGCGGAATGTTTAAAAACTGCTGGCCGCTCACCAAATCGCCGCCCGACGTCGGATTCGCAACAGCCGCCGGCATGTTCTCCGGATACGCGATGTTCAGGCCGTAGTCGGCGGTCAGCAGAAGTTGCCGCGAGAAGCGCTTTGCTAATCGGACTTCCGCGCCTTGATACACCGCGGTGCCGACGTTCACGGGAAATGCGAAGAACGGCGGGTTCGGCGCCGGGCAGCCCGTGTTGTTGAGCGGATAGAAGACTTCGATCGGATCGCGCAGATTCGTGCGATAGAGCGACACGTCGAGCGTAGCGTTCTCGCCGAATTTGTGCCCGTACCCAAGTTCGTATTCCGTCGCATGCTCCGGGCGTTCATTAGGATTACCTTGCGCGACCACGCAATTTTGATCTTCAAATGCCGCATATTGATTCGGCTGCACGACATAGAGTTCCGACATCAGCGGAGCGCGGAATCCGGTTCCGACCGAGGCTCGCAGTACGCTATTGCTGTCGAGCTCGTAATTCGCACCGATGCGTCCATCGAGACTCGAACCGAACGTCGAATAGTTCGACAAATACGCGCCGCCCTCGACGCGAAGACGTTTGCCGGCACGCGTCGCGCCGCGAACAAAGTACGACCCGATCGTTTGCTTGAGGCTACCGCCTTCAACGAAATCTGCTGCGAACGACTCGCCTCGTACGTATCCTCCGAACGCGAGCTCGCTGTTTTCCGTATCGCGTTCCCATTGCAAGGAGAGCGTGTTGCGTTTGTCGCGGTGCGTCACATCGTACGGGCTTGGACCCGCACCGCTGCTTGCGAACGTAACGTCGTTATTTGAAGAGCTAAGATTGTAGACGAGGGATCCCGCGCCGAGGGGAGAGCGTCCATCGATCATATATGCGCGAATGTTTTGATCGAACGTCGTCGGCCCGGGGCTCAAGAACAAATCGCCCGATCCTTGCGCAGTTGGATCGACCGGCGTGCTCAGCGCGCCGCTGAGATCGCGCGTGTTGCTGAGTGCGAAGACACGCACGCCGATGTCCGCTTGCTGAGAAAAGGACCATGTCGCACGGCCCAGCACGCTTCGGCTCGAAATCGCCGAGCCTAATTGCAACGGCTGCGTCGCAGTGCATGCCGGCCCATCCGTGCACCAGGTGACCGGCTGATCGACGTATCCGTGCTCTTGTTGATCGTCGAGCGCGAGCGCATATCCGAATTTCTTCTGCGTGCCCGTGGCGTTGTACCACATTTCATTTCGACCAAAGGATCCGGTCGAAAGCGAAAACGCGGAGTGAGCTTCTCGCGTTGGACGCAGCGAGACGATGTTCACCGCGCCGCCGATGGTATTGCTGCCCTCGCTATCGCTAGGGCCCAAACCTTCGACGACGTCGAGCGCCGAAAACGCCGCGACGGGAAAGCGCGAAAGATCCAAGTCGCCCGTATTTGCATCGTTGAGTATCTGTCCGTCAAGTCCGATCAGCGTTTCGGATGGATCGGGTCCGCGTAATGCAACCAAACTCGGCACCGTCTCTGCGCCGCCGTCCGGCCGCGCGAACGTTACGGACGGGATCTGCATCAGGCTTTGCGTGATGCGGTCCAAACCCAGCTGCTCCATCTCGTTACGCGAGACCAATACGCTTGGAACGGCATCGCGTTGCAACGCGAGCTTTCCGTCGACGCGTACGCTTCCGATGACGCGCAACTGCGGTGTATCCAGCGGCTCGAGCGTGACGTCGATGCGCGCGTCGTGATCGACGGCGATCGGGCCTGCGGATGCGGGCGCAAAGCCGCGGGCCGTCGCGTGAATGCGATACGTGCCTCGATCCAGCTGCACGGTATATCCGCCCGCGGCGTCGGTGGTTACACCCGCGCTTCGCGCTCCATTAAGCTCGACGTGTGCATTGGCAATGGGCGCGCCCGATGAACTGGACACGTGACCCGAAACAAGACAGCAGATCGCGAAGAGCAACGACACGGTTGATAATCTTAAGGTTGGCTACTTAATGGTTCCTGAGAGTTTGCTGTGACAGACAATGATACCCGTACGCTCAGGAGTGTTAATAGATCGGCGAGCCCGGTGCGCCCGGCGCTACGCTGCCGTCGTCGGGCGCGAAGACTAACCGCAGCGGATAACTCGAGCCGCTATCCGGAATTGTTTGAATCGTGACACGCACGAAGCCGCGCGCCGGCACGACATATTGCCGCACTTTGTAGCGCGAGAACGGCGGCACTTGGTGCGATTGAATGAGCACGCCGTCGATGAGATACGTTCCAGTCGCGCGTCCCCCGCGCGGATTTTCGTAAATCGCAATCGATTGCGGCGACGACGTTGGGTTCTGCACTTTGATCACGAACGATTGCAGAACGCCGTAATCGCCGGAGAGCGCTTCGCCTTGAATGAGATTCGGCAATGGAATCTGACCGATCGGCAACTCTAGGTACTGGTCGGTGACGTTCCACAGCCGGCTGTAATGGAATTCCGGAATTCTGTAGATGCCGCGCGCGTGTGGATGATCGCCGGACAGCAGCTCCGTGCTCGCGAGCGACTCATCGGACGGCGAGCTCGCGTTTTGCGCAAACAGCGTCAAGTGCACGGTGCTGCCGTTGAGAACGCGAAGTTGCAGCAGATTCGCGACAACGCTTTTTGCAGGCAGCGGCTGTTCGACGAGATTGAGCGTCGTATTGCCCGGCACGATGATGAGGCGGCCTTCGTTTTGCACGAGGTGCTGCAGAAAGCGGCGCGTCGCTTCGTGGCCGGTAAGCATTTCATTGGGATCCGGACCGCCGGCGCCGGAGATAAATTGCACGAGTGCCGGTTCGGACGATATATTCTGGGCGCGCAAAACGATCCGGCGATCGGGCTCGCCGGGCGGATTGTAGTGAAAGTATAGGAAGCGCGACGGCTGCGCACGCTGCAGATCGGCAGTGAAGAGAACGCCGTTTTCCGTAAGTCTCTCGGGGAAGTCGCTTACCATGAGCGAGTCTGGCACGATCTTGGGCGCGGCAACGTTCTCGACGCGCACGTGCGTCACACCCTCGACTGTAAAATACTGCTCGCCTTGAATGAGAACCGGCACGTCCACTTGCGTGACGTCGTCTTGCCCAAGCGGTCGCGTATATTTGATGTCGTCAAGGCTCGCCGCAATTTGCGCGCCCTCACGCGGTTGCACCAGTTTGAGTGCAGCCGCGAGTGCCTGTTCTTTGATGAACTCTGCGCTCGCGGGATCGCCCGTGATGCGAACCTCGGCGCTCGGCGCGAACGATCCGGCGTAGTACGCGACGCGTACGGGGACGTTTGCGGTCACGCCGCGCTGATCGGTGATCGTCAGCGTCGTCGCGCCCGGCGCTTTACCCGCGAGCGTAACGGTTTGCGCGGCCTGATCGATGCCGACGTCTGCAAGGGCGGGGTTTGCAATCGTCGCGGTGATTTGCCCAAGCACCGATCCGAGCTTCACCGTTTGCGAGGCGCCTACGGCGACGAATGCGGCGGACGGCTGCACGGTGATCGGCGGCTGCGTGGGCGTAGGTGTTGGTGATACCAGAGGCGACGCGGAGGCCGGCGGTGCGGATGACGGCAGAGCCGACGGCGAAGCCGTGACCTCGGGCGCGGGCGTTGTAGGCGCAGGCGCGGGCGGATTGACTTGCGCGCGCAAGCTGCCGGAAGACGCAAGAAGGCCCGCCGTCAACGCGACGGCGGCCCACAGCGAAGCTCGGTTCACTCGCTCAGGCGATCTTGGCTTCTTGGCGGCTCACCGCAGAGGCGAGCAGCGTTTTATAGCCTACACTCGGGAATAGCACGGTGACCAAATCTTTTTCGGCGCGTTCGACCGTGCCCTGTCCAAACTTCGGATGAAAAACGATATCGGCGATCCGGTAACCGGCGCCGCCGATTGCAGGCGCCCTCACCACCGCTCGCAGGCAATTGTCGCATGCGCCGCAATTCACCGCGTCGTAGTCCTCGCCGAAATAGTTCAGAATGAACTTGCGGCGGCACGACGTCGTCTCGGCGTACTGTAGCATCATCGCGAGCTTGCTCTGATCGTACGACTTCTTCGTTTCGTAGCTGGCGAGGTTGAGCACCATATCGCGGTTCTTGCGCGCCGCTTCCGTCAAACCGTACTTCGACCGGCTGACGGTTTCGATGAATCCGCCTTTTTTGAGAAGTGCGAGAATGACTTTCAATTTGGTCAGCGGCAGTTGCAAGATCTTGCGCAGGTCCGTCATCGAGACCCCGCCTTCTTGCGCGCCGAAGATCTCGAGCGTACCGAAGACTTTCTGCACTTCTTCGATGTCGGGATACTTTCCGGTGAGGAAATAGTTCTGGACGCGCGTGTCGCTCATGCGGTAAATGAGAATGCAGCGCGAGGGTAAACCGTCGCGCCCCGATCGTCCCGCCTCTTGCGTGTATGCTTCGACCGACCCCGGAAGATCGTAGTGCACGACAAAGCGGATATTCGGCTTGTCGATGCCTAAGCCGAATGCGTTCGTCGCGACGACCGCGCGGATGTGCTCCTCCATGAAAAGCTCGTGCACGGAGGTGCGCTCTTGTTTTTGGAGCTTCGAGTGATACACCGCGGCCGGAATATCGAGCTGCTCTTGCAGATAGCGCTGCACCTCAAGCGCGTTTTTAATCGTCGCCGTGTAAATGATGCCCGTGCCTTCGAGCTCGTCGTTCGCGAACAGGTGCTTGAGGATTTTGAGTTTGTCCGACTCTTTCTCCGCGCGCCGTACTTCGTAAATGAGGTTCGGACGATCGAATCCCTTGACGATCGGCTTGACGTTCGGAATCCCGAGTTGATGCAGAATATCTTCGCGGACTGCCGGCGTCGCCGTCGCGGTAAGGGCCAGAACGGTGGGATGCCCTAGGCGTTCGATCACATGGCCGAGCGCGAGATACGCGGGGCGGAAGTCGTGGCCCCATTGGCTGATGCAGTGCGCTTCGTCAACGACGAAGAGCGGCACTTCAATAGATTGCAGCAGCGTCATAAACGTTTCGTCTTCCAGTTTTTCCGGCGTGACGAAAACGATCTTGATATTTTTTTCGCGGATGCGTGCGAGCGCCGCGGCTTCCTGATCTTCGGAAAGCGTCGAATTCAGTGCGACAACTTCCGTGACGCCGAGCTCGCGTAGCATGTCGAGCTGATCTTTCATCAACGCGATAAGCGGACTCACGACGACGGTCGTTCCGGGCAAAAGCAACGCCGAAAGTTGGTAGGTTAGGCTCTTACCGGCGCCGGTCGCTAGAATGGCAAGGGTATCTTGCCCGTCGACCACACGGTTGACAACCTCTTCCTGTCCCGGTTGAAATGACTCGAAACCGAACTTCTCACGAAGCGCAGCCCGCAAATCCACGACGCTACCTCAATCTTCAGTGTCCCGGCGGACAAACACGGCCACCCCTTTAGCGTAAAAGTCTAAAGAAGCGACACTCGCTGAGTATACCCTGCGGCAGGCACGCCGAAACACTGAAAAGTACTAGTAAGCGTGTCCCTTTATCGCACGTGGCGGCCTAAGACTTTTGCCGATTTGGTCGGCCAAGACGCAGTAGTCCGCACCCTTACCAGCGCTATTGAAAGCGGCAAACTCGCCCACGCCTATCTTTTCTCCGGACCACGCGGTTCCGGAAAAACCTCTGCCGCAAAAATTCTCGCGCGTTGCATTGATTGCGTACACGGTCCGACTGCAACGCCCGACAACACGTGCGAAAATTGCCGCGCAATCCTCGCCGGAACGGCGCTCGACGTTCTCGAGATCGACGCTGCGAGCAATCGGGGCATCGATGAGATACGCGCGCTGCGCGATGCGGTGAAATTCGCGCCGTCGACGATGCGCATGAAAGTGTACATCATCGACGAAGCGCACATGCTGACCAAAGAAGGCGCCAACGCGTTTCTCAAAACGCTGGAAGAGCCTCCGCCGCACGCCGTGTTCATCCTGGCTACGACGGAACCGGAGAAACTGCCGGTCACAATTCTTTCGCGCTGTCAACGTTACGCGTTCCGGCGCATCGCTATCCCAATCATGATCGCGCGGATGCGCGAGATCGCAAATGCCGAGAATATCGCCATCAACGATGCGGCGCTCTCCGCCATTGCTTATCGCGCGGATGGCGGTTTGCGCGACGCGCTCACGATGCTCGAACAGGCTGCGGCATTCGCCGAAGGCGAGATAACGCCGCAAACGATCGATCTCGCGTTCGGTGCGACGGGACGCAACTACGCGGCGACGCTGATCGACCAGCTGATTGCGCGCGATGCGAATGCGATTCTGCGCACCGTCGACGATGCGAGCGATGCCGGCACCGATATGCAGGTGCTCATTCGCGGCCTCATCGCCGAATTTCGGAACTTGCTGGTCGCGCGCATCGATCCCGAGCTGCTCTCGCGCGATCTCGCACCGGAGGACGCGCAAGCCGCGGCGACACGCAGCAAGCAGCTGACGCAAGCGCACATCGTGCGCGCACTACGTTTACTCTCCGATGCGCTTGCTACCGCGCGTTCATCCGGCAATCCGCGTCTCGAGCTGGAAACCGCGTTACTGCGTTACACGCTAGCGAGTGAAGATACGACCGTCGACGCACTCGCCTCGCGGGTTGCGGCTTTGGAAGAGGGCGGCGCTTTACGTCATCCTGAGGTATCGAAGGACCCCGAGCAAAGCGTCCGCGTAGCGGAACGCGCCGTCGAGGGGCGCGCCGTACCGGCGCGGGCTTCGACAAGCTCAGCCATGGTTCGAGAGCCTCACCATGACAAAACTGAAGCCGCACCGCCCGCAACCGCCCCCGTAACAATTCAAAAAGTCCGCGCCGCATGGCAATCGATTCGCACGAAAGTCGAAAGCGAAAAAGCTTCGCTGCGCGCGCAACTCTCGCGCGCCGTGCCGGATTCCATCGATGGCAACGCCATCGTCATCAAACTGCCGAATTCGCTCATGGCCGATATCCTCAAAGACAACGCGAAGCTCGTCGAAAACGCGATGGCGGAAGTGCTCGGCACGAACCTCAAGGCGAGTTTCAAAGTGGATGGCGCGGCAAAGGGTACGAAAGGCGGAAGCGCCGCACCCACAGCGGCGACCGTGCAAGACGACGACCCCGATGAACTGCTTTCCTATCTGAACGAACGGATCAAGTAACATGAATCAAGCGCAATTGATGGCGCAGATGCGCAAGATGCAGCAAGAGATGGCCAAGGCGCAAGACGAGCTCGCCAATACCGTCGTCACGGGCGTCGCCGCCGGTGACGCGGTCAAGGTCGAGATGACGTGCGATCACCGCGTGAAAAGCATAAAGGTTTCGAAGGAAGCCGTCGATCCGGATGACGTGGAGACGCTTGAAGATTTACTCGTTGTCGCGCTCAACGATGCTCTTGCGAAGGTTGAGGAAACAACGCAAGGGCGCATGGGCCGCCTGACCGGCGGCTTAAAGATTCCCGGTTTGATGTAGAGCATCTCGTGCCCACGTCTTCGGGTTCGATCGCCGGTCCGGTCCAAGCCCTTATCAACGAATTCTCCAAACTTCCGACGGTCGGTCCGAAAACCGCAGCGCGGCTCGTGTTTTATTTGCTCAACCGTCCGCGCCATGAAGCGCAGACGCTCGCTGAAGCAATTCTCGCCGTCAAAGATCGCGTGCGGCTTTGCTCCGTCTGCTTTTCGATTACCGAAGACGATCCGTGCGCGATCTGCCGCGACGAGCGGCGTGACCCGCAGATGATTTGCGTCGTCGCGGAAGCGAAAGACATCTTTGCTTTAGAGCGGACATCGGCATATAAAGGCCGCTATCACGTACTAGGCGGCGTCATATCACCGATGGACGGCATTGGTCCGGCGCAATTGCGCGTGAAAGAACTCGTCGATCGCATAAGCACCGAGCAGCCGCGTGAAATGATCATCGCGACTAATCCCAACGCCGAAGGAGAAGCGACCGCACTCTATTTATCCCGGCTGATCACGCCGCTCGGCGTGGCGGTGACGCGCCTTGCGTACGGATTGCCGATTGGCGGCGATCTCGATTACGCCGATGAAGTGACGCTCGCCAAGGCCATTGAAGGGCGCCGCTCGCTCTAACGTACACCAAACGAGCGACGACGAGGCAAAGTCCGGGAACGTTCTCTAGACGCCCACGATAGAGAACGGAGGACAAGCAATGGGTCGCTTTTATCTCAGCATCGCCGCAGCTGCAATCGCGGCGGCAGCAGCACTAACAACTCACGCGTCTGCTGCGACATGTCCGAAGAGCGAGAGTTTCTTCGGGGTCATCCAACGTGTAAACGGCAACATGTTGACCGTCAGCACCGAACAGAATCGCTGGGCCGACGTGCGTCTTGAGCCCGGCGCTCGTGTGAACACGAACGGCACGTCGCTCCGCCCCGGCACTTTTGTCGGTGCATATGGGTGCGTCGAGCCGAGCGGCGTCTTTGACGCGAGCGAAGTAACGTTATCACCCTCGCGCACCAGCTACAACGAATCGCTTTCCGGTACTGTAGTGCGCGTTGCGTCGGACCGTCTCACGGTCCGGGAGAGCCGAAATCGCTGGGTGATTTGGTACGTCCCGGATGCCGATAGATTCCGCGTAGGCCAGCAAGTCAGTGGTGCCGGCATGGTAGGCGCGAACGGCGTCTTCTATCCGCAGACGCTCAATGGCGAAAGCATTGCGTACGAACCGGTGTCGACCGGTCAGCCCGCAACGGCCAGCACGATAACGCTCACCGGCGTGGTGCGGCAGGTGCGCTCGGGCGCCCTCATCGTGTGGGAGCCGGCTAACCGCACGACCGGAACGTGGATCGTTCGCGACGCCGACCATTTCCGTGTCGGTGAAACCGTGGTCGCGCGCGGCACGGAGGACCGGACCGGACGATTCTATCCGGTAGACATTACGATTCACTAACCTCGGAACGGCACACAGGGCGCGGCGCAGTTTGCACCGCGCCCTTACTTTCTGATACAAAGTAAGTGATGACCGATCTCGAGCGCGCGTTAGCCGACATTGCGGAAGTCCGCGAACGGCTGGGCCACGTCCAACGCTTCAAGGGGTACTCCGGTTTTGCCGCTGTACTTTCTGGTGGCTTTGCCGTGGTGGCGGGCGTCATTCAAGCGTTGATCGTTCCGCACGTTCAAACCATGCATCAAGGGCATTTGTATTTTGCGATTTGGTTTGCGTGCTGCGCCGTCGCGGTGCTCGTGAATTACGGCGCAATCGCCCATTGGTACGTGAATGACGCAACGGCGCGCGAACGTTGGCATACGGCGACCGTCGGTTTAGCGATTCTGCCCGCGCTCGTACTCGGCGCGATTCTTTCATTTGCATTGCTGCGCGCGAATCTGTACGCATTCATGCCCGGCGTCTGGTACGGCTGTTACGGTGTCGGCTTGCTCGCGTCGCGCACGATGCTTCCGCGCGCCGTCGTTCCGATTGCGGGTGCCTTTATGGTCGGCGGTATGGGGTTGCTTTTCGTTCCGCCTCAGGTCGCATTGAGCTGGTGGGTTTTACCTGTGGGCTTTGGCGCCGGCCAGCTTGCGATCGGCCTGAGCGTTATGCGCGAACGCACGGTGCGCCCGTGACCGCGCCGTATGCGTTCAGCGGGCTCGATCGCGTCTTCCACGAACGCGGCAGGCTCGCGATTTGCAGCGCGCTCATCGCAAATCCGAATGGGTTGGCGTTCACGCAGCTGCAAGAGGCATGCGATCTGACGGACGGCAATTTGAACCGTCATCTGCATGCGCTTGCGGAGATGGGGATCGTGGAGATGCGACGCATCACCGGAAAAGGACGTCCGCAAACGATCGTACGCATTACACGCGAAGGCAGCGAGCGGTTTTTGAATTACATCGACGAACTCGAAAGCGTCGTGCGCGACGTTCAGCGCGCGCGCAAGCGCAAGGCGTCACCCTCGCGAACAGTTCCGGCCAACTCGACGTCACAATAAACGCCCATCACGTTTCCGCGATTCTGCGCGACGTAGAGCAGCACGTCGTTGTCCGGTTCGCCCGTTTCAATATCATACGTCGTCGTAATGCAACGTCCGATCGTCTCCGTTATGCGTAAGACGGCGCTGCCGGCTTCGATCGTGCGATCGAGCAGATCCGTTTCGCCGTATGTGAAATCAGCGGACGCCCGTGCGAAGAGATTTGGACGCCAGCGAAGCGGATCGAGCGGCAGTTCCAGCGCCGCGGAGACTTCGTCGATCCAGCGATCGAAGATCAGCGAGATCGGCGCAGCGTCGAAATAATGCGGTTGATCGGTGTGCATCGAAACACGAACGTTCCGAGCTGCCGCAAATTCCGCGGCGTGATGTGCGTCTGCGGTGGTATGCAACAGATTGTGCTCTTTCCCGCGGTAAGGCTTTCCGGCGCGCGCGTGGCCGCTCTCCACGATCAACGCAGCAGCGCGGTCGCCCGGAATCCCGCCCGCTTCAATGCACGTGCTGTGCAGCCGTTCGGCGGCGAGGCTTTTGACGGGATACCGCCAAATCGCGGCGAGCTCGCCCAGAGTTTCCATGCTCGGCCACTACCATAGGAAGCGCTCGAAATCCTCAAGAAACGGCCGGAATGAGTGTTGCCGCTGAGCCGGTGCAGCTGCGTCCGCTGGGTCTAGGCGAGATTTTTGATCGCGCGGTGACGCTGTACGTGCGGAACATCGTGCCACTAACGATCATCGCGCTGATTGTGGTGCTGCCTCTGACCGTCGCGCAGTATCTTGCAACCGGCAGCGACACGACGTATCAGCAGTTGCTCTGGCAGATCCAGCATCCCGGAACGCCGCCGTCGACGCCGCCTCAAGTCATGATGCCGGGCTGGGTGCTGGTGTATTTCGCGCTCGCGATGCTGCTTGCGCCGTTCGCCACCGTGGCGATCGCCGCTGCCGCGGGCATGATCTATCGCAGCCGCCCCATCGATTGGCGCGTTGCGTACGCGACCGCGCTGCGCCATTGGGGCGCGGTGCTCATGACGATCCTTTGTGAAGTGGTGTTGCTCGTTGCGTTAATTTTTTCCGGCGCGCTGGTTCTCGGTATAACGTTCGGGATTGCGTTTGTGCTCGTGAAATACGTTGCGGTTGGAGCGATCGTGCTATTCGTTCTGGCGCTGCTTTGCGGACTTGCCTTCCTGCTGTTCACGATTTTGTTTTATTTGGCGTTCGGGTTTGCGTTCAACGCCATCGCCATAGAAGAAGTTCCGTTCAATATAGCTATCTCTCGCGGCTTCGCACGGATTTTCAACCGCACGGAGCTTGGACGGGCGAGTGTGATCGCGCTGGCGCTCGTAGCAGTCTACATCGGACTCATGATCGTGAGCATGGCGGTCGCCGGCATCTTCATGGGACTCGTGCATGTCACGGCGCTCAATTCAATCGCCCAAGGCATCGTGACGTTGATTAGCACCGCGTTCCTGGGCTTGCTCATCGCCGTTTACTATTTCGACGTGCGCGTGCGGCGCGAAGGGCTGGACATGCAGGCCGACATCGACCGTCTCGGATCGACGGCAGCTACGTGAACTCCGGCGGCCTGCGCGCGTTCGGAACGCTTCGGCCGCCCATCGATCCTCACGCGTTGGCGCGTAAGATCGTCGCGGAACCGCGGTTCCAAATCGCCGTCGTTCGGCCGCAACCGAAAACGTGGTGGGACGTTTTCATGCAATGGCTCGCCGATCGCTGGCATCAAATCGTCGACGCTTTCTCGCACCACGTGCACGTCGGACCAAAGGTAAGCCTAGCATTCGGCGACGTGTTGCTCGCAGCTGCGATCGCCGTAGTCGCGATCGTAGGTATTCGTCTGATACTGAGCATTGCGCGCGAGCAGAATCGCCCTGCGGCGGGTTCGCGGTTGCTCGCGCAACGTCTCGATGCCGACGCATTGTACGCGCAAAGCACCCGTGCCGCGGGACGCGGCGACTATCGTGCAGCTGCCACACTGCTTTTCCGCGCATCGGTCACAGCGTTGGACTTGCGCGGCGTGGTGCATGACGATCCAAGCCAAACGGTAAACGAAACTCGCGCCGCCGTCCGCGCACACGCTCCAGCGAGCATCTCGACGTTCGACGTCATCGCCCGTACGTTTACGGCGGCACTTTATGCGGATGCGCCCGTATCGATGGAGCAGTGGGGCGCAGCGCGCAACGCGTTCCTGCAGCTGACAATTCAGGTGCGTGCAAATGCCGCGTAAACGGCTTCTCGACACCGTTCTCGCGTCCGCAGCTCTTGGCGTGATCGTGCTGTTCGCGGTGTTGCGAACGATGCGGCCCGAGGCGCAGTATTCGGAACCATCGACGTATGATACCGGTGGAAACGGGTACGCGGCGCTCTTCGATCTGCTGGCGCGCGAAGGCGTTGCAGTTCGGCGCTTCCAGGAACCGATTGGTGAATTTCATCAACGCGGCGGCTCTCTGGTATTGGCAGGCGATGGCGCCCTTTCGGCAGCGTTGCCGAGCACGAACGCGACGGACCAGATCGACACATGGGTGCGTGCCGGCGGAACGCTTTTCGTGCTGGATGCGACAGCGCAAAACGATCGGCGCGCTTTGGGATTGCCGAAAAGCGTGGTGTTCCGCGAAACGAAGCTTGCGATCAGCGGTTGCGGGCTGCGAAATCTCGGTCGAACGCTGCGAGCCGGTGGCGTATTCATGTCCGGTTTTCCCCTTTCGTGCACGCGCGACCGCACTACGCTGCTGCGCGCATCCAACAGGGCCGTCGTTGTTACATACCGGCGCGGCAAGGGACGTGTCGTGGTCGCGGCAACGCCCGTAATCTTTGGGAACCGCGAGCTGGGACAACACGATAACGCGGCACTTGCGTACGCGCTGTTTGCCGCTGCCGCGCCCGTCGCGTTCGACGAGCGCATTTACGGATACGAAACCGGCCATACGTTTTGGCAGGTGCTGCCGCGGGGCATGCGGATCGCGATCGTCTTAGCGTGCATCGCTATTGCCCTCGCCGTAATCGGCTCGAATCTGCCGTTTGCGCCCCCTGCGGCGCTCGAGCCGCCCGCGGAGCGCGATTCAAGCGCTTATATTGCCTCGCTCGCACGCATGCTTCAGCGCGGCGGCGCGGCGAAAGAGATCGTCGCGCGCTTGGAACGGCAGGCACAAAGCGTTCTTGCGCCGCGTGCCCCGGGTGACGAGCGCGCCCATACGCTTCTCGACCAATTTCAAACACTCGCAACACATCCGCATCCCGGTCCGCGCGAAGTATTAGCAGCGGGCCGGCTCTTCGCAACAGTGCGAAAGGAATATGAATGGTGACGGCTACTGCCGGTCCGCTGGCTGCCCGCATTAACGAAGGCATGCGCGGCATGATCGTCGGCGGCGATCGAACGACGTTCGCGCTGCTCGTCGCCGTGCTTGCGCGGGGACACGCGCTGATTGAAGGCGTTCCGGGAACCGGGAAAACGCTTGCGGTGCGTGCGCTTGCGGCGTTGCTCGGCGTGCAGTACCGGCGCATTCAGTTTACGCCTGATCTGTTGCCTGCGGACGTCGTCGGCACGACCGTGTTCAATCCGCAGACCGCGCAGTTTTCTCTGCGCACCGGACCGATCGTTACCAACGTTTTGCTCGCTGACGAAATCAACCGCACGCCGCCGAAAACACAATCTGCGTTGCTGGAAGCGATGGAAGAGGGACGAGTAACCATCGACGGCGAGCCCGTTCAGTTGCCGCAACCGTTTCTCGTCTGCGCGACACAGAATCCGGTGGAATACGAAGGGACGTATCCGTTGCCGGAGGCGCAGCTCGACCGGTTTCTCGTGAAAGTCGAGTCGACCTATCCGCAACCCACTGAAGAGTTGGATCTGCTAGGACGCGTCGCCGGCGGTTTTGATGCGCGCACCGTCGATCCGGCCACACTTCGGGGCGTTACGTCGCCCTCCGAGATTTTGGCAGCGCAAACGGAAGTGCGCCGCGTGCATGTTTCAGTACCGGTGCAGCGCTATGTTCTCGACATCGTCACGGCAACGCGTTCGCACCGGCAGCTTGCGCTTGGCGCAAGTCCGCGCGCGGGAATTGCGTTGCTGCTAGCCGCGCAGGCCGCCGCCGCAATCGATGCCCGCGAATACGCTACGCCCGACGACGTAAAAGCGGTGGCTTCAATCGTACTTCCGCACCGGTTGATCGTGCAGCCGCACGCGGAGATTGACGGCGTTCGCGCGGCGGACGTTATCGCCGAAGTCTTGCAATCGGTGCCGGTGCCGCGTGAAACGACTGCGTGAACGCCTTTGGATAGGTCTGTGGCTTGCGCCGCGGGCGTATTGGTCGCTCGCCGGAATCGCGATTTTGTTTGCCGTTTCTGCAGCGGTCCCAGAAGTTTGGTGGATTGCTCTGTCGGCAAGTGCCGCGTTCGTCGCCGCCGTTGTAGCGGATGCAATGCTAGGTCCGCGCCGGGCACAGATCGAGGCCGTTCGCGTGGCACCCGATCCCTTTTCGCTACGGCATGATGGCGTACTGACGTACGTCGTGCGCAACCGTTCGCAGCGAATGGCAATCGTTGCAATCGTCGAGACGCCATCCGCGCTGCTGCATTATGTCGACGATGAGCTGACGGCGCGCGTGCCGGCGAACAGCGAGGTGAACTGCGATCGCCGCGTGCTGCCTGTTGCTCGCGGCACCGCAACACTCGAGCGCTTCTTCATGTGGTACGACAACCCGCTGGGCATGCTGCGCAGACGGCGGCGCGTAGCAATGCCGCAGGACGTTCGCGTCTATCCGGATCTTTCCGCCGTCGAACGCTACGGTACGCTGCATGCGCGTAACCGGCTCATCGAAGCCGGGTTGCGGCGTATGCGTTTACGAGGCGCCGGCACGGAGCTCGAAAGCCTACGCGAATGGGTATCCGGAGACGCATTTCGCGCAATAAATTGGAAGGCAACGGCGCGCCGTGGTCACGTGATGGTGGCGCAATACGAGGTCGAGCGTAGTCAGAACGTGATGATTCTGCTCGATGCGGGACGGCTGATGACGCCGCGCGTCGACGAACAACGCAAATTCGACTACGCGATTACCGCAGCAATGTCGGTGGCTTCAATCGCAGCTCTCGCAAACGACAAGGTCGGTATCGTCGCATTTGCATCGGATATTTTACACGCGTACGCGCCGCGCAGCAGCGGACGATCGCTCGCGCATCTTGCCGGAGAAGTGCATGCGCTGGAGCCGCGGTTCGAAGAATCCGATTACGATCGCGCGTTCGCATACGTGCGCACCCACGTTCACAAGCGCAGCCTTGTGGTCTTTTTCACCGATATGGTCGACCCGGTGGCGCAAAGCGCCGTCCTCGCGCAAATCGGGACGCTTGCGCGCCGCCATCTTGTCGTGTGCGCGTTCATGAACGACGCGGCGATCGATCGCGCGGTGGAACGCGATCCGCACGTTCCGGCAGACGTCTACGCAACCGGCGTCGCGCTGGAGCTGCGCGAAGAACGGCTTGTTGCCGCCGCCGCGCTGCGGCGTCTCGGCGTCCAAGTGATCGACGTTCCCGCGCACGATCTCACGACAGCGCTCATCGATCGCTATCTACAGATCAAACAACGCGGCTTGCTGTAGTCGATCGCCGGCGCCCCGCAAAACCAAAGTACAAAACGAGCAAGACGGCCGTAAACGCCCCAACGCCCGCGCGTACGCTCTCGGGAAAACGCAGCGGTGAGAAAAATCCCTCGATGATGCCGGCAACGCAAAGCATTGCGGCCACACCCGCGATCAGCACGCCGGCGCGCCGGCTATTCTGCGCGATTGCATCGCGGCGCGAAAGCCGTCCAGGCAATAATACTCCCGCAGCAATGAGCAGCCCGGCGCCGCCGGCGATTTGAATGGCGGTCAGTTCGATGAAGCCGTGCGGCGCAACGGTCGCCCAAAAATCCGCTCCGAAACCTGCCTGCGCGTAAAGCGCGCCGAGCGCACCCAACATCAGCGCATTGAAGATAATGAGATAGATCGTTCCGATGCCGAGCGTTACGATTCCGGCCGCGAAGGTCATGATTGCGACGCGAACGTTATTCGTGATAATCGCGGACGACATTGCCGCTGAAGATTGCGGTCCGAAATCAAAATTTGAATTATGCAGGCTCTTGGTGATGTGGCTGGGCACGAGCCATTCCGGCAAGAGCGCGTAAGCATCGGCCGGGTTGTGTTGCACGATCGCATAGGCCACCATCGCCCACAGAATCGTTAACGCGATGCATGCGCCGATGTAGGGCCACGAACGCCGGACCTCTTGCGGAAAGGTCTGCGTGAAAAATCTCGCGACACGCGCGCGTCCGCTTTCAACGGTGGCACCGTAGACGTACGCATGTCCGCGTGCGGTTAACCGGTTCAGATAATGTACGAGATGCGGATCGAACCGGTGACCTTGCGCGTATGCGAGGTCGGAGGTCGCCCAACGGTACAGCCTTCCGAGTTCGAACAGTTCGCCTGCGTTGAGATTGCGCAAACCGCGCCGTCCGGCGCGGGAGATGAGCGTCTCGAGGCGCTCCCACGACTCGCTTTTTTTGCGGACGAACTCGCGCTCTTTCATTTGAAAAGGCGCTGCGGCCTGGCCTCCGCGCCCCCCACTTCGTGGGGCCCCCATTGCCTCATGGCGCCTTATTGTACAGCTAACTTAGGCGCTCCCCGAGGGCGCCGCATTAGTCCATAGAAGCTCTCATAAATGGATCGATCCGTCACCGTCCGCACGCCGGAAAGCATCGCGTTCTCCTACGAGCTTGCGGGCTTGGGCAGCCGTTTTCTCGCGGTGACGGTCGACATGATGCTTCAAACGCTGATCCTCGTCGCAATTCTTTGGGGCGTTGCACTTATCGCAAGTCACGCGCCGCCGCATATGAGAACGGCACGGGATTACTCCACCCCCGAATCGGTTGCGATCGCGTTTATCGTAGCGGTGATCTTTCTCGTGTACTTCGGCTACTTCATCGCGTTCGAAACGCTCTGGAACGGACAAACCCCGGGAAAGAAACTGCTCGGTATCCGCGTCGTTCGCGATGGCGGTTTTCCCATCGACTTTGCAGCCTCGGCTCTTCGCAATCTCATTCGCGTCGGTGAAGTAGCGCTGGGGTTCTACGCGCTCAGCGCGATCGCAAGCATCCTTTCACCGGAGAACAAACGGTTAGGCGACATGGCAGCCGGCACGATCGTGGTTCGAGATGCGCGCACGTCGACGCTTGCAGCGATTCGGGCCGCTGCGTCCTCCGCTGCGCCCGCAGCGAGAAGCACGCTCATTACCGCGGAAGAGCAGGCTGTCATCGATCGCTTCGTCGCGCGACGCAACGGGCTCGCACCGGACGCGCGCCGCCGGATTGCAGCGGATCTTGCCAAGCGCGTGCGCAGTCGCGTCTCGTACGACTTGCAGGCGTTAGCGGACGAAGAGCTGCTGGTGCGCCTTAGCGCTTCGTGATGCGCTTGAGCAAATCGCGGGCAAAGGTCATCGCTTCGTTCTTCGTGCTCTCGTAAATCGAACGCGCCTGGCCTGCGCTCATTTGTCGTCCTTGCTCGTAGTAAAACGTGACGCCCTCGCCGACGACAATCGTACCGGCGTACGCAATTGCGCCTTTAATGGCAATGCCCGCAACCGGAATGAAGCCGGATAATTCGCGCGCGAGCGATCGCCATCCGAAGCCGCCGCCAATCACGGGAAGCAGCTGCCACATACGCTGCACGTCGGGATCCTTGCCGTAGGTCGCTTCGATGTGCAGCATGAGCATCATTTGGATGCCGGTGATCGCCATCATATCGCCCGCGGAGGCGAAAACGCCCATAACCAAACCCACAACCGGAATATGATCGACGACGGCGCTTGCGAGCGCAACTTTCAGAGCATTGTTTGCCGCATCGCGCGTAAGTTTTGCGGCAACCGTTTCGCGGAGCGCCGGCAGGCGGCGTCCTACGGCGATTTCGACGCCTTTGCAGCAATCGACGACGTGCGGCAGTACGCGCCCGCGGAGCGCGTCGCGCGAGATCGCGTTGACGGTATATTCGGCGAACGCGCCGCGCGGAGGCGCCACTGACGGCCCGGAGGGCTGCGCGGCTTCATCGACGGTGACGGCGATGATGGGCAAATTCAGCGAACGCAGCGGCTGCATCGTCGTCCCGGAAATATCGCCGCCGCGCCCTAAAAACAAAACGACGCGTGCCTCGGACGTGATCGTCGGCTGCGCGATTCCCGGAACGATGGTTTCCAGGCATGCCGCAGCATCGAATGGGACGCCTTCTTCATTGTGCCCCGAGAGTAAGAAGTTGCGCATCTCCGCAACTAATCCGGGATCTCCGCAGAGATAAAACCGGAACGGTTTGCGCGTATTCGCATTGACCGTCTTGACGTCGATGCCTTTGCGAACGAGTTTAAGAATATCAGCAGTCGCCGTCGCCATCCAGTAACTCCTTAGATTGGGGTCGTGGTCGTACTGTTTTGTCCCGGCGGCGGACCGCTCGGGTGCGCTTCCTTCGCCGGATCGTCGGTGTAGTCGAGATAGATAAGACCCATGAAGATCTCGAGAGAGAGTTCGTGCATCCCCTTCGCGTTTGCCACGTCGATCACCGAACGATGCGACTCATGCGCTTCGCGGATAATGTCTTGCGGAGTGGTCCGCAAATCCGCCGCAACGATCGAAGCCGCCGTCAGATCGCCCGGAGTCACGTTGTCGTGAATCATGTCGATGTACGAGAGATCGTCGACGTTCCACCGCACGTTGATCGCCTTTTGCAATGTTTCATAGCGCTGAGGGGAGGTTCCGACGCCGAGCATCGTAATGCGGGCCGAGAGTTGGCGCGCACGTGCCATGTCGTACAGTTGATTCGCTTGCGACGCGGAGACGGCCGCCTGACCGAGCGACGCTTGAGCCTTTTGCATGTACGGAACCAGCGCGTTGTAATCGATCTCGGAGATGTCGTTGAAGTAGTTCAACTGCACCTGTTGCAGGCGTTTGATGAACATGTCCAGATCGCCGAGTCCGGCATCGAGCTGCATCGCGGCGGCGCGTCCCGCGTCGACCGCGCGAACCATATCGCCGTCGGCCTCCGAGAGCTGTGAGAGCATGTCGGGATACGACGGGAAGATCGCGATTGAATCCGACGGAATCGGCGTGGTCTTCAGCGGCGCGCGCATCTCGGAAAGAATCGATACGTTCTCCGCGAGCAAACCGGTCGGCTTGTTCGTCTTCGTGTCCATCGTGCCGACCTGTTCGATTGCCGCAGTCATGTTTTGCAGCGCGCTATTCACCGAACGCGCCATGCCCGACATGCTGCGCTGGACGGCTTCGAGCCTAGAACCATGCTTTATTTCAATGCGGCTGAAGTCGGGAAGTTCGTAGCTGATCGTGTCTAAGCGCTGCTTGAGCGAGTTGAGCTGACTGTGGCCCTGATCGTGGCGCGCGCCGATCTGCGCTTGCGCTTGGCTTTGGACTTGTTCGGCTTGATCGAGTTTTTGCTGCAGCATTCCGAGATTCGGGCGCGAGAGGTCGACTTTGCGAACCTCCATCGCGCGCAATGACTCGATGCGCTGCTGCGCAGCTGCTTTCACTTGCGGCGACGAACTCTGCGCGAGCTCGCCCAGCGTTTGCCGGCTCTTGTTCGTCAACCCGAGTGCGAGCTCGGCCTGTCCGAGTCCGAGCAGCGCCTGAGGGTTGTTGGGATCCTTCTTTACAATCTGCTCGAGTTCGATCTGCGCTACGCTATAGCGTGCTTCGTCGAGATCGTGCAGCGCCCACACGAGCCGTTCTTGCGGTGTGGTCTTCGTCGGATCGAGTTCGGAGTAGCCGAGCAAGTGCGCAACGCGGGCGCCGGAGCCGGGGTGATCCTCGAAATACTTGTTGACGAGATCGTTGTGCTCGCCTTCCAGAGCGCCCAAGTGCTGTTGCATGCTCAGCATCGCTTCGGGATCGTAACCGCCGCGCGACATGAGGAGCAATCCGTATTCGTCCGCTTGTAATTCGTCCTGCCGCGAGATTTTCGCCAGGACGCCCGCCTGCATGAGGTTGCCGAAATTATAGATGATCGGCGAGAACAGCGATGCGATGCCGAAGAGCAAATTGAGCAGCTGTGATTTGTTTTGCATCGTCACGACGTGACGCCGTTCGATGTGACCCGTTTCGTGGCCGATGACGCCCGCGAGTTCGTCGTCCGATTGAACGAAATCGAGCAGCCCGCTGTTGACGTACACGAAGCCGCCAACGGTCGAAAACGCGTTGATATCGTTGTCTTGCAGAATCTTGACGCTGTACGGAACGTCCTTGCGCGCCGTCTCCGCCCACAATTTTTGCGAGACGTTTTGCACCCATTGGTTGAGGAGCGGATCGGTTTCGACGACGCTGCTCTCAACGATCTGCTGATCGTAGGCGCGGCCCATCTCCACTTCCGCTTGAGTTGAAAGCGCAAGCGCCGGTGACGGGCATATGGCACCAATGAGTGAAACGATGACGGCAATCGGTATGATGCGACGAAGCATGGCGTTCAATTTTCCTCTACCCGGCCCGGCGGGTTATTGTTGCGTCGGGACACCCCAAGAACGCGGGTGCCCCCTTCTATGTTACCGCGTCTATGTTGTGTGTACGATATGTGGATAACCAGAAGTTCTTGTGAACCGGCTGTGGAGGCCGCAGGCGCTCCGCGGGGCTGCTCCTGAAACGCGCGCCCATGGCGGTACTGCGCGGCAAAGGGACGGGCCTGGAAATTGCGTTGGGAGGACGCAACTTCGAGGACGCTCTGGCTGAATTGCAAGGCAAGCTCGGTGAGCGTCCCGGATTTTATTCCGGAACGCCTGCTACCGCCGCGCTCGATGGCGCGAGTCTATCTCCGGATGAACTCGCCCGTCTGCGCGCCGTTCTGCTCGACCACGGCATCGTACTGGAAGCGCTTACCGGCGGCTTTGACCTTGAGCCGCTCGCGCAAGCGTACGGCTTACGATTCGCTCCTGTGATCGACGACGGCGGAGAAGAGCTTGCGCGGCGCCGTGCGCTGCGTCCGAAACGCGAGGTTCAACTTTCGGACGCGGCGCGCTCGCTGGTCGCAGATTTCGCGGGGGCGCGCGCCGACATAGCCGCCCGGCGTAAACGCGGCGAAGCAAGCGTGCGACGCGCCATCGCTCCACCAAAGGTCGAAATGCACGCCGCTGCCGAGGAACCGCAGCACACAGGGCCTTCGACGCTCTACCACGTCGGTACACTTCGCGGCGGACAGTCGCTGCACAATCTCGGAAATATCGTCGTCGTCGGCGACGTCAATCCGGGAGCGGAACTCGTTGCAAGCGGCGACATTCTTGTGTTCGGTGCATTACGCGGCGTAGCGCACGCCGGCGCACAAGGCGACGTGAATGCACGCGTGCATGCAATCGAGCTCGCACCGACGCAGTTGCGCATTGCAACATTTATCGCCGCGGATGAGGGAGATCGCAAACAAACGCCGATACATGCAGAAACGGCGCGCGTGCAAAACGATCGCATCGTCATCTTTTCACGGGAGAGCACCAAACAATGAGCGCTCGCAAGATCGTCTTTACGTCCGGCAAAGGCGGCGTCGGGAAAACCACGACGACGGTGAACGTCGGTGCAGCGCTGGCGAAGCGCGGACATCGCGTGATCCTGGTGGATGCCGACATCGGATTGCGCAATCTCGATCTGGTGCTTGGTTTGGAGAAGCGAATCGTGTTCGATCTCGTCGAGGTCGTGGAAGGACGCTGTCAGCTCCGCCAAGCGCTGATCAAAGACAAGCGCTTTGAATCGCTCTCCATTCTGCCCGCGGCGCAAACGCGCGACAAAGACGCGGTGACGGAAGAGCAGATGGCTGCGCTTATCGACGATTTAGCCGCAATGGCGGATTACGTGCTCATAGATTGTCCGGCAGGCATCGAAGGCGGTTTCCGTAATGCCGTCGCGGGCGCAAGCGAAGCGATCGTCGTGACGACGCCGGAAGTCAGCGCCATTCGGGACGCCGATCGCGTCATCGGTAAGCTCGCCGAACGCGCGCTGCCGGTGCGGCTTATCGTCAACCGCATTCGCCCCGACATGGTTCGCAGCGGCGATATGCTCTCGGTCGACGATGTATGCGAGATTCTTTCGGCAGAGTTGCTAGGCATCGTTCCCGACGACGAAGAGATCATCGATACGACCAACAAGGGCGAACCCGTCGTGCTCGACGAGACGACGCGGCTGCGCGTAATCTACGACAAGATCGCGCGCCGGCTCGAAGGCGAGCTCGTTCCGTTCACCAACCTCGACAACACCGGATTCTTCGGGCGCTTGCTGGGCGCGCTGAAAGCAGGGTAGCATGCACGAGCTCCAACCCCACGTCGCACAGGATGAAAGCATGACGGCAAGTGCGCCCGTAACGTTAGGCCGCGCGATCGTCATCACGTCCGGAAAAGGCGGCGTCGGCAAAACGACGACGACCGCGAATCTTGGAACCGCGCTCGCGCGGCGTGGAGCGAAAGTTGCGCTCGTCGACGCTGACGTCGGATTGCGCAACCTTGATATCGTGCTGGGTCTGGAGAGCCGCGTGAAGCATCACGTGCTCGACGTGCTGGAAGAAAAAGTTTCCTTGGACGAGGCGCTGGTACGCGATAAAAATTCACCGACGCTGCACTTACTCGCAGCTGCTCAAACGCGCGAAAAAGACGAGGTCGACACCGAAAAGATGCGGGCGCTCGTGCACACGCTGCGCGAACGTTTCGATTATGTGCTGATCGATTGCCCCGCCGGCATCGAGATGGGCTTTAAAAACGCCGTCGCCGGCGCCGAGGAAGCGATCGTGGTCTGCACGCCCGAGGTTTCTGCGGTGCGCGACGTCGATCGGGTCGTGGGTTTGCTCGGAAACAAGTTTTCACCGCAGCTCATCATCAACCGCGTGCGTCCGCAGCTCGTCAAAAAAGGCAAGATGCTTTCCGTCGATGATGTGAATTCGATTCTGCGGCTGCCGCTGCTCGGCGTTATCGCAGATGAACCCGACGTCATCGTTTCGACCAATAAGGGCGAGCCGCTCGCATTGCGTTCGGACTCGCGCACCGCGGCCGCGTATCACGCGATCGCCGCTCGCATCGCCGGCGAAGACGTGCCTGCGCCGACGGTGGAGCACAAGGAATCGTTCATGGATCGGTTGGGAAGCCTGTTCGGAGGTCGCCGCTAAGTAATGATCGAGTTTTTCAATCGCCTCTTCGGGCGGCAGAACTCGGGTGCGACTGCCAAGGAACGCTTGCGTCTCGTGCTGATGTCCGATCATCTCTCGCTCGCACCGGAGATGATCGACTCGATGAAACGCGATCTCGTGGATGTCATTTCGAAATACGTACAGGTCGATCGCGAGAAGATTGACGTGCACTTCGAAAATCAAGACAACGCGCTCGCCATGCTGGCCAACATTCCGATCACGGGCGTGAACCGGGGCGGCGGTTCCGGCGGCGGCGGAACGAAAGATGAGGATACTGCGGAAGCAACGGCCTCAATGTCGCAGCAGCACGGCGCTACAAACAGCGCTTCCAAACGGAAGCGCCGCAAAACCGGCGGCCAGAACGGTCAGGCACCGCACAACGGCGCACCAGCTCCGGCTACCTAGCGGCATTCTTGTAAGTCGCTCGGCTGCTAGGGGCTCGCGCCGCAAATAGCCGATAAACATCGAGATGGCTACTCTAGCGCTGCCGTTTGAAGCGCGGCGGCA
>CAZHGH010000047.1:0-10241 GCA_964531205.1 uncultured bacterium
ATCGTGTAGCCTACGCCGCGTACCGTCGTTATGAGCTTGTCGTCGAATCCTTCGTCGATCTTTCCGCGCAGGTACCGGATGTACACGTCAATCAAATTCGAGTCGCCGAGGAAATCGCTGCCCCATACGCCGTTAAAAAGTTCGTCGCGCGAATGCACTTTGTTGCGATGCAGCAGTAAATACTCGAGCAGCGCATATTCCTTCGCCGTTAAGTTGACTTGCTTGCCGCCGCGCGTCACTTCGTGGCGGTCGCGATCCATCACCAGGTCGCGATAGGCGATCACGTTTGCTGCCGGCTCTCTGTCGCGTAACCGTGCGCGAACGCGCGCGAGCAACTCTTCGGTCGAGAACGGTTTGGTAAGATAGTCGTCCGCGCCGATGTCAAGTCCGGCGACGCGATCGGGCACGCGATCTTTGGCGGTCAGCATGATGATGGGAACGCGGCTCTTTGCGCGCACGCGTTTGCATACTTCCATGCCGTCCATGCGTGGAAGCATCAAGTCGAGGACGATGAGATCGGGTTCTTTCAGCGCACGCTCCAAACCGGAAAGGCCGTCGCGCGCTACATCGACGCTATAGCCTTCATGTTCCAGTTCGAGTTGCAGGACACGGCTGATGGCCGCGTCGTCTTCAATAACGAGGATCCGGTATGCGTTGGCCGCTTTCTCCATACACTGAGGT
The DNA here is from genome assembly GCA_964531205.1 of uncultured bacterium. Classification (GTDB taxonomy): domain Bacteria; phylum Vulcanimicrobiota; class Vulcanimicrobiia; order Vulcanimicrobiales; family Vulcanimicrobiaceae; genus JAICWY01. The sequence goes on from CAZHGH010000047.1 coordinate 682, forward strand.
TATCGGCGGCGTGCTTCTTGAACCCCCGGTGCCGGCGTTAAATTCAACTGAGAAATCCAGACGGCTGCGCCGCCGCCAACTGCGATCCAGAACAACGTTGCAGGTTGTGCGAAGAGCTTGAGGCCATCGGTAACGTAGGAGTCGAACTCCACGAATGCGGGTGCCGCGGTGCCGTTTGCGATCAGCACGAGCAGCCATGCGAGCAGCGCGACTGCGCCGCCGATAAGCCAGACCTCCCACGGCTTAACGGGAAGCGGCGGACGATAGACGGTTGCCGTGAGAATCGAGGCGCGCAGATCGGCCGGCGGTTCCTCGAGAGGAAGCGCGAAGAGCGCTCGTTCCAGTTCCTCGTCGCTATCGTACGATTTCATTGTTCGACTCCCGCGGCACTTTCGGCCAACAGGCGGCGTAATTGCTCCTTGGCTCGGAAGAGATGCGTTTTTACTGTTCCCATCGGCATTCCCAGGACCTCTGCAATCTCGTCATATTGGCGCCCCTGCAGATGGTAAAGCGTGATGACGGTGCGGTATTTCTCGGGCAGCGCTTCGATTGCGGCGCGCAGCCGGCGCGCTTCGTCGCCCTCAATCGCCTGCTGCTCGGGGCCGGCACCCGGATCGGCCCGCTCCGGAAGTTCCTCATTTGAATAACGCTTGCGGCGCGCCAAACGGTCGCAGCATGCGTGATAGGTTATTGCGAAAATCCAAGTCGAGAACTTGGCGCCCGGCTTGAAGGTGCGTAGGCTGCGGTAGGCCTTGAAGAATGCCTCCTGGGCTACGTCCCGCGCTTCTTCCTGATCGCGCAGCGTGCGATAAGCCAGGTGATAAACCGCGCGATCGTACCGCTCGACGAGCGTCCCGAAAGCTTCGGGGCGGCCGCCTAGGGCTGCCGCAACCAGAGCCTGGTCATCGTCGAGGGGCTGGATCGGTACTTCCTCCAATAGTGCTGCCGCAGCCACGTATAGTGTACGCCCGCGTAGTGCCCGTTGTTTCGCAGGGGGCGCGGTGAAACACTCCGGCGAGCATGCCGTATATGGGGCATGCGGTACTCGAAAGCCGGAATCATCGCCTTGCTACTGGCAGCCGAACTCTTCATTGCGGGCGCCATCATTTGGTCGCTCGGCGGCCGTGGCAATTTCTCGGTGAAGGCTGCCGCGCTGCATTCGGAGTCGGGGCAAGATAAAGTGTTCGCGCCAATCGACGCGGGTGCAACGCCGCATATCGCGATCGACGATCCGGATTCGCACGTCGTTGTTACGACGTCCGACGACGGCAAAGTGCACGTCACGGATGCGTCGCACTTCGAGGGAATTTTTTGGGGCGATACAACACGCCCGCCGCTGCAAGTTTCGCGAACCGATGACGGCGTCGCGATCGTTCGCGCCCCGGGACACGGCGTACGCGTGCAAATCTTCGGCATCTCACAACAACGCGTTGAAGTCGCTGTTCCTGCGGCATCATTGCTCGACGTCAAACGCTGTTCCGCTGCAGACGTTACCGGCTTACGCGGTATCGTACGCGTTCACTCGGTTGACGGTCACATCGCTGCAACCGACGTTCGCACCGACGAGCTCACTATCGCGTCCGACGATGGACGGCTCGCGTTAGATAATGTCGTTGCAACGCAAATTGATGCGAGTACGAAGGACGGCTCGATCCGGGGCCGCAGCGTAGCAACTTCAGGCGGAACGCTGCACACGGATGACGGCACGATCACGCTCGGACTCGCGCCGAGCGTCAATGTTGCAATTCGCGCTCGCACCGCTGACGGTCACGTAACGCTTGACGGCCGTCGCGCAGCGCGAAACGACGACGATTCTTCGAATGCCGACTATCGCGTCGGCTCGGGCGGCGGGTCGCTCGAGGTCTCAAGCCAAGACGGAAGCATTCACATTACCACGAACGGAGCCCAATAAGTCATGTCAGACCCTGCAGAAGTATTCGTACCGATTGTTGCGATACTCGTAATCTTCGGATTACCGCTCTCGTACGCAATTGTGAACCGCGTGTTTGCGCATCAAGAGCGCATCGAAATGATCCGCCGCGGCGTCATGCCGCCGCCGGACACGAAGTGGGCGAAACGCATGGGTGCATATGCGGCTCCGCCGTCCGGCTACGCGCCAGGATATGACCCGTACGAATACTCGCAGTGGCAGGCGAACCGCTCGCTGCGCAAAGGCATCACGCTTGCCATGATCGGGTTCGCGCTGCTCGTGGGCCTCTCGTTCATCGATATCGGGCAACCGGGTCCGTGGCTGCTCGGCGGCTTGATTCCACTCTTCGTGGGTGTCGCGCAGATTATCATCGCGCTCATGTCCGGCGCCCGTATCACGCCGTTCGGCGGCTACCAACCGCCGCCGCACTTCCAGCAACCGGGCGTGCAGCAACAGCAACAAGAGTACCAAGCCGGCTCGCGTCCCTTCACGGCCCCGCCGCCGAACGCACCGTCCGGACCCGCCGGCTGGCGCCCGGGGCCCACGACGGAACTCGAAAAGCCGGCGCAGCCCCCCGATAAATATTAAAACCGCGCTCCAAAGCAAATAAAAACCCCGGCCGCAGCCGGGGTTTTTCGCTGTAGTTACCTCTGTTTAGGAGGGTTCACTTGCAAGAGACCAGGGCAATTGCCCATCCAGCCGCAGTTCTCGTCCGGACAAGATATCCGTCGGACGTGCGGTCGTAAACCTGGTAGCCCGCTCGCAGCGCGTCGGCTAACGATTTGAAGACCATCAAACCTGCCATTTTCGTGGACCCTCCTTTCGTAATTTTTTTGATTCTATACCCAATAACGGCTGAAGTCGGGAAGAAGTTCAGTCTTTAGTCGTATATTCGGTAAAAATTCTGCGACGATTCTCGTACCGGAGCTGCTGATGTTGACCGAGAATGGCAAACACATGCCCATTGCCCGTCGCGAACTCGTTGAAGGATTGCAATCGCAAGCTTCCGTTCATGATGTGCGTATTCTCGATCGTACCGAACTTGCACCCGGCGTTGTCCTCCTTGGATTTCACGCTCCTGCGCTCGTACGTGTGACTAAGCCCGGACAATTCATCATGGCTGTGCCGCCGGGTGGAGAACGCGCTGCAGTGGCGCTCGGCATATACGAAGCTCAAGGCGAGCGCGCCAGTATCATGTTTTTCGTATGCGGTCCGCGCACGCGCGAATTCGCTGAGTTGCGCCCCGGCGATCATTTCTCGCTCAGTGGCCCCCTTGGTAACGGCTTCACTATCGATCATGCCAAATCCGCAGCAATCGTTGCAGGCGGCGTTGGTATTGCGTCGGTATTGCTTCCGGCCCAAGCTCTAGTCCGTTTGGGTGTGCGAACGCGGTTATTTTATGGCGCTCGCAACGCCGGACTGCTAGTCGATAGAGAGCGTTTCGCCGCGGAAGGGTGCGAAGTGATTTGTGCAACGGACGACGGCTCGTTCGGACACCACGGCTATATCACCGAAGCGCTCGCGCAGAGCGATGAAAAACCGGACGTTATTTTAGCCTGCGGACCTTCGCCGATGCTGCGCGCGACGGCGTTCGTAGCAAACGAGATGGGCGTTCCCGCCCAACTCTCACTGGAAGAGACGTTTGCATGCGGCGTGGGCGGATGCTGGGGATGCGTCGTCCCGATCGACCGCAATAGCGCACAAGCACCGTCGTTTCCCGGACCTGAGGCCGGCGGCAGCGATGTTGTGAACGCGCGCATTTGTAAGGAGGGCCCCGTTTTTTGGGCGCACGAGCTGCGATGGTAGTGTCGGAAGAAGTCGATCTGTCGACGCGCATCGGATCGCTCGATCTCGCTTATCCGACGCTGATGGGCAGCGGATGTTACGGTTCGGGTGAAGAGTTCGAGCCCTTCATCGATTTATCGAAAATCGGCGGTGTGGTGCTCAAGAGCGTTACGCGCGCGCCACGACTTGGCAATCCGACGCCGCGGCTCGTTCAGACGCCGGCAGGGATGCTCAATGCCATCGGCTTGCAGAATCCGGGCATCGACTGGTATCTCGAGCACGACGTTGCAAAGTTTGCATCGCGTCCGTGCAAGATCGTCGGGAGCGTTGCCGGATTTTCCGTGGACGACTACGCGTACGTCGCGGAACGTTTGGCGGCACGCGACGAAATTCACGCGCTCGAATTGAACATTTCGTGTCCGAACGTCGCCTCCGAGGGTGAGACGTTCGCGTGCGATCCGCAGCTTACGTCGCGCGTCGTAAAAACCGTGCGCGAAACGACCGGCAAAACGCTCATCGTCAAGTTATCGCCGAACGTCACTGATATCGCGAGCATCGCGCGCGAAGCGGAGGCTGCCGGAGCCGACGCGCTCGCAGTGATCAATACCGTGCGCGGAATGGCGATCGATATCAATACATGGAAGCCGCGCTTGGGCAACGTCACCGGCGGCTTATCCGGTCCAGCCATCCGTCCCATTGCGCTCCTTGCGGTATATGAAGTGGCGCGTGCGGTGAAGATTCCGATCGTGGGCCAAGGCGGCATCGAAACGGCCAGCGACGCACTGGAATTTTTCCTTGCAGGCGCGAGTGCAATCTCTATCGGCACGGCGAATTTCACCGACCCGCGCATTCCGGTTCGAATCGTTGAAGAACTGCGCGAGTATCTCGCCGCGCGCGGCATACGCTCGTTGCGCGAGATCGTCGGCAAGGCGAACGTCGGCTTCGCGACCGCGTTCCAGTACGAAGGAGACGAAGGCTAAACGTGTGCGCTCAATTGATAGTCGCGCTTGACGTGCCGGCGCCCGAACAGGCCGAACGCCTCATCGACCAACTCTACGATCTCGATCTCATCTACAAAGTTGGGATGGAGTCGCTCTACGGTTATGGCGAGCGCCTCTTTTCGTACATGGAAGCACGCGACGTTCGGCACTTCATCGACGCGAAAGTTCACGACATTCCAAGAACGGTCGCGGCGGCGGTCAAGCAGCTCGTTCGCCACGGAACGCATATCATCAACGTTCACGCGCTCGGCGGAACGGAGATGATGAAGGCTGCGGTGCAAGCCGCAAACGAACGCGCAGACGAACTTGGCATGACGCCGCCGCACGTGTTTGCCGTTACGGTTCTCACAAGCATGTCGCAGAGCGATTTACTAGACGTCGGTCTCGGCGGAGATGTCGTCGACAATGCGATGCGCTTAGCGCGGCTGGCGCACGATGCCGGCTGCAGCGGCGTGGTGTGCAGTGCGCATGAAGTGCCGGATATCAAAGGCATTTTGGGCAGCAATTTTCTGACGCTCACGCCAGGCATTAGACCCGCGCGTGCCGAGCACGGCGATCAGAAGCGTGTGACGACGCCGGCCGATGCGGTGCGTGCGGGCGCAGATTATTTGGTCGTCGGACGGCCTATCACCGAGGCGATCGATGCGGCGGCTGCGGCCGAGGCTATTCTCGCCGACATGCGCGGAGTAACGGCATGAACCAGAAGATCGACTTGGAGCGCGAGCTGAAACAACGCGGGGCGCTGCTCGACGGTCATTTTAAATTGAGTTCGGGCCGCCACAGCGACCGGTTCATTCAAAAGTTCCGCATACTGGAAGATCCGAAGATGGTGGAACCGGTTGCAAAGCAGATCGCGGCGACGTTCCGCGACATGAACCCGACAGTCGTTGTGAGCGCGGCGGTCGGCGGCATCATTTTGGGTTACGAAGTGGCGCGCGCACTCGGCACGAAAGCGATATTCGTGGAGAAAGAAAACGGCGTGCCCGTGCTGCGCCGCAGCTTTCAACTGGATCCTTCCGATCGCGCGCTCGTCGTGGAGGACGTGGTCACGACCGGCGGTTCGGTGAAAGAAGTGCTCGACGTCGTGCGCAAGTCCGGTGCGAGCGTAACAGGCGTTGGCGTTATCGTGCAGCGCGGAGAGGCCGACTTCGGCGTGCCGACGCATGCGCTGCTGGATATGCCGATCGTTTCGCACGATCCGGACGATTGTCCGCAATGCAAAGCCGGCGAACCAATCACCGACCCGGGCTCCCGCCGATCGAAATGAGCAGACCCGCCGTTCGCAAACTCGCCCCGTACATCCCCGGCAAAACGATCGAGGAAGTGCAGCGGGCGCTTGGGCTTGAGCGCATCATCAAACTCGCATCCAACGAAAATCCGCTCGGCAGTTCTCCGAAAGCGCTCGCCGCGCTCAAACACCTGGATCGCTTGCATCTATATCTTGACGACGCGTATCCCGAGTTGCGCGAACGCATTGCGGCGCCGTATGAGTTGCGTGCCGAGAACGTCGTGCTGGGGCACGGCAGCAACGAACTGGTGAATATCGTCTGCGAGACGCTGCTGGAAACCGGTGACGAAGCGGTCATGGCCGTCCCTAGCTTTTCGCTGTACAAGTTGGCCGCGGTTCTGCAAGGCGCGACTGCGGTAGAGGTGCCGCTGCATGACGGCGTGCACGATCTGGATGCGATGCTCGCGGCGATCACCGAACGCACAAAGCTTATTTTCATTTGCGATCCGAATAATCCGACGGGCACTGCGCTCTCCATCCCCCAATGGCGTCGCTTCATCTCGCGGGTGCCCGAACGGATTACGGTTCTCGTCGATCAGGCGTATCGCGAGTATATGGGCTCGGGGACGTTCGATGCAGTCGAACTTGTTCGCACGCGGCAAAATACGATCGTTTTGCGCACGATGTCGAAGATCTACGGGCTCGCGTCGCTGCGTTTCGGCTACGGCTTTGCAGATTCGGAATTGGTCGGCTGGCTCAATCGCGTGCGCCTTCCGTTCAATATTTCGCGTCCGGCTGCATTGGGCGCCGCCGGCGCGCTCGAAGATGAAGAGTTCGTCGCACTAAGTGTGGCGACGAACCTCGCCGGAAAAGCCTTCGTTTTCAAAGAGTTCGAGCGTCTCGGCCTACCGGTGTATCCGACGGAAGCGAATTTTTATGCGGTACGAGTGCCGGTCAGCGCTACGCGTGCCTATAACGATTTACTACAGCGCGGAATCATCGTGCGCTCCGGCGATGCGCTTTCGATGCCCGGTACGCTCCGCATTACGATCGGGGCGCCCGAAGAGAACGCGGCGCTCTTCGACGCTTTCGACGAGCTCGTTCCACTATGGAAGACGGCAGCCGCGTAACCGGCCCCGTGGCGATCCGCGAGGCGACTGCGGCGGATCGTCCCTTCATTGAAGATTTAGGAAAACGCACGCTGGGCGATTCCCTCGCGCATTTCCGCTACGCCCCGCAGGCGATGCTCGACGCGAGCTACGACGGACTGCTGGACTTCGTTTATCGCGAGCCGCACATCATCTTCGTCGCCGAGCGTGACGCCGTACCCGTAGGCTTTGCCATTATGCTGCTCGCCATGCCCGACGAGGTCACGCATATGCCCCAGGGGTTCATTGCGTACATGGCAGTGGAACCTTCGGCGCGCCGCGCCGGTATAGGTAGCCGTCTCCTTTCGGCGGCCGAGGATGAGGCACGCCGCCGGGGTTTGCCGTATATGGGATTGATGGTCACCGAAGATAACGCCGCCGCGCGCGCAACTTATGAGCGTGCCGGCTATCTGACCGAACGGCGGCTGCTGTGCAAACCGTTGTAGAGCCGCAGAACCGCCGGCGCATTTGGCTCACGATCGCCGTGATCGTGCTGCTGGCGCTCGCGTTGTGGTTCGCGACCCGCATTCCAAAGACGATTGCGGTTTTCGTAATCGCGGCGTTTATGGCGTCGGCGGTGCACCCAATCGTTCATTGGCTCGAGCGGTGGCGTATTTCGCGCCTTTGGGCAATTGCGATCGTCTACACTGCGCTCGTGCTGTTGACCATCATCGTGCTGGTCGTCGTCGTACCGCTTACGGTCGAGCAGATACAGGCACTGGTTATTAACGTACCGTCGTATCTACAGGTCGCTCAGGGATGGCTCGCAGGCTTCCAAGAAGCGCTGCGCTCGCGTTTCCCCATGCTGAACATTCCGCGAAGTCCTTTCGACATTCAACAACTCGGGACGCAGCGCATCACGGAGATGTTGACGTTCACGATAGCTTCGCTCGGCGCAATTGCGTTGAACCTTGCAACGGGCCTGTTCGTTGCATTCTCCGCGATCATTCTGTCGTTTTTCTTCTTGCTCAACCATCAGCAGCTCGCGGACGGCTTTGCCGGGTTCTTTCCGCCCAGTCAACGCGACAAAGCCCGTCAACTTTCAACGGAAGCCGTCGGTGTGTTCGGCGGATATATCGCCGGGCAAGTCATCGTGAGCGGGATCACGGGTATTTTGATTGCGGCGATCACGGCGGCGTTCGGGTTCAAATACGCGCTTCTCGTCGGCATCATCAGCGCGATTGGCTACGCGATACCGATCATCGGCATGCTGGTCGCGCAGGTTTTCGCGTTGATTCTTGCGGCGCCGCAGGGCGTTCTCATGATCTTGATTACGCAGGTCGTGATGTTCGCTTTAGCGCGGATTAGCGACAGCGTGCTGGTACCGAAAATCATGGGCGGCACTGTGGGCGTCTCTCCTATCGCCGTTATGTTCGCTGTCTTCGCGGGCGGCGAGCTGTTCGGGTTGCCGGGTTTGATTCTCGGCATTCCCGCAGCGGCAATCGCGAAACTGCTTTGGCGGTATTTCCTCGGACCATGGCTGCACGGTCAAATCGACGCGGTGGACGACGACCACGAAGCGGAGACCGTTACGGTGATACAAGCACCGCCTGTGGAATCCGTCAGCTTGTCACCTTGAGGATGCCGAAACACTTCATCTCCGAACAAATCCACCCCGTAGGCAACGCTACATCCTTGCCGGCGAACAACGAACCCGCACTACCTGCGGCGTTCACCTGGCGCGATGAAACTCTGGAAGTGAACGAATTGCGAAACACCTGGCGCACCACAAAAACGGATCGCGGCGACGTCTACCTCAAGCGTCATTGGTTCGAATTCCAAACGGCGGATGGCCGCATCGCCACGGTCTACTACGATCGTGCCGCAAAACGGGGCACCTCACCGTGGTCGCTGTACTCCATCGAGGATCGTCACGCACCCTGAACCTTGCACGTTGGTTTGCAAGTGGAGGTGTTCGTAATGCTCGTTTCTGCCGCATTGCTTATCGCAAGCTCAACAGCATCCCCGGCTCCGTTCCGCCGCGAAACTCCGTACGCGTGTTTCGCCGGCACGACGTGCAAGGAACGCGTCGTCGCATGCTTCGCGACTGCCGACCCATGCGCGACGCAGCATCCGAAAGTCGAGCCGGTGAAAAAGCCGCCTACCAAACGTAAAAAGTGAAAGCGGAGCTCCAACTCCTCGCCGAGCGCATCCGTTGCATGGGTCCGTACCGCTGGGTCGGCCTTTACGAAGTTACGCCGCTTGAGGTGCGAAACATCGCGTTCAGCGGACCAGATGCGCCCGAATATCCGGTATTTTCGCGCGACAAAGGATTGACCGGCGAGATGTTGCGACGCAACGAAACCGTTATTTCCGGCGACGTTTCGAGCAATCCCCATTACCTCACCGCGTTTTCAAGCACGCAATCCGAAATGATCGTGCCGGTCCGATCGCCCAGCGGCGAGATTATCGGGACGATCGACATCGAAAGCGAATCGCGGAACGCGTTCGGTAACCAAGATCGCGCG
>CAZHGH010000047.1:10341-20199 GCA_964531205.1 uncultured bacterium
GACGATCGACATCGAAAGCGAATCGCGGAACGCGTTCGGTAACCAAGATCGCGCGGCCATAGAAGCGATCGCCACGATTGTCGAGCCGCTTTTTTGGAGTCCCCGCGCAGCCTTTTTAGGGTTCGATCACGTCGATACGCGGGTAACAAACGTTGCAGCGGTTGAGCCGTTTTACGACAAACTGATGCCGGAACTCGGTCTCACGCGCAAGCGGCACGCATATGTGGATGCGGCCGGCGAGTGGCGCACGCCGACAGCCGGCGAACAATACAACACAGTTGAGTACTACGAACAGAACGGCGCGAGCGGTGCACCGCATTTCATTGGATTCATTGAAGATACGAGTATGACGCCTACTAAGACACGCATTGCTTTTCGCGTTGCGAGTCCCAAACAGTTAGAGCCTCTCGCGGTATTCCTCACCGAAATCGGCGCGAAAAACGTCGAGCTCTCGAGCGATATGGAGAACTACCCCGCCGTGTTTTTCGAAGATCCCGCCGGTACGCGCTTAGAGTTGTGCGCGCGTCTGTCTACATAGCGTCCGGCGCGCTGACTCCCATCATATCCAGCACCCGCGCAAGCACGCTCTTTGTCGCGATGCAAAGCCCCAAACGCGCCAAGCGCGTTTCGCGATCGTCCACGAGCACGCGACATTCGTGATAAAATTGATGAAAGTCCGATGCAATGTCGCGCGCATAGCGCGTTAAACGGTGCGGCGCGAGCTGCTCGGCGACGTTTTGCACGATCCGCGGCATCTCTGCGAGGCGGCGCGCAAGTGTTATTTCGGTGGGATTGGTCAGCGAATCCAAGGATGCGTTGCGCGCTGCTTCGATGTCTGCGGCATTGGCGTTCTTGAATACTGACGCAATCCGTGCGTGACTGTACTGCACGTAGTACACCGGATTCTCGTTGCTCTGCTCTTTGGCAAGTTCGAGATCGAACGTCAGTGGCGACTCCGGCGCTAGCATGATGAAGAAAAAGCGGGCTGCGTCGACGCCGACTTCATCGATGATGTCGTCCAACGTCACGATATGGCCCGCGCGTTTGCTCATGCTGACGACTTCGTTGCCGCGCATCAGCGTGATCTGCTGAGCGATCATCACCTCGAGATGGTCGCGGCTATAGCCTAGCGCCTCTGCGAGGCCCTTTAAGCGGCCGATGTAGCCGTGGTGATCCGGACCGAGAATGTCGATGACTTTGTCGGCGCGTTGAAGCTTCTCGTAGTGATACGTGACGTCGTTTGCAAAATAGGTGGGCCGTCCATCGCGGCGCACCAGAACGCGGTCTTTGTCGTCGCCGTACTCCGTGGCTTTGAAAAACAGCGCGCCGTCGGCTTCATACGTGTGACCGAGCGCCTTTAAACGCTCGAGGCCCGCTTTGATGCGGCCGGTATCGTGCAATTCTTTTTCGCTTTGCCACAAATCGTAGTGCACGCCGAAGCGCTCGACCGTGTGCATCTGCTGTTCTACCAGCGTGTCGCGTCCAAACTTCGAAAAATACGGTAGCCACTCGTCTTCGGGTGCGTTCACCCATTTGTCACCGTCTCGCTCGACGAGTTCTTGTGCGATTGGTACCAGATAATCTCCGGGATAGCCGTCCTCGGGAATCGGATACGACGGATCGAACTGCTGCCGGTAGCGCGCGTACAGCGAACGTCCAAGGGTATCGAGTTGGCCGCCCGCATCGTTAATGATCCATTCGACAAAGACGTCGTAACCGCAATAGCGTAACGCATTTGCCAGGGTCGCACCCAAGCTGCACGTACGGCCCTGCACGACGACCAGAGGTCCCGTTGGATTCGCGCTGCCGAACTCCAGCGAGATGCGCTTGTTCTGCTTCGGGAACTCACCGAACTTCGAACCGTCGTGCAAGATTTGTGCGACGACTGCTTGCCAAATCGGCGTCGCGAGACGCAAATTGATGAAGCCCGCCGTCGGCGTAATCTCGCTGAAAAGCTCGCGCAATGCCGGTTTCTGCGCCGTAACGTCCGCTACCAATGCGTTCGCAATATCCTGCGGCGAACGCTTCGCGATACGCGTCAGCGCGAAGGCGGCGTTCGTTGCAAAATCACCGAATTCCGCACGGCGCGGTGCCTCGAAAGACACTTCAACCGCTCCGGCTGCCGGATAGCGCGCTACAATGGCTTCCTGTAACGCTGCCGCAAATGTCGCAAGCGCCGCGTCGGGCAGAACGGGATGCTCTTCGGTGGTGGTCGGGCTCATTACGTGGGAACTTCGCCGCGTGCAGGCATGCGTCCCAGCCTAGTGGTGATACGGCTCGTTGCGCGCGATTTTAGCGGCGCGATAGAGCTGCTCCAGCACGATCATGCGCGCCCATTCGTGTAGAAACGTCAGGCGCGAGAGCGACCAGACGAAGTCCGATCGCCGGCGTAGCGATTCGTGTGCTCCATACGTGCCGGCGATTATCAACGTCATACGCCGCGTCCCGGCGTTTGTGATCCCGCCAACCATGCGGCTGAGCTCTTCGCTTGAGAGTTCGTCCCCGTCGCGGTCCAGCAGCCATACGACGTCGTCTTCATGGACTTGGCGCAAGAGGCGGTCCGCTTCTTCGTGCATAGCTGCTGCGGGCTGCGAGCCGAGCGAGGCCTTGACCTCGATAACGTCGACGGGAAAATATGGTGCGATACGCGTCCGAAAATCTTCGCACGCGGCCGCTACATAACGCTCGCGCAGCTTCCCTACGGCGATGATTCGAACTTGCACGCTTGCCTTGTTCGTAACTCGCAAAGCCACGTCCGTGTTGATTGCAGTAATGGCGCAGCAAATCGGTCTGTTCGGATCGACGCCGCGGGTCTTCGTGGACGATGAGACCGGCGGAATTGCGTATTATCCCGGCGTGTTCACGGCCGGCGAAGCCACGGAGCTGTTCGAGCGCTTCGAGGCGGAACTGCCCTGGACGCAAGAAACGATGTGGATGTACGACCACACCGTCACCGTGCCGCGTTTGATTGCGCGTTTTCTACCGGGAGAAGAGAAACCGGCACGTTTGTTCGCGGTGCAGCAGCGCGTCGAGGAGTATCTCGGCGTGCCGTTCACGTCGTGTTCCGTGCAGTTGTATCGCGGCGGAAACGACAGCGTCGCCTGGCACAGCGACCACACCGAGGATCTCATCGATTTGCCGGTGATTGCCGTGCTGAGCCTTGGGGCTACGCGAGAAATGCTCGTGCGCAGTAAGGCGCGCCCCCGCCGCACGTTTTCTATCGATCTCGAGCCCGGTAGTCTCTTCGTGATGAGCGGCCGCGCGCAAGAATTTTGGGAGCATCACATTCCAAAGGCAAAACCCGCAGTGGCTGCGCGCATCAGCGTAGCTTTTCGTCAGCGAAGGGTGTAGCGCTGACCGGGGCGCCCCTCGATTACGCCCGATAGTTCCAGGAATGATAGTGCCGCCAATACGCGCGGCGGCGGCTCGTGTATTCGCTCGAAGAGCTCCTCGATGGATTGCTCGCCGTCACGCAGCGCTTCGACGATGAGGCGTTGCACCGGATCTTCGATCGTCGTGCTTGCAAAAAGCGATGCCTGTGCTGCCGGCGGTGGCGATAAGCGCAGATCGTCGATGACATCTTGGGCGCTGCGAGCGAGGATAGCGCCGTCGCGAATGAGCGCGTGGCATCCGGCGACGTGCGGGCGATCCACATCGCCGGGAACCGCAAACACCGGAATGCGTCCGGCGGCCCAGCTCGCAGTATTGAGTGCACCGCTCCGCGCGGGCGCTTCGATGACCACCACTGCATCCGCAAGTGCAGCGACGATGCCGTTCCGCTGCAGAAATTGCGATGGGTACGCCGGGTGGTCGGGCGCAAAGGGCGAGAACACCGCACCGCCGGCGGCGAGCATGCGCTGCGCGAGCGGCAGGTTCCGCGGCGGGAAGAACTCGCCGTGCCCGCCGCCCAGGACGCCGACCGTCGGCGAACCAGCGTCGAGCGCGCCTTCATGCGCCGCGGCGTCGATGCCGAGCGCCAGTCCCGAAATTATGCAGCAGCCCGCAGCGCCCAAATCCGCGGCAAATTGGCGCGCGAGCCGTTTCCCATAGGCAGTGGCAGCCCGTGTGCCGACGATGGCCACGGTGGGGCGGCGCAGCCCCTCAAGGGTGCCCACGACCCAGAGTTGCTCGAAGACGGACGGCACCGTTCGCTCGGGCCGCAACTCGGTGAAAGCATCGAATGGCAGGCAAGCAGGCTGCTCCATACTTTCGCCTTCACGTCCGTGCGTAAAATCGAAAGGGGTCCCCTGCATTCACGAGGGAGTTTGTGCAAGGGGGAAACGCGGCAGCCCCTGGGAATACAGCGCGCCAAATGTCCCTTAGGGGCGTCCCCCAACATGCCGGCCTTCGGAGGAATCAAACGTGGCAGCAGAAGCCTACTGTGTGAAGTGCAAGACCAAGCGTCAGATCAAAGACGCCGTCCAAATCACGATGAAGAACGGTCGTCCGGCAACCGAGGGCAAATGCCCCGAGTGCGGGACGAAGATGTTCAAGATTGGGGCCGCGAGCTAGGTTCGTACACAGTCCTTGCAGATTCGAGCCGCCGGTGAGCATAGCTCCCGGCGGCCTCATTTTGCCGAAACTACGACTAGTGCTTTATAATGAGTGCACCCACAAGATGTGGGACTGCCTCGAGAGGGATCGCCCATACTTTGTCCGACTTGCCGTAAAAGCGAAACGCGCGTCGTCGATTCACGCGACGACGAGAACGTCGTCCGGCGCCGTCGCGAGTGCCTAGACCCGCGTTGCAAACACCGCTTCACCACGTACGAGCGGATGGAAGCACCGCGTCTCTTCGTCGTTAAGAAAGACGGCCGTCGCGAGCAGTTCAACCGCGAGAAGATCCTGGCGGGGCTGCGGCGTGCGTGCGAAAAACGGCCCGTTTCCGAAAGCCAGATGGAAGCGGTCGCTGCGGATCTCGAACGCGATCTCTTTGCACGCGGCGAGAGCGAAGTGCCGTCGACGACCATCGGTGAGAAGTTGATGGAAGCGCTTCGCAACCTCGACAAGGTTGCATATATTCGCTTTGCAAGCGTGTACCGGCAGTTCCGCGACGTCGAAAGCTTCCAAGAAGAATTGGCAACATTGCTCTCCAAGTGAGAGCCGATGCCTGTCTCCGTTGCGCTCAAACGCTTGCCTGAGGGCGAGGGCCTTCCGCTTCCAACGTACATGACCGAGCACGCCGCCGGGGCAGATTTGTGCGCGGCCGTGCACGAAGAACTCACGCTGTTACCCGGAGCGCGCGCGCTTGTGCCAACGGGATTCGCAATCGCCCTGCCTGATGGCTACGAGGCACAGATCCGCCCGCGCAGCGGCCTTGCGCTCAAGCACGGCGTGACATGCCTGAACACACCGGGAACGATTGACGCAGATTATCGTGGAGCAGTCTGCGTAGTACTCGCAAACTTAGGCAACGAACCTTTTGTGATCCGCCGCGGCGATCGTATCGCGCAGATGATCGTCGCGCCCGTCTCGCACGCCGATTTCGCAATCGTCGAGGAATTGCCGGAGAGCATGCGCGCCGCCGGCGGATTTGGGAGCACCGGAGTAGCGTGAAAGTCTATATAGTTGGAGCGGGAGCAGTAGGCACCTACCTCGGCGATCTGCTGCAGTCAATCGCGGTGGACGTGACCTACGCGCCGCGTAGCGTGGACGAAGTCAGTCCGGTAGATGCCGACGTCGCAATCGTCGCAGTGAAGGCGTACGATACGCCGGGAGCTATCGACACACTGCGCCGCGCGATCGCATATCCGGAGAAGTGCGTCTTCGTCACTCCCCAAAACGGCATCGGCAACGAGGAGATGCTTGCCCAGGCCTTCGGCGCGGACAACGTCGTAGCTGCGGCGCTTACCACACCCGTAGATCGCGCGCGTAACGACGGTCACAGTTTTGCAACGGGCCGGCAAGGCGGACTGGCGCTGGCTCCGGTCGGGAACAACGCCTACAACTGGCTTAGTGCGACGTTTGCGAGCAGCAAAATCAAGGTGCAAGTCGTCGATGATTGGCGTGCGCTGAAATGGTCCAAACTCGCGCTTAATGTGGTCGCGAATGCGGCTTGCGCAATCCTGAACGTTCTGCCGAACCGTCTGGTGCATTTCGAGGAGATCTTCACGCTCGAAATACGCGCGATTCGCGAAGTTCGCGCGGTCATGCAAGCGATGAATATTACACCGATCGATTTGCCTCGCTACCCGGTTCGAGCGCTGCAAGGTATTGCCACGCTGCCGAGCCCCATCGCGCGCCGGTTGTTAGCTGGCCGCGTCGCGGGAGCGCGCGGTACGAAACCGCCGTCGATGTTGCTGGATTTGCGCTCCGGAAAGGGGCAGACAGAGGTGGAGTACCTCAACGGAGCCGTCGCGTGCTGCGGACGGGACCGCGGCGTGCCCGTTCCGGTAAACGCGGTTTATGCGCGCGTGCTCGAAGACATCGCGCACATGCCGCAATTGTGGGCGAAATATCGCGAACGGCCTGATACGCTTGCTTCAGAAGTGGAAGCGGAGGTGCAGCGCGTCAAAGCGCTCGCCCGTACCTAAAGGAACAACGGCAGATGCGTCATCCCGATGTGAACGAAACGATTGAAGGCTGGTGGATTCTTCACCGCATGTTCGCCTTCGATCGCCGCCGTTGGGCTGCGTTGACGCCCGCGGAACAACAACGCATCGCACAGGAAGCGATGGACGCGTTGACCGCGATGCAAAACAATGAAGAGAGCGATGCGTCCTTAGCGCAGCTCCTCGGACATAAAGCCGACCTGATGTTCACGCACTACGCGAAATCGTTCGAGGGCCTCGGCGCGGCGCAGATGCAAGTCGATGCGTGCGGACTCTCCGAATATTTGGAACCGCGCGATTCGTACGTTTCCATTCTGGAGCTGGGCCTATACGAAGCGACGGGCCGCATTCACGCTGCGCTTAAAGAGCGCGCGCTGAAGCCGTATTCCGCGGAATGGAATGCGGCCTTCGACGAACTGCTGCAAGAGCAAGCGAATCATCCGCGTAACGCAGGACGCTTGTGGGCGCGAATTCCCCAGCGCCGCTACGTCTGTTTCTATCCGATGGATAAGAAGCGCAGCGGTTCCGACAATTGGTACACGCGGCCATTCGAAGAGCGCGCGAAACTCATGCTCGATCACGGCAAGATTGGGCGTTCGTTCCATGGTCTCGTAACGCAAGTGATCTCGGGTTCCATCGGTTACGACGACTACGAATGGGGTGTCGATTTGTATGCCGACGATCCGATCGTTTTCAAAAAACTGATCTACGAAATGCGTTTCGATGAAGCCAGCGCGCGTTACGCCGAGTTCGGTCCATTTTTTAGCGGCATGCAGTTTTCCGTCGATGCGCTGCCGGTGTTCTTGAACGCGGCCGGCGTGCCGCATCTGCAAATTCGCGAACCGGCAAACGCGTAGACCGCCGGTCAGCGTTGATAGGATGAAGCCTTAGCGGCGATTACCGCAATTTCGATTTTGTACTCCGGCTTCGCTAGTCTGCTTTCAACCGTTGCGCGGGCGGGCGGCGCGTCTTTTGCTACCCACGCATCCCATACGGCGTTCATGTCATCGTAGCCGTCGATGTCGGCCAGCCAGACGTTGGCGGAAAGTATATAAAGTTTGTCGCTTCCAACCGAGGCGAGAAGCGAATCGATCTTCGCGAGAATCTGCCGCGTTTGATCGGCAAGGTCTTTCGACGGGTCGTCGGCGACTTGCCCGGCGAGATAGATTGTGTCGCCGTGCACGACTGCCGCACTCATGCGCACGTTAGGTCTGATTCGTTCGATGGTCTGCATACTTGACATCTTATTAGGCATTTGGCAAATTGGCAATATGGCTATAGAGACCGCGCTTCGAGCTCTGGCTAACGACAAACGCCTCCAAATCCTGGAGTGGCTCAAGGATCCGCGAGCGCATTTCCCGCCGCAAGTGGACGGCGATTTGGTCAAGGACGGCGTCTGCGGCGTCTTCATCGCCGAGAAACTCGGCGTAAGTCAGCCGACGGCCAGCGAGCATCTCAAAGTGCTCGCGCAAGCGGGCCTGATCCGCGGCAAGCGCATCAAGCAGTGGACGTTCTACAAGCGCGAAGAATCGCGCATAAACGAACTGAAGCGCGCGATCTCCAAATCGATTTGAGGCAAGTTATGGAATTGCATTATGAAATCGTCGACGTGTTCACGAGTGCGCCGCTCGAAGGAAATCAGCTCGCGGTCTTCACCGACGCGGCGTCCATCGACGGAGCGTTGATGCAGAAGATCGCGAAGGAGCTGAACTTAGCGGAAACCGCCTTCATTCTGCCCGCCACGAAACCGGACTGCGACGTACGCGTGCGTATCTTCACGCCTTCGCAGGAGATGCTGTTCGCCGGCCATCCGACCATCGGTTCGGCGTTTGTTGCGCGTAAAAATGGATTTGTACCTCGCGATGCGGCAAAGTTCGTGCTCGAGGAAAAGATCGGGCCCGTTCCGATTCGCGTTGAAAGCGAAAGCGATCCGCTCCTTTGGCTCCGTACGCCGCCGATTGCGAAGCGCGGCAGCTTCGACCGCGCTGCATGCGCGCGTGCCGTGGGTTTAACGCTTGAAGATTTGCTTCCCAATGTGCCATGCGAGATTTGGACCGCCGGCAATCCGAATCTCTACATTGCCGTTCGGGATCGCGGTGCAGTCGATCGCGCCTCCGTCGATACCGTTGCACTTCGCAAGCTCTACGCGAATGAAACCGAAGGCATTTGCACGTTCGTCTTTGCGCCGGTCGCCGAAGGCGCGTATTCGCGCATGTTCGCACCGGAGTTAGGCGTTCCCGAAGATCCGGCAACCGGCAGCGCGACCGGTCCGCTCGCCGCATTCATGATCGAATACGGTCTTGCGCCGGCGACCGCGGACGGCACGCGTTTTGTGAGCGAGCAAGGCACGAAGATGGGGCGCCGCAGCATCTTGCACGTTCGTCTCGAGGGGGAAGGCGGACGCAGCGGCATCGAGGTCGGCGGGTACGTCGCTCCGCTTAGCGTTGCAACGATGACCCTTTAACGAGCGCTTCTCGCACGAGCGCCAGGCAGTGGCGGTTCGGATTGCGGGGTGTTTCATAAAGGTCCCGCTCGTCTTGACCGTGGTGCGTGCGGATAGCTGCGGCGACTCCGGTGGAACGCGAAAGGCCCGCGTGACAATGCACGACGATTGTCGCGACCTCACCCCACCAACGGTGGACGAACGCGGCGATCTGCTCCGCGTGTTGCTCGCTCATCTCGCAGAATAGGCGTGCGCCGCTCTCGTCAAGACAATGCTGCGGATAGACGTCGTCAAAGTGCAGCGCGAGGCGGTCGCGAAGCGCTTCGTGCGGATAGATGCTCGGCGGTGCCGCATCGGTGTCACTTAGCGAGATGACGACGTACGGGTCGCTTGAATGGTACAACTGAGCATCGTTTCGAGAGAGTGCGATCACGCGCGTTTCGTACATCGGCATACTCGTCTGCTTCGCCTTTGTAAAGAAATAAACAGCTCTCTTCACCGCGTCTACGCCGCGCCGATACCTCAGTGCGAGAGGTATCGCATACATGTCTTTATTGCCGGAATTTCCGTCCCTCATTGCCGCCTTGCGCGCCGGTTACCACGTGTACGATCGCGCGCCGAACGGCTACCTCGTCCGTTCGCGCACTGCGACCGGATGGAGCATCGCGCTCGTCAACGTCAGCGGCAACTCGACTAACTGACGTCTAGGCGGCCGAGCCGGCTAACACCGCTCAGCGCCAGCCAAATCGCGTGGCACTTCACATCTACCGCCACGTTCCGCACAACCGAACCGCGCGTCGGAATCGCTAGCAGCGCTCGCAATCAAGAAGCATTTGCGATCCATGCGAGTATTATTCCCGGATG
>CAZHGH010000047.1:20299-23741 GCA_964531205.1 uncultured bacterium
GCAGCGCTCGCAATCAAGAAGCATTTGCGATCCATGCGAGTATTATTCCCGGATGCAACTTACGACGGCGCCGCTCGACGATGAAATAACACTGGAACGCCTACGCCGCCGGACCAGCCAAAAGTGGCGGCGTTATCCTGCGGACGTGTTGCCGCTGTTCGTTGCGGAAAGCGACTTCCCGACGCCGCCGGCTGTCGCCAAGGCACTCCACGAAGCCGTCGAGATCGGCGATCTGGGCTATGCGGATACAAGGCGCATCGGCGAAGCCTACGTGGCGTTTGCCGAAAGCCGCTTTGGCTACGCGCCCGATCCGCGCGACGTTATAGCGGTTCCCGAAGTGATGATCGGCGTTGCGGAGATCCTTCGCGTCATCAGTGGGCCTGACGATTCCGTTGCGATCAATCCGCCCGTCTATCCGCCGTTTTTCCTGACGATCGATGAAGTGCGGCGCAAAATCGTTGAAGTGCCATTGCGCGAAGACGAAAATCGATATGGACTCGACTTCGACGCGCTTGAGGACGCATTTAAAGCGGGGGCGCGCGTCTACTTGTTTTGCAATCCGCATAATCCGGTGGGACGTGCTTGGGCGCGCGAAGACGTTCTGCGCGTTGCGACCCTCGCGGAGCGATACGGCGTTGCCGTGCTTGCAGACGAGATTCACGCGCCGCTGATTTTGCCCGGTGCAACGCATACGCCATTCGAAAGCGTCGTCCGCGAAACCGGCGTAAACGCCATCACGTTAACATCTGCCTCTAAAGGCTGGAACGTCGCCGGACTTAAATGTGCGCTTGCCATGACGTCGTCCGATTGGGGACGCGGCGTGTTCAAAAAGTTGCCGGTAGAATTAGCGGAACGCGTCGGCCATCTGGGCGCGATCGCAACGCGTGCCGCCTTTGCACACGACGGTCCGTTCTTGGATCGCGTTATCGCGCACCTCGACGTGCAACGCGCTAACGTGAGGACGCTGCTGACGAAATACGGCCTAGAGAATATCGGATATGCGCCTCCGCAGGCCGGTTATCTCGCATGGCTCGATTGCCGCCCTTTGCAGTTATCCGAAGAGCCGGCAACGGTGTTTCTCGCACGCGGCAAAGTTGCGCTCTATCGAGGACGCTATTTCGGCGTTCAAGGTGCAGGTTTCGTGCGCCTCAACTTCGCGACGTCAACCGCGATTTTGGAAGAGGCAATCAAACGCATGGGTAGCGCAGTTACGTAATCGCAAATAGCGTCCATCCGTGTTCTTGCGCAAGTTGCACCGCGCCTACGCCGGCCGGAACGACTTGAAAACCGGGCAGTACGTTGCGTTCAAAATCAGCCAGGACCGTAGCCGGCGCCGTCCCGGTTTTCGACCCGATAACGGATGAGACGAACGTCATCGCATTATGGCACACCATGAATTTGCCGCCGCGTTGCATGACCGCCTGAGCGCTCCAGTCTTGATAGTAGCTGCCGGGATCGTCCGGAGACGAGCCGCCTTTTAAATTCGATGAGGCTTTGTAATAGACGTTGGTCGCTGAGAGTTTAAACGCGTCGCCGAAGCCGTATTTGCTCCACATCGAATCGTTCAGCGCGAGAACGATGGACGGTCCCATCAAGACTGCAAGCGTCGCTAAACTGCCCGGTCCGTATCCGAATGAAAATTCATGCGCATTGAGCGAGTTCTGCATGTGAATGTAAATGCTCGCGATGCCCGGCGCCACCAGCATCGAGGTCGAGGCTTGGAACACTTGCTTGTGAGGCTTTTTGACCATAAGCGTGTCCATCATCAAACGACGATCGTATTCGTGCTGCGTAAGGATGTGAAAATGCGCCGGTGTTACTTGCGCCGATGCGTCGGCGGCGATTGCGTCGCGGCGGGTGCTCAGGGCTGCGGCAGAAGCGCCTAACGTTGCCGCAGCGACAAAATGCTTTCGTGTTAACGGCACGTGGAATCTCCTTGTGGTGATTCGCTAACGAGGAAGATTCTTAGTTAAACCGTTTAATCTTTGTGTATGGGAGCGCGCGCTGTTGCAGCCGCCGTCATCTCGTTCGCAGCGGCCGCCGTGCTGGTCGTTGAAGGGCTTTCATGGAGCCACAGCGCCCGCTTTGGCCCGCCCGCCGCTACGACGTTCCGTTGCACTGTCCGCCTCGATTCGCTTTCCGGACGCGACATTTCGGCCGGCTTGCAAACCGGAGATTTTCTCGATTTACCGCGTATGGACGTGCCGAGCCGGGTTGCCGAGGTGTTTCACTACACGCCGACTCAGGCCGGCCGGGCCGGCGAGGTCATCCATCTCGCGGTTACACGCGGCTCGCGTAATTTGGTCATCCCGTATACTCTTCAGCACACCGATCCCGTCATTACCTTTTTGGCGCAGCTTGCTTTCAAACTCGTGTTACTTGTGCTTGCGGTGATCGTGCTATGGCGAGGTACGGACAAGGCGTCGCTCTTGCTCGGTGTTTGGTGCACGAGCGTTGGGCTGGGCTTACCGGACGCCTGGTGGGGTTCGCTGCCGGTTGCAGGCCGGATTACCGGCGGCGCGCTGACGGCGTTTTTGTGGACGTGTTCGCCATTCATTTTATATCTGGTCGTAGAATCGATTGCGACGGGCGTCTCACGCCTCGCTAAATTTGTTACGCGAGCCTGCATGGCCGTTCTCATCCTCCCGGCGATCGTTATTAATGCGGTTGATGCGACCGCGCAGGCGCTTTCCGGGTGTTCCGTGCTCGCGCTTTCGCCATGGATGACGAACGCCGCATTCGCCTCATCGCAACTCGTAATCATTGCGTTCTTCGTGTTGAGCTACGCACGCACGACGGGCTTGGCGAAGCAGCGGATACGCTGGGTATTCTGGGCTTTTATGCTCAGCCGCGCCGGTGTATTGTTGAATTTGATCAACCGTCTACTCATTCATCCGGTGCAGCTATCCGGCTTCGAATGGGCGACGGTCCTGATCTTCCCGCTTGGTTGCGCTTACGCGATCCTGCGCCATCATCTCATCGACGTAAACTTCGTGCTGAATCGCACGCTCGTTTTTACGATTCTCACCTCGCTCATCGTCGGAATTTTCATCCTTCTAGAAGATCTTTTGAAGACGTTCGCCGCGGGACACGGCGTTGGAGTAGCGGTCGAAACTGCAGTTGCGCTGGCAATTGGCTTCTCGTTCAACGCGATGCACAAATATCTCGTCGGAGCGATAGAACGAGCGATTTTTCGCGCGAAGTACGAAGCGATGCGCGTACTTCAGACGCTTGCAGAGGAAGCGCCGTTCATGGAAAGCGCCGATGCTTTGCTCGCCCGCACCGTGAAGGAAGTTTGCGAGGCTGCCGGCGCTTGCGACGCATGCATCTACGAGCGTGTCGATGACACGTACAAGCTCTCGGCACGTAGCGGCGCAATGAATCCGCAAAACACTTTGCCGATCGACGATCTCGCCTTCGTGCGCATGCGTAAGACTCATGC
>CAZHGH010000048.1:0-4117 GCA_964531205.1 uncultured bacterium
AACTCATCCATTTGTGCCGGAGAAAAATTGCTGACGCCGACGGCACGGATTTTGCCGGCCTCGAACAATGCCTGCATCGCCGTAGCTGTTTGGCTAATCGGCGTTGCGGGATCAGGCCAATGAATTTGGTAGATGTCGATGCGATCGGTTTGCAATCGCCGCAACGAATCTTCGATTTCCTTTTTGATTCGCTTCGGCGATGCGTTGCGGTGAACGTTTGCGTGTTCGTCCCACTCGAGACCTACCTTGGTCGCGATGACGACGCCGTCGCGCCGTCCCTTCAGCGCGCGGCCGACGACTTCTTCGGAATGTCCTTGCCCGTAAGCCGGAGCGGTGTCGACGAGCGTGATTCCGGAATCCAACGCGCGGTGAATGGTAGCAATCGCGTTATCGTCGTCGGGACCGCCCCACATCCAGCCGCCGATAGCCCAAGTGCCCAAACCGATGCGCGACACTCGAATACCGGTACCGTCAATTTCTGTAAATTCCATACGGTTAATCCGTTGCGCTTCCGCCCGTCGTTGTTTCGTATAAGAACCACGTGCGCCGTTCAGCTTCGTCGATATAGACCTCTATCAGGCTTGCCGTCGCGACATCTTCGAACTGATCGCAGATTCGGTGTGCTGCGCGCAGCGCGCTGGTGAAAGCCTTGTTGTCATCGGTCAGATCGGTAAGCATGTCGAACGGCGTCACAAATTCGCGGTTGTCGTCGCGAATCGTTTGTAATGCCGCGATGTGGCCGATAGAGTGAACGGTCGTGAAGCCGATTTTGCGCACTCGCTCGGCAAAAACGTCCGTCATCGCGAAGATTTGATCGGCCTGCTCGTCCAGCATAAGGTGATACTCGCGGTAATGGCTGCCGGACATGTGCCAATGATAGTTCTTTGTTTTGAGATAGAGCGCGAACGTATCGGCAAGCAGCGTGTTGAGGGCGTTCGCTACCGCCTGGCGCCCCTGCTGTGAAAGGTCGTTCGGTGTGTCGAGCCCCGGGACAGCGGTGGCTCCTCTGTTTATGCTTGATGATGCAATAGCCATGCAAAGACCTTAGCGGGCCGGGCTCGGACAATCCCGGATATTTTTGGCACGTACTCCCAGAAAATTGTTTATCGTTAGAGGGCGATGAACGACGAGAATGTACCGGCCCCGCGCAGCGAGATGATGATTCGCATCGTCTCGCCGTCCTACTTCCGGCGCTATATTGTGGAGGAGCGGCGTCCCCTATCGGTTGCCGCCGGCGTGATTATCGACGAACCGGAAACCGATCCCCGCGGAGTGATTATTGCGGTTGTTGTGCTGGGCGTGATGCTCGCCGTATTCAGTTTCGCGGTCACCTACGGGCTCAGCTCGCTGCTGAGTGTCGTCTAATTTAGGAGGCTCCATGAGCCTGCGATTCGCTGCGGCAGCAGCTGCGATGGCGGCGATTACGGTGCAATCCGCAGGCGCGCAGTCGGCCGTTGTCATGCCGGATCCACCGCAAGTACGTCCTGTCAACGGCGTGACGTCTCTTACATTGACGGCCGCGATGTTCGACGGGCGGGCAAGCATGCAATACCACGGATCCCTCATGCTTCCGACGATACGGGTATGGCCCGGCGATCGATTGCGCATTACCTACGTCAACCATCTCTCATCGCACAGTCCGGAAAAGTGCGCACTTGGACCGTGTATGGACATGACGAACTTGCATTTCCACGGGATGGAAGTCTCGCCACTTACTCCGCAGGACGACGTCCTAACAATGCTTGCTTCACCGGGGCAGACGCTGCATTACGACGTGCACTTTCCGAAAAATCACATGCCGGGGCTGTTCTGGATTCATACGCATCCACACGGCGAGAGCGCGGAGCAAGATCTCGATGGGATGTCATTGGCTGTCGTCGTCGACGGAATAGATCGGTACGTTCCGCAAGTTCGCGGATTGCCCGAACGGATTATGGTCGTACGCACGTTGGATCCACCGCTCTCGCAAGTGGAGGATCTGCGTCAGTTTACGGACGTCCCAACGAAAGATTGCGGCACTTCCGGAGAACAAGTCGAAGGTTTTCCTACACTGAACAATGAGGTGCGTCCGTCGATCGCCATCGCACCGGGGCAACGGCAATTTTGGCGCATCGTGAACGCGCAGCCGAACATGTACCTGGACCTTCAGCTCGACGGCAGCACGTTTCAAGTCGTCGCGCTCGACGGACAGCCGTTAGGATATCGCGATCCGCAGCGTCCGATCGTAACGATGTCGCACGTCTTTTTGCCTCCGGCAGGTCGCGTGGAAGCCATTGTAACCGGTCCGCCGGCGGGTGCTCATGCGACCCTGCGCACCCTGTGCGTCAATACGGGAACTGCAGGCGATATCAACGCAGCGGGCGTTCTCGCCGATATCGTGCCTCATGCGCCGCGCGCTTCGTTGGAAACCGTTCCGGTCTCCACGCAGCCGGCGGTTTATAAGCCCATAAACGTTTCGGCAGTGGAGCATGAACCGGCGCAGTTTACCGTGCGCTTTACCGAAGGCCATCACCGGTTTTATATCAACCATCAGCTCTTCACGATGCAGGCAAAGCCGATGGTGACGGTACCTGTAGGCAGCATTCAACATTGGCATGTGATCAACGACACCGAGGAAATGCATCCGTTTCATATCCATCAAGTGCATTTCCTGACTTACGCTATCAACGGCCGGCCGGTTGCGCACCCCGTGTGGCTCGACACGATGAACACGACGCCCAAAGGGACGATTGATGTGGTACTGGACTTCACTGATCCAGTGATCCGCGGGATGGCCGTCTTCCATTGCCACATCCTGAATCACGAAGATAAAGGAATGATGGCGAAGGTGCTGTTCAAGTAGCCGTGGCTTCTTGCTTCGGCCGCTCCAGCGCAAGCACGATGTAATCGCGATCGCCCAGTCCGTCTTCGACCGCGCGTTCTGCTTCGGGAACGACGGCGTCGAGAACGGGCGTCGGCACGTGCACCGATTCAGCCGCCTGACGTGAGAGCTGCAGATCCTTCAGTAGTGCGCTCAGAGCAAATCGCGGCTCGGAATTGCGTTCGAGTAACGGCTGAAGCTTCTGTTGAACGATCCGTTCCATTGCACTCGTAAGGGAATGTACCGCGAGATCGCGCTCGATGCCGGCTCGATCGCATACGGCCAACAGCTCGCCCAGCGTTTCGGCTACCACACCAAGGACCGTGTTGTTTGCCAGTTTTAAAAAGCCGCTCGCGCGCACGGAATTCATCTCGGTCACGTTGCCCAGCGTGGCTAAAATTTCGCGTGCGCGTTCTACCGTTTCAGGCGCCCCTCCCGCGAGGATGGTTGCGGCTCCTGCGCGGACCGCGTCGGGGTTTCCGAGGATCGGCGCGGCAACGAACTCGAGATGGTCCTTATCTGCAGCGGTTTCAAGCGTCTCATACATGTTTGGCGAGAGCGTTGACATCTCTATCAAAATTTGCGGACGGTGCATCGCGGGAATGAGCTCTCCAAGCGTTACTTCACGCGCAACGTCATCGCCCCATAGGCTCACGATCGCAACGTCAACGGCTGCTGCCATCTTTCCAAGCGAGTCGTATGGCACTGCACCCGCGCCGGCGAGATCGGTAGCGCGTTGCGGCGAGCGGTCCCAAACTGCAACCCGATAACCGTGTTCCAGCAGTCGCTGCGCAAAGGCGCTTCCCATCTTGCCCAATCCCGCCACGCCGACGGTCATCATGCGACCTCCCGTCCGCACATCGGACACGAACTCGCCTGCTGGGCGTTTTGCGGAGCAGTCTGTCTGCGCCAGCGTCCCGGTGCTATGCCGTAGGCTCGTACGAAACGCCGTGTGAAATACGCGGCGTCCCGAAAGCCGACGGATGCACCGATCGTTGCGACGCTGGCGGGGCTCGTCATCAAACGTTCGCGCGCAACGTCCAAGCGCCGCGCGATAATCCATGCGCCGAGCGGACGTCCCGTCAATCTGCGTATCACGGAGGTAAGATGCGAATGCGAATAGTGCAGGGCGCGGGCAACGTCGGCAGCAGTGATGCCTTCGTGGTAGTGTTCCTCAATGTATTGCCGTACCCGCGTTACGACTTCCGCTCGTTGCGAACCAATCATTGTTGTCGTTGTCATTTCCTCAATCTCCAG
>CAZHGH010000048.1:4217-23545 GCA_964531205.1 uncultured bacterium
CTTCCGCTCGTTGCGAACCAATCATTGTTGTCGTTGTCATTTCCTCAATCTCCAGGTATTTTATATCGCTAAACCCTCGGATGGGACTAAAACGTCTCCCAGGCTTTATGAAGGTGCTACATTTGCACGGTCAACGTACGAGCAAAACCATGCAGCGTGCGGTCGATGTTACGAAGGTAGCTCGAAGCCGGCCCGGCGGCATCGTTTAGCGGTGTGCGCGGCATGTTCAACGCAGTTCCGCCTTGACCGTACGTGATGATTGCCTCAATGTCTTCGTGAATGGCCGCGCGCTGCTCGCGAAGCGCCTGAAGAGAGCCGTTTAGCGATGGGTCGGGGCTGAGCGTTGCAAGCGCGCGCACGTAGTACGAAATTGCCGACATCAGCATGAGGCGCGTGCTAAAAATTTCGCCGGCATTACGTCGCGTCATGGGTACGATCTGCGTTTGCACGCTTTGCATGGCTTCATCCACTTTTCGCACGGCGTCAATGCGATTCGCGCGTGTGTCTCCAGCAAAAAAGTCCACCGAGACGCCCACAAAGTCGTCGAGGCGCCTGAGCGCTTCAACCGTCACGTTAAAAATGAGGCGTTTTGTAGAAACCGGCAACAGAAGGGTAGCGGCAACACCGCCGAGGACAGCGCCGGCGAGCGTCTCGGCAAATCGCAATATCATCAGAGCGTCGGTGAACAAACCGAGCAATTCGTAGACCATTGCAATAACGATCGTCACGAAAAAGGTGAACGCCGAGTAGTTGATCCGGAACGAATAGACGGCGGCAAAGAGGGAAACCATCATCGCGCCGTACGCTAAACGGTTGTGCCCGTGCAGAAAGTACGCTATTAGCATCGCTGCGAGGACGCCAAGCGCGGTGCCTGCGGCGCGCGACCACGCTCGATTACGCGTCTCGACCGATGATGACGTTCCCATGAATACGAAGAACGCTGTAAGCACGGCCCAATACCAGCGCTCGGGTGAGATCAAGTGCCCAAGAAGTATAGCGAGCACGCCTGCCGCGCTGAGCTGAAGTGCTTGACGCACTGCTTGCGGGATGCGGCCCGTGTTCATCTGCGTACCGACACGAGACGGCGGAGACGGCGTCCAACTCGAATCGAACGTCGCGCCCTCTCTCAGCTGTAACGGTTCGGCATTTCCATCCGCGGTGGCAAGCTCGGCTTCCAATACGCTCGCGCGATCTTGCGGATCCTTCAAGATGCCGTGCAGCAGAAGCGACGTCTCGTTCAAACGGAAAAGATTGTGCTGTATCGCGCTGTGCGAGTGTGCCGCTGCGATGATCTGCTGTCTCGCGCGGAATGCCGCTATGGCGTTGCGCAACGCCAGTTTCGCGTTGTCGCGAAAGACGGCGAAGCGGAAACAAAACGTTGCGAGATCGGCAAGCACGATGGAGAGCATTGCCCAAGGCAAGCCCGAAGGCGGCATGCGGAACATCACCGCGAAAAAGAATGAAATGAATAAGATGGTGGCGAGCGCGGCGTAGCGAGGTCCGTACTGCCGTACGTACACCGCCAGAAAAAGTACCATAACGAAAAGCGCGTCGCTGAGATACACGTTCGGTGCAGCTAGCGTCGCGGCGACGGTGCTGAAGGAGGCCGGCACGCAAAGAAGCAACGTCGTGATCTTCTGATCGCGGTGCCCAGCATCCGTGACGCCGATGTTTCCAATCATGCCGAGCGGAATGCCGACCAGCAACGCGGGAAGCTGCAAATGAAGCACGCCGCGCAGCGCGATCAAAATTGCAAGCGCCGTCCCGACTGAAGCCGTCGCTCGCACCGCAAGGTACAGCCGTACGAGCCCCGGATCCGAGGCGAGAATATATTGCCGAATCACGCGCGTACGAGTGCGACCGCCCAGCCTTTCTCCGTGCGAATACGAGCGTGAATAAAGCCTTCTGAGTCGGGATGCGGAGAGAGGACTTCAAACCCCGCGCGAATGGCTTCTACGACTGACCCGAAAATTACGATACCGCTCATTGCCCTGACCGCCTTTTAACTTTTCTTGGCGACGTTGTACCAATGCGGTCTCCATCGGGTCTGGGAGCGCTTTAAGCTTCGGAATTTTTTGCGGTGGGGTGCCCTAGCGTTCTAGCCGCATGGTGTAGCCGACGCCGCGCAGCGTGTGGATCAGGCGGCCGCCGCCTTCGGCGTCGACTTTGCCGCGAAGATAAGATATGTACGTTTCTACAGTCGCAGGCGTAACGTCGCGATCGATGCCCCAAACAAGATCGAGCAGCTGCGAGCGCGTGAAAACTTGTTCCGGGTGGCGCACGAGCGTAAGGAGCAAATCGAATTCACGCGTACTGAGTTCCAACGGCTTTCCGGCTCGCGCAGCCTTACGCTGCGTTACGTCGATAATAACGTCGGCGTAGCTGACGACGTCGCGCGTTTCCATCCGTGGGCGCCTTAGACGCGCGCGAATGCGTGCGGCCAACTCTTCTAAATCGAACGGCTTGGGGATGTAGTCGTCTGCGCCTCTCGTCAGCGCCGAGACCTTGTCCGAAGTCTCCGAGCGGCCCGTAAGCATGAGAATCGGGACGTCCGTGAGCCGGCGCAGGCTTGCAATCAGCGAGAAACCGTCGATGCCCGGCAGTCCGATGTCTAAAAGAATCGCTTCGGGCGCCCAATCCTTAATGGCGTTCGTAGCAACCCGGCCGTCCGGCACGGCTTTGACTTCAAAGCCAAGATTTGCAAGGCCGTATTCGATAAGTTCACGCATATCCGGCTCGTCGTCGACTGCCAAAATGCGGGGAAACGCCGAAATCATGACAAGCGTGCCTCCACCTGAACGATAGCATAAGCTTTTGCCTAAAGCGATTCTGGGAAAAGACGATTCAAAATCCAAGCATCTCTGGATAGACTGTGCGCTATGGCTTCGGTTTCGTACAAAGTACTCGTTGTTGATGATGAGGCCGATGTCGGAGATTTACTGGCGTACGGTCTCGGCGCGGCAGGATTCGATGTGGCTGTTGCGCCGACGGCGTCGTCTGCTCTTCTGACAGCCGAGCGCTGGGCGCCTGACATCATTTTGCTGGATGTTATGCTGCCTGATGTCGACGGCTTCACATTGTTGCCGAAGATTAGGGCGCTCACGAATTGTCCCGTTATTTTTCTGACCGCCCGTTCGCGGATAGCGGACAAGGAACGCGGGCGAAGTTTGGGAGCAATCGATTATATGACGAAACCGTTCGATATGGACGACTTGGTAACACGGGTGCGTACGGCTCTGGCTTAACGATGAACGGCTCCTTGCGGTGTCATCTTCGCAACACGTACAGCATGATGATCGCGCTCGTGCTCGTCAGCCTCATGTTTGTTCTCGGAGTCGCTGCGGCTGTGGCCCAGCTCGGCCGCGTGGCGACGGAAACGCGCGATGCAATGCGGCTATACCTCGAACGGGCGCAGCAAGCACATCGGGTCGATTCGCCGGCCGAGATCGCGGCTTTGATAGCGGGATACTCGCATCCGGGATGGCTGTTGCGTGTTATCAGCCCTGGGGCGATCTATGACGCAGACCTCGGAAGCGGACGCGTCACGAAGAGCAAAACAAACGGGGATTCCGTGTATCCGACCACGGAACTCGCCTTGCTTCTCGGTATGCACATACCGGCGCGCTTTCTCGTCAACGATACGCAATTTACGCTGTATCCTCGTTTCAGTGTGCGCGTCATTGTCGAACGAACGCTTGGAGCAACCCTTTTTGCAGCGCTGTTCGCAGTGGCTTTAGGTTTCTTTATCGGAGATCGCATGGCGGAGAATACGCTTCGACCGGTGCGCGCTTTGAGAGACTCCATGAAAAATTATGGCGACTACAGCAAAACGCCGCAGCTGCTGCCTGACATGGGAAAGGACGAGTTTGGCGACCTCGTAGCCGCCTATAACCTCGCGTTCTCTGCTGCACACGAAGCCCTGCAGGAACGTGACGCCGCAGAAGCGCGCACGCATCAATTCATCGTGGATGCCGGTCATCAATTGCGAACGCCGCTTACGGTACTCTCAGGGTTTGTCGGCATTTTGCGCCGCGGCCAGTTGCGTCACCCGGACGACGGTCCGAAGATCTTGCAGAAGATGGATTCGCAGATCGCGATTATGAGAAAGCTCGTCGAACGGCTGATGTTGCTGGAGAGTTGGCAATCTTCGGGCGATACGATGTGCGAACTTACCGATATCGGGGAGTTTATTACGGCAGTGGTGGAACCGATGGGCGCGTCGCACCCTGACAGAACGGTTCGAATTAACGCGATCGCAGATGCAAAAGCCTGCGTCGATACGACGGAGCTTACGTACGCTGTTACAAACATCGTCGCAAACGCTTTGAAATATTCTCCCGATAGTCCGATAACGGTCGACGTAACGGCGGACTGGAAGAACGTGTACATCGACATCGCGGACAAGGGTCCGGGAATCCCGGCTGACGCGTTGCCGTACATCTTCGATCGCTTTTACCGCGGAGCGCGTCGCGACGTGCCCGGCTCGGGTCTTGGACTTGCGATCGCGAAAATTGCGGTCGAACGCGCGCTGGGAACGCTGACGGTTGAGAGCCGGCCAGGCGAAGGTGCTCGCTTCACGATCTCGCTGCCGCGTGCCGTTACGAACCCGACACCCGCAAGCAAGCCCGAAGTTTCGATAGCTTAAGCTCGGGCTGGGGTGTTTCGGAGACCCCTCTAAGATGCGCTTACAACAATAGCGTGTATGAGGCAGTGGATTCTCGTAGGGGTTTCATTCTTAACGGCTTGTTCGAAAGCGCATCCGCTGGCGCAGGCGCCACCGCAGGCAGTTCAGGTTGCGGTAGCGGGCCAAACGATCATTGCGCCGGTTGAGACGTTAGCGGGTACGGCAGCGCCGTATCAAAACGTCGCGATACAAGAGACGTCGATCTCTGAACCCGCGCTACGCGTGAACGTCAATGAAGGCGACGTCGTCCATCGCGGCGACGTGCTCGCCGTGTTGAATACGGACGATCTGCAGGCGAGCATGCAGGCCGATCTCGCTAACGCGCAAAGTTTCGCCGCGCGCGTAACGCAGTTTACGTACAGCGGCCAAATGACGATTTCGCAGAGCAGCGATCAGGTGAGGTTTGCTCGCGCTGCGCTTCAGCAGGCTCAGCAAACGCTGAGGTACGATCAAAAGAATCTGATTCGAGACCAACAGCTGTACGCGCAGCAGTACATTCCGCTAATGACGCTGCAGCAACAGCAAACGTTGGTGCGCAACGACGAGCAAACCGTGCGATCCGACATGGCGAACGTCAGTTCCGCGATGAGCGCCGTGCAAGGCAACGGCACGATGAACCAAGGCGCGCAGGCATCGAATATTCAGAACTCGGCAGCGAGCCAAGCGATGGCGTTGGCGCAGGCGCAGCAGCTGCGTGCGGAGATCTCCCGAGGCACGATCGTCTCACCGGTCGATGGCGTGGTTACGAACCGGAACTTCAATCCGGGCGAGTATCCCGGAACGCGTCAGATTTTCACCGTACAGCAGATCGATCCGATGTATGCAGTATTTCAAGCGTCGGGTGCGCAGATTGCCGGTATTCAAAATGGCGCTCCGGTGCAGATCAAGGCCGTCGATGAACCGTTGATCGCCTATACCGGCAAAGTGGTCGCCGTGCTCGGACAGATCACACCCGGTTCGACGAACTTTACCGTTAAAGCGCTGTTTCACAATCCGAAGTACAGACTGCGTTCCGGTATGGTGTTGTCCGGCAACGTTCAGGAGTCCACTACGCGCGGCATCGGCATACCCGCTACGGCGTTCTTAGATGATTCGCACACCTCCGTAATGACCGTAGCGCCAAATGGCGTTGTGCAAACCGCGAAAGTGCAGGAGCTGCGTACCGATTATAAGACTTCAATTGTGAGCGGTATTGCGCCGGGAACCCGTGTCGTCACGAACGGTCAGCTCGGTCTGAACCCGGGCGAGAAAGTAGCGGCCGCACAATAATGGGATTGACACGCGTTTTCCTCCAGCGGCCCACGCTGGTCTTCGTGCTATTGGCGCTCGTTTTTCTCGCGGGCTTCATATCGCTTCGAGCGCTTCCGGTTCAGCAATTTCCGAACGTGATTCAGCCGACGATAACCGTGAACGTTTCGTTTTCCGGCGCGCCTACGACCGTGATGCGTACCAACATCGTCCAGCCGATCGAAGATCAGCTCTCAGGCACGCCGGATCTCACCAGGATCAATTCCGTGGTACAGGCGGGAACCGCGCGCATAAGCGCAATCTTTTCGCTGACCTCCAGCCTGTCCACGGATCTCGCGATGGTGCAGAAGGCGGTGCAGGCCGCGCAACGTCAGCTGCCCACGAGCATCCAACCACCCACGCTTTCAATCAATGACCCTGCGCAATCCGTCGTCACAACGCTGGCGGTTACATCCAATACGTTGGACGTCGGAAAACTTTCACTCGAAGTGGTTTATGGCATTGCGCCGGCCATTCAACAGATTCCGGGAGTCTCGCTGGTCACATCGGGCGGTACCGTTACGCCGGCGTATGAAGTAAATGCGGATCCATATAAACTGGCGGCCGCGAACCTCACGTTGACGGATTTGTTCAATACGATCTCGACGGGAAACCTCCGGGCGCCGGGCGGATACGTGTACGGTTCGAACCGCCAATCATCGATCGATATTCGCGGCGATATTCAGGATCCAAACTCCGTTTTAGATCTTCCTATTTCGCCGGCATCGACACCGGCAACGGGCCCGGTAACTTCGACCGCAGGCGCAACCGACCCGTGGACAACCGGCAGCGGCGTCTACCGTGTTCGAGACGTTGCTTCAGTCGTAGACGGTTACGAGCCGCGCTTGACGTACGCGCAAGTCAACGGTGCGCCCGGCGTGTTCATGCAAGTTCAGAAAACGGACACGGCCAGTGAAGTGACGAGCTCGGAGGCGGTTATCGCGCAATTGCCGCGTTTGCAGCGCCAGTTTCCCGATGTTCGTTTTCAGGTGCTCAATGTTCAGGCGGTCTACACGAAACAACAGATCGACGGCGTCGAGCGTACGCTCATCGAAGGTATTCTGCTTACAGGCATCGTCATGCTGTTCTTCCTTGCGAAGTGGCGGCATGCGCTCGTGGTGTTGGTTGCGATCCCGACGTCGCTCGCAGTCGCAATCACTGCAATGAATATCCTGCATATGACGCTCGACACGGTCTCGCTCCTGGGCATGACGCTGGCAATCGGTATTCTCGTCGACGACTCTACCGTCACGCTCGAAAACATCGATCGTCACTTCGACCTTGGAGAGAAGCCTTTCGACGCAGCGCTAAAGGGACGATCCGAAATTGGTATGGCGGCGATTGTCATAACGCTCGTCGACGTCGTTGTATTTTTGCCGATCGCATTTCTCAAGAGCCAGGTCGGCGAACAACTTCAGGAGTTCGGGCTCGTCGTCGCTATTTCGACGCTGGCCTCGCTCTTCGTTTCCTTCACAGTTACGCCGACGCTGGCGGGACGGTGGGCGTTGCTTTCGCATTGGAAGCCGTGGCGCATCATTCAACTGTTCGATCGCGGCTTCGAGAGTGCGCGCGCCTGGTATGCCGAGCATGTATTGCGCTGGGCGCTACGCAAGCCGGTTATCGTGGTTGCGATCTGCGTCGTCACGTTTATTGGAGCCGTTGCGCTCGTGCCGCTGGGTTTTGTCGGCTCAACGTATATTCCGCCTCAGGATCAGGGACAGATCTTCATTCAAGCGGTGTACCCCTCCGGCTGGCCCATCGCGAAAGTGCGTCAGGGGATTTTTGCGATGGAGCATATCGTCGACCAAAACCCCGATCTGCGAAGTGAAGCGGCTGCCGCAGGTTTCTACAATCCGCCGTTCGGCGGATCGGCACTGCAGCCCAACGTCGGACAAATCACCATGTGGCTAAAAGACAGCCGCCATCACTCGACAGATTGGTGGGTTGCGCAATACCGCAACATCGCTGCGAAAGCCATGCCGCAAGCAACGGTGACCGTCGTACCATCCACCTCTACGAGCGGCGGCAATCAGCAGCCGATCGACGAAATCGTCTCCGATATCACCGGCGGCGATCCGACGCCATATGCCCTTCGGGTATACCAGCTCCTTAAGCAAACCCCCGGAACCGCAAACGTCAATAGCACTGCGGCCGCTCTTGCCCCGCAAATCGCCGTGCAGTTCGATCGCGCGAAGATGCGCGCTTTGAACGTGAATATCGATACCGCGGCAACCGCAGCGGAGGCAGCGTTCGGCGGAGCGATCGCGACGCAATTCGAGTTACCGCTCGGCCTCGAGCAAGTGCAGCTCATCTATCCGACGTCAAATCTCAACACTGTCGCGCAACTCATGGCGGTGCCGGTGCGCGCCAGCAATGGAAACATCGTTCACCTCGGCGACTTCACGCGCATGGACCAGGAGCCGACGCCGCCGCTCATCGTGCGGGTAGATCGCAACAACGTCGTACACGTGAACGCCAACGTTGCACCTGGCTACGAACTCTCGAACGTGCAGAATGCATTCACGAAAGCCGTGCGTACGCTGCATCTTCCGAGCAACATCACTGTGGCACCGGCACCGTTCGGCCAACAGGATTACATGCATCAGGTGTTGACCGGACTCGGTGGTTCACTGGTTCTCTCCGTGGTGCTGGTCTTTCTGCTGATGGTTGCGCTCTACAACAGCTACAGCTCGCCGTTCATCATTCTGTTCTCCGTACCGGTGGCGGCGGTGGGCGCGCTCGGCGCGCTGCTGATTACACATCAAACGCTAAACCTGTTCTCGATGATCGGAACGATTCTGCTGGTCGGCATTGCAACGAAGAACGGCATTCTGCTCGTCGACTACGCGAATACATTACGATCTCGAGGGCTGAACAAGATTGCGGCGATCCGGGAAAGCGCGCGTACGCGGTTCCGCCCGATCATGATGACGAGCATCTCCATTGTGGCGGCAAACATTCCGCTGGCGCTGGCGCTCGAACCGGGCTCCAGCGTACGCAGCAGTCTTGGCGTCGTCGTGTGCGGTGGCGCGCTTAGTTCGCTGGCGCTCACGTTGGTTCTGGTTCCGGTGATGTACATGTGGTTCGCGCCGAAGCGCTTCCCGAAGATTGAGGGCGTTAGTACGAATGGTGCCAGCAAAACGCCGGCGACCACCGTCGGTGAAATTGCGGTGCGGGCTTCCGGAACGCAAGCCGGTGCGTAGATGAAACCCAACATGTGGGGCGCCGTCGTCCTTGCGCTTATCGCGATGGTTCTCCCAGCGGCGGCTTTCGCTCAAACGATTGACGACGCTACGTCTCCCGAATTACATGCGTTCTTCGAGGTCGAGTATGCGCGGGAAGCAACGTATTTAAGCTTAACCAAAGAACATCAGCAAAACGTCATGACGCTGAGCCGGTTGGTGAAATCCGGCACTATATCGTATCAAGCCGCTGCGCGTGAAATCAACACGCAGCTTACGCCCGATGAAAAGGGCGCGATTCTCGAAGTCGAGTCTTCATTCTGGGGCGCCTTACGCGGATTTCAGCAAGCGCAACGCATCTCGTTGACCGCGGGCGACGTGCAAATCGATGCCGGGAGGTTTTTGCTGTTTCTATTCTATGATATGTCCGAAGCGATGACGAAATGAGGGACCTTGGAGATACCTGGAGTGGTTCTCAGCGTTCTTGAGGCTGATAGCAGTAGCTTCGGTGTTATGAATGTGATAGGTCGTTTACCCATCGTTGCCGGTGTTGCGGCAACACTTTTTACTTCGCAAGCGCTTCCAACCAGGGCGCAGACTGCGTCGCCGATCGCTATTCAATCGTGCACGGTGCAACAAGCAGTGAGCACAATTGGCCCGTATAGGCGGTTTTGGTATCCCTGGCCTCGATCCGGATATGCGCCGTATACCGACGGCCTAAATATTTCCTATATCAATACGACGAACATGCCGATCGATCGCGTCGTCTTCGTCGTCAATTACCGTGGCGATAAAGAACACGTAGTCGACGCCGGTACGTTTTCGCCGGGCGTTACGATAAACCACCAGTTTGGCGACTTCGAGGGCGATGCGTATATCGGCGCGAAGCCGAACTCTTGCCGTGTGGCCGCTGTGCGTTTTACCAACGGCACGGCTTGGCGCGCGAGCACCGTGCGTCCTATCGGATACAACCGTTAATGATAAAATATTTCGCGTCAGCGCTTGTACTCGTTGCAAGCGCGGTATCGTTTAGCGCGTCTGCGGAAGCTCAATCGACTTACGCAATTGCAGACGATGACCGGCAGGTTCGCGGCCGTGTAATTTCACTCGAAGGGTACAATATGACCGTTCGAGATGAACAAGGCCACCTCGACCGAGTCGTATTGCACGAGGGGACAATCATCAATCCGACGGGACTTACGCTTGCCGACGGCATGGTTGTAAGCATCCTCGGCTACAACGCCGGTCCCTATTTCGCCGCGAACGAGATCGATACGCCGTATTCCATGTATGGTGACATTCCGTACTATCAGGGGCGTCAGTGGTCGTACTACGACACCGGCTATGATCTAGGGTTCTTTTTTGAAAACGCCGGCTGGTGGCACGGTGACGCGCTTCGGGGTTCGTATCACTTTGCCGGTCCGGGGAGAGCGTATCAACACGTGCCCGTCGGTCAAATCTACCAAGCTCATCCGGGCGCCTTTCAAGGCCATAATTTCGTCGCGCCTCACGCATCCGGCGGCTATCATGCTGCGCACTCCAGCGGCGGCCACGGTGGCGGCCACGGCCGCCCGTTATGAAAACTACACATTAATAAGACTGCCCTTGCAGTTCGAACGTGACGCGGCTACCTTCACTCCCTTTTTGCAAAGTTGATTCGAACGCCGCGGTAGATGATGCCGATTCCCGCGTGGCGTTGAATGCGCCAATCGCGCGCCAAAGTCGGCGCGGTCGCCGTTCGAGTACGGAAAGTGGTTCGTAATGAAGAGTAGTTTTTGGGTTGCAGCGGCATTCGTGCTGTTCTTTCTTGCCGCGCCAATCCGTACTCTCGCGCAAACCGTCCCTGACGGCACGTCTCCCCAATCGCATGCGTTCTTCGAGGTCGAGTATGCGAGAGAAGCGACGTATTTAAGTCTCTCGAAACCGAATCAGCAAAGCGTCATCGCGATCAGCGAATCGCTGAAGTCCGGCAGTATCTCGTATCAAAACGCCGCAGGGCAAATCAATAAGCTGCTCACGCCGCGCGAACAAAATGCGGTGCTCGAAGTCGAGTCTTCGTTTTGGGGCGCGCTGCGTGGATTTCAACAAGCCAACGCGTAGCATGAGCGATTCGGACGTGGAAGTCGATCCCGGACGCTTTTTACTCTTCCTGTTTTACAACTTGTCGGAGGCGATGCAACACTGATGCGCCCTCGGCGCACCCTCTCATCCGGAATGCGCTACAATTGGGAGGATGGACGCCTTCAAGATCTGCCGGGTCGTTGTGCTGCTTCTGGCATGTCTCGTCCTTGCTCCCTTGTCTGCTGCCGCGGACCAAAAGCCTGAGGGCCCGCCGCAGATAGAAGTCTCGCAGACCGGAGCGACAATCGAAGATGTGACGATTCAGACGTACGGCGTCATCAAGCCTGACGCCGTACGGCAGTATCTGTCGCTGAAGCAAGGCGACGCGCTCGACCAAGCCGGAGTCGATCGGGACTATGGGAATCTCTCCAAACTCGTAGGCTTCATCCCGCGTTTGGAGGTCTCGCCGGGCGAAGCACCGCGAACGGTGACGCTGCACTGGATCGTCATGGCAAAATGGCTGCAGACGACCTCGCACCCGTTTTATGCCGATCAGCCGCTCTTGGCGCCGATTCAAGGCGTCGGCTTCATTGTTACCTCGCCGCAGCTCAGCAGACACGGCGCAAACGTTTCTTCGATTAGCCAACTGAGCCGGCGCGCGAATCTCGTTCGCATGCTTTACACGAATCCGCTGCACGTCAACGCAACAAAGGGCCGCGAGTCCGATTTCATTTTTGACGTGCAGGCCGGGCGAGGCGTGTATCGTGCGAGCCAGCCGCAAGCGATCAACATTTATAGCTGGAACGACGCGGCGGAGGCGCTCTTCTACGAACACTCGACAAACGGCAACCAATTGGAACTTGGTTTTCGTATGAACCGTTCGACGACGAAGCAGTCAACCGACATCATCGCGCCTTCGATTTACGATACGAGCCTCCATCCGGCGCGTACTAGCCTGCTCGAACTTGGGTACTCGCACGCCTGCCTCATCCCACCGACGCGGTGGTACCCGCCGTACTGTTCGACGCAGTACCGCTTTGAAGTGTTGGACGCGATCGGACTCTTTAATCCGACGAGCGAGTATCAAATCTTCATCGCCGATGCTGCGCAGTATATTCGCGCGGGTGATTCAACGCTTGTGTTGCACGCCGCTGACGACCGCAGCGGCGGCGTTCTCCCCGACGCCTTTCTTTTATGCAGCTCCGGCATTCGCGGATATCCAAAGGCGTTTTGCGGCACAGATGCTCAGACGTTGCAAGCGGAGTTTCGCGTAGCGGACGCGGTCCCCGGTCCGCTGCACGTTGTCGTCTTCACGGAAACCGCTTCCAGCCGGGTGCGAGGCAGCCTGGTTGCGTTTGCACCGTCGTCGTTCGTATGGCATGCGGACTCGGGCATCGGATTGATCTACCGCGGTTTTCGCCTCGATTTGGCGCGCGGCACCGACGGCAACCGCCTTACGTTTGAGTTACAGGGACAGACGTACTAACTCAACCGGCTCCGCCTATAAGCATGCCGGTAAAGAAAACCAACACTCCACCAACGATAACTTGAAAGGCCGCGCTAAGAAATGGCGTGTCCATAAAGCGATTGCGGATCCATGAAATCGCGAGCAGTTCCATGGCGACGACAATCACGGCAATCGTGATCGCTGCGTGAAATTCCGGAATCAGGAACGGAAGCGTGTGACCCAAGCCGCCAATCGTCGTCATTGCGCCGGTAACGATACCGCGCAGCACCGGGCTGCCGCGGCCTGTAAGACTGCCGTTGTCGCTCGCGGCTTCGGCGAACGCCATCGATATGCCGGCGCCGACGGATGCGGCGAGACCGACCAAAAGCGCGTCGCGCGATTGATGCGTCGCGAAGGCGGCTGCAAAGATCGGCGCGAGGGTCGACACCGAGCCATCCATGAGTCCGGCGAGACCGGGCTGAACCACTTGAAGAAG
This sequence comes from uncultured bacterium, assembly GCA_964531205.1. Classification (GTDB taxonomy): domain Bacteria; phylum Vulcanimicrobiota; class Vulcanimicrobiia; order Vulcanimicrobiales; family Vulcanimicrobiaceae; genus JAICWY01. Next base: position 17,375 of record CAZHGH010000048.1, read on the forward strand.
AAAGAGTTTGCGCTCGCGCGCGTCCTCTTCTTCGCGTACTTCGGGAGTAAGATGCTGCTCGACTAATTTCTCGGCCTTTGTTTCGTGACGGCGTTCTTCGTTTGCGAGATCGTCGAACAGCTGTCGCATCGACGCGTCTTTGGTTTGGCGCGCTGCGCGACGGTAAAAGCGCAGGCTTTCCATCTCCATCGCTTCGGCGCGTTCGCGAATTCTTTCGAGCCCCAGCGGCTGTCCGAGCCAGACCGATGGGCGATGCATGAATCCGCGAACGTCGTTGCGCCGGATGAGTGGAATGAATTCACCGAAGCGTTCGCGATACAGATCGATGAGGCGGCGCCGGTGGCCGGATTCCTCCGCCGCCATCCCGCGGAAGATTGCGGCGCTGTCCGGATAGTTGGGCTCGAGGTAATGCGCGTAATTGTCGTACGTGCGTTCGTCGTCTTCTTCGAGTGAGATCGCGAGCGCGAGGACTTCCTGTTCGTTTAATTCGGAGAAATTGCGCATGAGTGATTCAACCGTTATGGAGCGAGGAAGCGTTGCAGTTTTTATATGGAGCCTTCAAGGGCCTTCGGACCAGGGTGATATACTAGCTCCGCATATAAAATTAGGTGATTGGTAGAGAGTGTTTAGGGTTGACGAACTACGCGGGATCGCGGTTTTCGCGGGCCTGGCGGACAAAGAACTCGAGTATTTGGCGAAGACGAGCGCCGATATCCGCCTGCTTCCGGGTGAATACGTCATTCACGAAGGCGAAACGCGCCGTGCGTTATTCGTTCTGATAGAAGGGCGCATCGAACTGACGAAATTCGTCGACGGTGCCGAACACGTTGTCGGCACGGAGCGCGGCCCAGGTGAGGTGTTCGGCGAGGTCCCCGTCGTACTGAACACGCCGTCGCTTGTAAGTTTTCGCACCTTGCAGCGCTCCCGCGTGATGCGCATCGAGGCCAAGGAGTTTCACACAGTAGCGGCCGCTGCGCCTGAATTTTTCGCTACGGTGGAATCTGCCGCGCTTGAGCGCGTTAGCGGTCTTCAGGACATTGCCGCCTCCGTTCCGTCGCAGCCTCCACTCGCGGTCGTCGGTCCCCAATGGGACAACGCCACGTATGAAGTGCGCGATTTTTTACAACGCAACTCGGTTGAATTCGACTGGATCACGCCCGAGGATTCTGCGGCTGCATACCCCGTCGTGCAATTGCGTGACGGCACGCTTCTCACGAAACCTTCGATTCGTGATATCGCCGGCGCGATAGGGCTCAGCGTTTCACCGAGAGAGACGACGTACGACGTCGCGGTTGTCGGCGGCGGGCCTGCAGGTCTTGCGGCGGCTGTGTACGGTTCGTCGGAAGGGTTGTCCACGATCTTGATCGATCGGGAAGCGCCGGGCGGCCAGGCGGGCACGTCGTCGCGAATCGAAAATTACTTAGGCTTTCCGTTCGGTATATCCGGCGATGAGCTTGCACAGCGCGCCCTGCAGCAAGCGAAGCGTCTCGGCGCGGAGATTGTTGTAACGCGCAGCGTTCAAACTGTGGACCCCGATTCGCGCGCGGTGCTTCTCGATGGAGATGCCGTTATCCATGCCAAGACGATTCTTTTGGCGACCGGCGTGTCTTGGCGCAAGCTCGAGATTCCGTCGTTGGAGCGGTTGCGCGACCGGGGTGTGCACTACGGCGCCGCACCGAATGAAACGCGATCCGTATCGGGTCAAGACGTCTTTCTCGTGGGCGGCGGAAATTCCGCAGGACAAGCGGCAATAAACTTTTCCAATTTCGCGAATTGCGTCACACTTTTAGTGCGCGGTGATTCGCTGGCCAAAAGTATGTCGCATTACCTCATCGAACAGTTGAATACCAAGGCAAATGTGCGAGTCGAAACGCAGGCACAGGTTACCGACGTTTACGGCGACGATCATCTCGAAGCCATCGCGGTTACAAACAGCGCAACGGGAAAAACGACACGCCGTGAGGCTGCAGCGCTCTTTATTTTGATTGGAGCGGACGCGGAAACGGCATGGATGCCCGAAACGATAGAACGCGATGCGCGCGGCTATGTGCTCACCGGTCCAGATGTAGTCCGAAACGGGCGTTGGACGGTCGCGCGCGATCCATTTCTGCTCGAAACATCCGTTCCCGGAATTTTTGCGGTTGGCGACGTGCGCGCCGGTTCGGTGAAACGGGTTGCTGCGGCTGTTGGGGAAGGCAGCATGGCGATCGCGTTTGCCCACCAATACTTGGCTGGACAAAGTCCGTCAGTTGTCTTACGGTAGGGTCATGGCTACACAAACTGAGCGCGCTATTCTTGCCGGTGGCTGCTTCTGGGGCATGCAAGAGCTGCTTCGCAGCTATCCCGGCATTATTTCAACGCGCGTTGGATACAGCGGCGGCGACGTGCCGAACGCGACGTACCGCAACCACGGCACGCATGCCGAAGCTGTTGAAATCGTTTTCGACCCGTCGAAGATCAGCTACCGGCAGTTGCTGGAATTCTTTTTTCAAATTCACGATCCGACGACGCTAAATCGACAAGGTAACGACCGCGGCATGAGCTACCGGTCGGCGATCTTTTACACCACCGACGAACAACGCCGCGTTGCAGAAGAAACGATCGCCGACGTGGAGGCATCCGGAATTTGGCCCGGCAAAGTCGTGACGGAAGTAACGCCGGCGGGTCCCTTCTGGGAAGCTGAGCCCGAGCATCAGGATTATCTTCAGAAATATCCCAACGGCTATACCTGCCACTTCGTAAGGCCGAACTGGAGACTGCCGGAGCGTACGCGGGCGTAAGTACTTAGGCGGCTTGCGTTGTGGTTTGCGTTATACCGTTTTTGCACGAAACGGGAAGCGTTACCATAACGTGGCTGCCTAATCCCGGTACGGGCTCTACGCGCACCTCACGCGCGAGCAACGAAATAAGATAAAGTCCCCTGCCGCCTTCTGACCATAGGCTCGCGGGTAAAGCGGGCTCGTATGTAAAGCCTGCGCCCTTGTCGATAACGTGCAGCACGGCGTTGTTTTCGCGGAATTCAAGCGATACGCTGAGCGGACCCGGCGCATGCCGGACCGCGTTTCCTACCAGCTCTGCGAAGATCAGGCTGCAAGTAGCCAGATCTTCCTGATTCAGATCGCAAACGCGAGACAAGGTTCGAAAGTATTCGTCTCGCATCGTGTAGGCAGCGCGCGCGTCTTCCGCTTCAAACTGCCAACGCTTTTCGGCACGACCGAAAATGATCGACATAATGGCGATATCGTCACGCGGTGATTCGTGCGCGATAGCACGTTCGATAAATTCTGCGGGGTTCGAGGCGTGCGTTACGGCATCGGATTGTAGAACTCGCTCCAGCATGCGTTCCCCCGCGACCACATCGCGTGAGGCCTCGATCACGCCGTCAGTATAGAGCACCAACATACTATTGTCGGGGCATTGCAGTAGGTGAGTTTCGAATTCAACGTTTCGAAATGCGCCGAGCGGCGCGGACGGCGATGCAAGTTTACGTATTTCGCCGTTGTGGAGCCGCAATAACGGCGGCGCGTGTCCGGCGGAGGCGTATCGAAGCGCGCGAGTCTTCGGATCGAGAATGCCGACGAACGCGCTCGCCAGACGATCTCCGCCTTCATTCAACAGTAGCCGGTTACAGACGTCGGTAATTTTCTTTGGGTCGGTGCACTCGAGCGCAGCGACGCGAATGGCTTGGCGCATCAATACCATCAGGCGCGCAGCTTCGATGCCTTTACCGGTTACGTCGCCGATTGTGAAAACGATCTCGCCGCAATCGTTTTCAAATGCATCGTACCAATCGCCGCCGATGTCCGCTTCCGTTGACCCCGGGCGATAATGCGCGCTCACTTCGATGTTATCCGGCGATGGAAAACGCCGCGGTAGAAACGCTCGCTGCAGCGTTTCCGCTACGTACTGCTCGCGATGGAACTGCTTCGCATTAGCGACCGCAAGACCCGCGCGCCGGCCAAGCTCGATGGCGAAGACCAAATCCGCTCCGTCAAATTCTTTTTCAGACGCGTGCGTGCGAACGAACGTCAACGCGCCGAAGATATGGCTTTGAGCGACAACCGGCACGACGATCTTCGAGCGGTAACCGAACCGCCGCATGTACTGCTCGTGCTGCTTCGAGGCAGCGTGCCGTACGAGCGTCTCCTCGTCGATATGCGGCAAGAAGAAGGGCTGCCCCGACCGCGTTACTTGGACGACTGGATGAACGCCGAACTCCTCGACGTAGAGGATGGAGGAAACGCTTCCTAGCGCTTCTTCCATGCCGCGATCGCGGTGCGCCGAAGCGGTCACGAAAAGCCGATCCGACCGTTCGTCGATCAGGTCGAAAAGGCAAAGATCGGCAAACGACTCCACGGCCAAGCGAGCAACGTTGTTAAGTGTCGCCGTAACATCAAGCGATTGATGGAAAATCTCGCCGGCTCGCACAAGAAGGTCGAGCCGTTCTTGATCCCGGTTCGCGGCGGTCGTGGGCAAATACTAATCCTCCCCGGGGGCTATTCCCGGGTTCGGCCTCGACTACACCTTCGGTACGATTAGCTACCAATCGTCGCGCTGTGTCAGGGCTCGCGATTTTGCAAAACTTGCAAGATTGCGCGAAGGACATCGTCGGGGTCCGGCAGCGTGGGCCACTGGAAGAAGTCGGCGCTCTCTTCGATGAGACCATCGACCGGTATCGCGAGCGGGTCGGGAAAGTCCGGATTCAAAAGTTTCACCGCGTCCAGCACTTCGACGTTGTCGCGGACCCAAAGCTGCGAGAGCGCGGTCCAAGATGCTGCGCTTTTCTCGTTTCGATATGTCTCGAAAGCCGCGCGTAATTGCTCGGGCAACGCTTGGCTATCGTTAGAACCTTGCGTAGACATTTGTGACGTTATGTTACCCGGTTTAGAAGCTTCGATGGTCCGAAACGGCAGCCTCCAAAGCCTCTTTCATCGTGCGGAACCGCTCGTCGACGGCTTCAGGATCGTTGCGATTCGCTGCGATTAGCGCAAGGCGCGCCTCGCCTCCGCGAACCACTTCACGCTTACCGTCCTTCAGCGCATTAACGATGGCGGCGGCGACCTCGGTGGGAGATTCGCGAACAAAACCGAGGTCGGCGCCCGCGCGGTTAGTTTTCATCATCGGCGTGTCCGTCGCTCCCGGGAAAATGTTCACGACGGCAATGTTATCGCTAAGCAACTCCCTTCGCAGTGAGTCACCAAAGGCGGCGATACCGCTCTTCACCGCCGCGTAGACACTATAATAAGGCGGCGTTAGCAGCGCGACGCCGGACGATACGTTTACGATAAATCCATTGGCTGCGCGCTTCAATTCAGGCAGAACTGCGCGTGTGAGCAGGATCGGCGCAACGAGATTGACGGCAATCATTGCGTTGATCTCTTCGATCGGAATCGACTCAAGCCGGCCCGCGCGCACGTTGCCCGCGTTATTGATCAATCCGTTGACTTCGCCGAAGGTGGAGCGCGCGGCATCGACGATGCGAGGATGTGCGGCGTGATCGGCGATGTCGGCAACGAAGACTAATGCCTGTGCGCCTGCGGCCTTTACGAGATCCGCCGTCTCTTCCAATTGAGCACGCCTTCGACCAACCAATGTAAGTAGCGTACCTTCTCTTGCGAGCGCAATTGCGGTTTCTCGACCGATTCCGCTTCCGGCGCCGGTAAGGATAAAGGACTTGCCAAGAAGCAACATGGTTTAAGGCTCCTATTAGGTTGCGGCTATTGAGTGAGTACGACCTCGAGCGCGTATTGGATTGCGTGCCGTCTGCGTAGGTCTAGTCGCTTGCGGTCAACGGAGTGCGCGTGATACATCCGAACGGCTTAGTAACTGTAGCTCGATTATTCGTCCGAATCTTGCGATTACGATACGCTCGGCATTAAGTACAGTAGCGCGATAAGAGGCGAATACCATTGCTTGCGACCACATTTTGGTTTTCTAGCATTAAAATTCTCGACTGGTGCTCTAAAGACATAGGAATAGTGTAGGGTGCAAACGGCGCGGCTGGTAGAACAGCGCGTATACCGCCAACTGCCACTGTCCCCTTTGGGCGCCCCTTAGTGCTACCAGGGTGGTTACCGGCATGCGAATCAGGCACGATTACGGCATATGGACAAGTCCTTGGCCGAGGTTGCCCTCGATTTCCACGCGCAGCATTACCGTATAGGTCCGGCT
>CAZHGH010000049.1:0-23514 GCA_964531205.1 uncultured bacterium
CCGAGGCCGTCAAGAAGAAGCTCGAAGAAGCCGGCGCCAAAGTCGAAATCAAGTAGGTTCACGCAGCTACAATAAAGAGCAGGCCACACGGCCTGCTCTTTATTTTCCGGCGGTGTGCTACGCTCGCGCCAGGAGGTGCCGCACATGCAGAAGCTTCATACGCTCGTACTTCTTGGAATTTTTTCCGGTACGTGGGCAAACGCAATAGCCGCGTCAGGACCGACAACTGTTACACCGGGCCAAGAACATTGGACGAAGCTCAAAGACAAAACTTCGATCGCCGTGCTCTACGGCAATCCGGATAAACCCGGTTTTACCGTCATTCGTATAAAGGTACCGGCGCATTGGAGCACTCCGCTGCACTACCACGCCAGGCGCGAAAATGTGACCGTTATGTCCGGCATAGTTTACGGTGCCTTTGGCGAGCGGCCTAAGGAACAAAGCGTTGCTGCATATCCGGCCGGCAGCTTTATTTCCGTTCCTGCGAACATGTCGCATTATGCGTTCACCAAGTCGCAGGGCGCCGTCATGCAACTAGAGGGTGAAGGGCCGTTTCAAGACATCATCCTCGTGCATTAACCGGATGTTGAGCCTTTCGACCCACCCTGGTTTTGTTCTGCAGTGCTAACCTCGTAGCGGAGGTGCGCATATGCGTATTTGGCACTTTGCATTAGCGGTGGTTCTGACGATCTCGGGTGGAATCGCGTACGCGCAAACCACGACGGCTCCGGCGGGGCCCACAATCGTCACGTTAGACAACGCAAAGTGGACGCCCGGTACCGGAATGATGAAAGGCGTAGACATCGCGGTGCTGTACGGCGACCCCACAAAAGCCGGTCCGTATATCGTTCGCGTGAAGATTCCGGCAAATACGAATGTTCCGGCGCATTATCACGGCGATACGGAAAATGTCACCGTTATCTCCGGTGCGCTGTGGGTCGGTATGGGCGACAAAGCCGACCCCGCCAACATGAAAGAGCTAGGACCCGGAACGTTCGTCTCGGTCCCCGCAGGCATGCATCATTCTGCAATGACCAAGATTCCAACGATCATCCAAATCGAAGGCAACGGTCCGATGACCATGACCGCTGTCGGCAAGATGTAGCCAGGCCGGTATCGACGAAAGCGCGGGAGACGAGTTATGCGCTCGTCTCTCTTGCTTTTGATAGAGAGGTACGGAATGAACGCAACCGCGCACCAACCGCCAGTCACCATGACGCTGCTGATTTACGCCGTTGTGATTGCGCTCTTCGTGTGGCGCATGTCGCGCCCGCAGCGCACTACGGTTTTTGGATTGTGGTTCCGGCCGGTACTGCTGCTCGTTCTCACGGGTTTTGTCGTTTGGTCTGCGAATTTCGCGCAGATTGCGCTGGGGCAAATTCCGCCGCCGGCGTGGCAAATCGCCGCAGTGCTGATCGCCGGTGCGGCGCTGGGCGTACCGCTCGGGATTTTGCGCGGCCGTCACAGCGAGGTCAAGCCGACGGAACGCCCCGGCGTTATGTACGTCCACAGTTCGCCGGTCATCATCGCCGTCTGGATTGTTGCTTTACTCGGACGCGCGCTCGTGCGCTATTTGTTGCCTGGCGCGCAAAGCGGTGCTAGCATTTGGGGCGACGGGCTGCTGGCGTTCGCCGTTGCCGCGCTCATCACGTCATGTTTCATGATTTACGCGAAGTACCGCCAACTCGTGCAACAACCGCAGCCGGCCTAAGCCAACAGCATGAACGTTGCTGAAATCTTTTCGGGAAAAACGTTTGGCCTCGGCGGGGTTCCGTTCGGCAACGAGTTCGCCTATGTAACCGATGAAGATGCGTACGCAACGATCGAAGCCGCATGGAACGCGGGCGTGCGCTACTACGACACCTCGCCATGGTACGGTCTAGGACTTGCTGAACGGCGCCTCGGCAGCTTTTTGCACGATCAAACGCGAAGCGAGTACGTCCTCTCTTCAAAAGTTGGTAAGCTGCTCACGGCCTCGCGTAAGAACAACGCGAAGGAATATTTTCCATTCACAACCTCGCCAAATAATCTCCGCTATGATTACACCGCAGACGGCGTTAAGCGGTCTATCGAAGATAGTCTGCAGCGTTTAGGCGTCGACGCGCTCGACGTCGTCTTCGTTCACGATCTCTCACCGGATAATCCGTGGCTGCCGGGACCGTGGGAAGTGCAATTCGAGATCGCGCGTAAAGGCGCTTTTCCAGCACTCAGCAAGATGCGCGATGAGGGCACGATCCGAGCTTGGGGCCTTGGCGTCAACTCGCCCGAACCGATTCTCAAACTGATGGAGGCCGCCGATGCGAACGTGTGTCTCTTGGCACGTCAATATTCGTTGATCGATCATGAGAACGCGTTGCATCAGGTGTTTCCAAAGGCGCGCGAGCAAGGAATGGCGTTTGTCGTCGGCTCGGCGCTCAACGCAGGTTTTATTAGTGGCAGTGCGCGCTTTAATTACGGCAAGGACAATTATAAGATTCCCGCTGAGGCGATTGAAAAGCGGGAGCGGCTGCGAGCTATTGCTGCGCGGCACGGCGTGGACTTGCGGACAGCGGCATTACAGTTCTCCGGCGCGCCCGATGTTGCTGTGGCGCTCGTTGTAGGCTGCTCGAGCGCACAGCAGGTCCTCGCCGATTACACGTCGCTCAAGACCAAGATTCCGCAAGCATTCTGGTCGGATCTGCGATCTGAAGGCTTGATTGAAAAAGACGCACCCGTTCCTCAGGAAGATGCGTAAGATTTCTGCGTTCGAGCGTACGTAATCGCAACGAGAACCATCGACGTTCCGAAAAGCAGCACAACCGCTAGTAGCGCCGGCACAAGACCGCCGCGCAGCACCAAAGCAGCGCCGAGCAGTGCACCGCCAAACATCGATACTACAGATGTCAAACGGCGCGGTATCTTCGCATCTGCGCCGGCAGCAAAGTCTGCAGCAATGCCGGTGAGGGTCATCGTCAACACCGTCGTTGTGAAATCCGCTATGGCAATCTTGCGAACGGCGGCGTTCTGCAAACCGGTAGCCAGGCCGAGTAATGCCGTAAGCGCGTACGCCGGCGCCGTTCCGATGCGCACGGTGAAGAAAATCGCAACTGCAAGCGCGGCTACGCTCAACCAGAACTTTGCCACGGTGGCTTGCAGAAGTAAGTGCGGATCGTTCCTAGAGCGCCGCATCAGCCTGCCGCCGCCGAATGCGCCCGCGAGGAACGCTGCCATCGCAACGAGCGAGCCTGAAGCGGAGATGTCGTGCGCGCCTGCAGCGGCGAACCCGAGAAAGACGACGTTTCCCGTCATGTTTGCCACGAAGACATGCCCGAGCCGTAAATAGCTGACAGCGTCCACGGTGCCGGTCGTAATAGTAAGCGCGATCAGTCCCCACGGCACCATGGGGCTCTGCAGGCTCGACTTTTTTGCTGCGCTCGCCGTACGAGAACCCTAACAGTACTTCCAGTTCGACGGACACCTGGGTTTCGCGGATGCTTTAACCGGAGCGATATGCCGGATACCGGAAGAGTGCCGCGGGCGGTAGCCGACTTGCTGCGATTGACGACGTCCGCAACCGCCTCTGAGTTGGTTATTCCAACTCGACGACACAATCGGTGTCGAGCACGCGATGTCGGGATTGAACTTTCCGAACGTTGCCGGATCCGCTGCGAATTCATCCTGCAGCGCTTGAACGCGATGGCTGTCGCTTGGGTGATCGGAGAGAAACTCCGGCGGACTGCCCGATGGATTTGCTTCGAACTGCTGCATCAGCCAAACCATTCCGTACGGCGTGATGCCCGATTGCGCGCAGATATAAGCCCCGGTGTGATCGGCGTTATGTTCGACGTCGCGCGAAAAGTGCATTGCCTGCAGATTCGCAAGCAGATTGATGCCGCTATTAATCAGGCCGCTGTTTCGTCCGAGCAGCAGCGATGCGAGACCGGCGTAGAGTGAAAGCCGCTGGTCCTTCACGTACAGGTTGTACACGTCGTGATGGATGTCGTGCGAGACTTCGTGGCAGAGCACGCCGGCCAACTCTTCCTTGTTTTTGACGAAGCTCATCATCGAATCGGTAACGTAGACATTTCCGCCCGGCACGGAGAACGCATTCGGCTGGCTTTCGTGCACCAACAAGAAGTGAAAAGGCACGAAGTACTTTTGATCCGCCACGGGCTTGATCCGTGCGGCTATCGAGTTCAGCGTGGCGTAATACGGCGAGCTGCGAATGATCTCGCCCTTTTGTTGGAGTTGCTGGTACTCTTGCTGTCCGATTTGCAACTCCGTGTTTTCCTCGTCCGTGTAGGCTAAGGCAGGCGTTATACAGCCGAGGGCGAGCACGGCGGCGGAGACCAGGGCAAGAAAGCGGTTCATGCAGTGACTATTCCTCTCTGCCGCTATAACGAAAACGGCGGCACGGTTGTCCCGCGCCGCCGTCTTAGGGCTTGCTCGCCTTAGTTGTCAGTGAATCATGAACGCAACAAGAAGCAGTGCCACGATATTCAGCACCTTGATCATCGGGTTGATTGCCGGACCCGCGGTGTCTTTGTACGGATCGCCGACGGTGTCGCCCGTAACCGCAGCTTTGTGCGCGTCCGAACCTTTGCCGCCGTTGTGTCCGTCCTCGATGTACTTCTTCGCGTTGTCCCACGCGCCGCCGCCGCTCGTCATTGCAATTGCAAGGAACAGACCGGTGACGATTGCGCCGACCAGAATGCCGCCCATGATTTGTGCGGCCGAAATACCGGGGAAGACGTGAATCGCGCCAAGGATCACAACCACGACAGGAACGCCAACCGGAATCAGTGCGGGAAGCACCATCTCCTTGAGCGCTGCACGCGTAACGATATCCACGGTCGATGCATAATCGGGTCGCGCGGTTCCCGCCATGATGCCCGGATTGTTCTTGAACTGCATGCGCACGTTTTCAACAACTTTGCCGCCGGCGCGCCCGACCGCTTCCATCGAGAGCGATGAGAAGAAGAACGGCAGCAAACCGCCGATCAACAAGCCCGACAACACGAACGGATTGCTGATAATGAATTCGCCTTGCAAATTCGCCGGGCAATGCATCCCCGGCGCCGAGCAATGGTTGGCGAGCTCTTGCAGGAACGACGCGAACAGCACGATTGCGGCAAGTCCCGCGGAGCCGATTGCATAGCCCTTCGTAACCGCTTTCGTCGTATTGCCGACGGCGTCGAGCGGATCCGTGACATTGCGAACGTCGTCCGGGAGTTCGGCCATTTCGGCGATGCCGCCCGCATTGTCGGTGATCGGTCCGAACGAATCGATCGCAACGACGATGCCGGCCATCGAAAGCATCGCCATGACGGCGATGCCGACGCCATACAGTCCGGCAAGCGAGTACGAGAACAAAATGCCGGCGACGATAACGATACCCGGCAGCGCGGTAGCCTGCATCGACACCGCAAGCCCGCTGATGATGTTCGTCGCGTGCCCCGTGATGGACGCGTTAGCGATGCGCTTTACCGGCGAGAATTGAGTGCCCGTGTAGTACTCGGTAATCCACGTGATCAGACCGGTGATCGCAAGACCGATGGCTGCGCAGCCCCAAATTGCTGCAGCGCTTTCGGTGCGGCCGTCTACGTGAATGCCCGCGCCGCCGAACTGTTTGACCGTGATCCAGTAGAACACGCCGGCAGAGAGAACGCCCGCGACGCCGAGGCCGACGTACAGCGAGTTCATGATTTTCGCACGATTGACTGTACCGACACCGACGAACAGCGTGCCCACGATCGATGCGATGATGGAGATAGCGCCAAGGACGATCGGGAACGTCGTCGCGGTCGGAATGCTTCCGAGGATAAGATTGCCGAGCAGCATCGCGGCGACAGTTGTAACAACGTAGGTTTCGAACAAGTCCGCGGCCATGCCGGCGCAGTCGCCGACGTTATCGCCGACGTTATCTGCGATGACGGCGGGATTGCGTGGATCGTCTTCCGGAATGCCGGCTTCCACTTTGCCGACCAAATCGGCACCGACGTCGGCGGCTTTCGTATAAATACCGCCGCCTAAACGCGCGAACACCGAGATGAGCGAACATCCGAACGCGAGCCCGATCATTGCGCCGAGCGACTTGGCTTGATCGCCTTGATTCACCGCAAGCAGAATCCAGTAGTATCCGGCAACGGCGATAATGCCTAGGCCGACCACCAAGAGTCCGGTGATCGCACCGCCGCGAAATGCGACGTGCAGCGCAGGGCTGAGTCCACCGCGCGCAGCTTCGGCAGTGCGTACGTTCGCACGCACGGAAACCGTCATTCCGATGAAACCGGCGGCGCCCGATAGAACTGCGCCGATCAAAAATCCGACGGCGGGCTGCCAGCCCAATCCGATCCAAATTACGATAAACAAAACAACCGCGACGATTGCCACCGTCGTGTACTGGCGCTTGAGGAACGCCATTGCGCCCTCTTGGATAGCGGCGGCGATTTCTTGCATCCGCGCGTTGCCGGCGGGCTGCCGCATCACCCAGCTTATAAGGTAGAGGCCATATAGAATGGCCAACACCCCGGCGCCCACGCCCAAATAGATGGCGAGCTGGGTACCAATCCCACTCTCTGAAGTCATGCAATTCCTTACGGGTAAGTGCAGTAAATAGCCCGCCTCAGCGTGGGGCGGGTATTGGACGCTCGGATTGCGCTATACCGGGGCGGCTTCCTGCTCTTTAAAGCGTGCATACGACTCTTGGATCACTCGGCGCGCAGAGGCCGCGTCTTCCCAGCCGCCGGTCGAGGTTTTCTTGCCCTCGAGCAACTTGTACGTCTCGAAGAAGTGCTGAATTTTGCGGATCGTGTGCGGAAAGATTTGCGTGTAGTTGTGAATACCGTCGAACGACGGCTCACCAACCGGCACGGCAAGGACCTTGTCGTCTTCTTTGCCTTCGTCAAGCATCTTGAGAATGCCAATGGGGCGTGCGACGACCAAGCATCCGGCAAACGTCGGTTCGATCGTGAGAATGAGAATATCGAGCGGATCGCCGTCGAGCGCGAGCGTCTGCGGCGCGAAGCCGTAGTCGCCCGGATAGAAGATCGGAGAATGCAGAGCGCGGTCGAGCCGGAAGATATCAAGCGATTTGTCGTATTCGTACTTGTTGCGCGAGCGCTCCGGGATCTCCACGACGACATTTATCTCATCGGGAACCTTATCGCCGAGCGGAAGGTGCAGATAGTTTTTAGGCGTGGGGATAGGCATAGCGCTCGAGTGTTTCCCGTAGCATTCTCAATCGCCTCGCAAGAGTGCCAAGCATTCCAGCAGCGCGCGGCCCTGATGGTAAGGGCCTTTCCAGGCTCCGGCTTTTTGATGCATCGCGCGGCCGCGCTCAATGCGTGCGAACCATTCACCGTACTCCCAATCGGCCTGACGTTTCCAAATCCAGTCCAGGGTCCGCGAAAACGCTGCCCGGTAACGCTCTTCCGACGTAAGTCGCCACAGCGAAGCGAGCGCGAGCAGCGCTTCGGCTTGCACCCACCACACTTTACTGCGGTCGCGAGCCGGCTTGCCTAGTGGACCTGTGTGGTAAAATCCGCCGTGCTTTCGATCGAAACCGAACGCGAGTGCCGAGTCAGTTATGGAACGCACGAGATTGTGCAGCGGGTATTGCGGCATCTCAACCGCCTTACACGCTTTAAGCAACATCCAACCCAACTCCAGATCGTGCCCATACGAAACTTGCGCCGCTGAACCATCGAGCACGGGACTCCAATCGCGCCTGTGAACGTCCGTGCACGATGAGTTCTCCATGCGCACGACGGCATTCGTAAGAATAACGATCAGCTCGATAACGCGTTCCCGAGCCGCGGGGTTGCCGCTGTCTTCATAATAGCGCGTCATGGCCTCAAGCAGGTGCAGATGTGTGTTGAGCAGTTTCAGCGGCGGATCGGCGCCCAAATACCCGGATGCTGCCGGGGATTGCCAATCGCGGCTAAAGCACTCTACGTATCCCCCGTATTCAGCATCGCGTGCTTTGCTATCGATAAGTGCGAACAGATCGTTTGCTAAGGCGCGCGCGCGTTCGTCATCGAACGCTGCGGCATATTCACTCAGTGCATACAACGCGAAGGCTTGAGCGTATAAATGTTTTGCGGGCTTTGTTACCTGCGTTCCGGTGTCGTCGACTTCCCAGAAAAATCCGCCGTGCGCGTGGTCCAGCATGCGCGCGGTTAAAAACTCAAAGCCGTGATGCGCGCAGCGTTCGTGTTCCGGCGTTCCGAACTGCGAGGAACATAAACGAGAGAAGAACCAGAGTGTGCGTGCTTGCGTCACCAGCGCCTTAGGCGCGGGCCCTTGCCAAACGCAAAAACGATCGTGGTTGAGCCGGTAGCCTCCGCGCTCATCACGGATGGCCGAGTTCCAAAAGCGAAGGAGCGTGTCGCACAGAAGCCGCTCCAAGCGCGTCGCGTCGTCCATGGTGTCACTACATACGCGTGCCGGAGCGCTGTCAAGGGCCGAAGCTATCACGATCACAAGGGACCGGATGGCGCCGAGGCGCAGGGAACGCTCATGATCGAGGAAGTCGAGTTTCTCGTCGTTGGCTGCGGGCCGGCGGGCGGCGTCGCCGCTCGCGAAGCATCGCGCGCGGGCGTTGAAACCGTCGTACTCGACAAAGACAGCGTCGTCGGCGCCAAGCGCGTATGCGCTGCAGGGTTGCGGCCTGGGTTCTGCGAGACGTTCGACGTCCCGCGATCGATCGTTCATTGCGATACGCCGCGCTTAGCGCTTTTCGATCTCGACTTTCGCGAATACGAAGTCTTTTTCGGCCCCGGCCATACGACGACGAGGGAAGAGCTGGATGGCACGATCGCGGATCTCGCGCGCCGTGAAGGCGCCAACGTTCGCACCTCCTCCCTCTTCCGATCGCTGCGGCGCGACGGCGAGCGTATCATCGTCGAGTACGCGGACTTGCAGAACGGCGAACGCAAAGAGATCGCCGCGCGAAATGTCTTCTTAGCGCAAGGGTCGACCGCGAAACTCGAACAGAGCGAGTTCGCCTACGATGAATGGCAGAACGGATTGGTCACCACGCTGCAATACCGCGTGTATTTGGAACGGCCCGCCGCCGCAATTGCGTATCAAACGTTGGAGATGCATTACTTCCCCACGCAAGACGGGCGCATGACGGTGGCGTGGATGTTTCCCAAGCGCGATCATCTCGCGATCGGTTTGGGTGTGATGGGGAAGATGCAGGGCGCGATGCTTCGAGACGAACTGGATCGCTTTACGAAGCGAATCGAAGCGCGCCTGTACCCCGGCGTTCCGCATACCATTAAAACGGAAGGTCATCTTTTATATGGTGCCGAGCCCAGGCCCGCGATCGCCGGCCCCGGTGCGATGGTGGGCGGAACGGCGGCAGGACTCGTGGACGCAACCAATGGCGAAGGGATCTACGAAGCGGCGATGAGCGGACGCTTTGCGGCGGACGCCGTTTCGAAGTGCGCTCCGCGCGAAGCGCACGTGCAATACGAAGATGCGGTGAAACGGCGCTTTTACCGGCGTTTGCGCCATCGGGCGCAGCTCATGCGCTATCTCGAGAAGCGTCCCGGACGCTACGCGCTTCTCTTCGATCAACTCTCGAAGTCGCCGCGTTTTGCCGATATTCTCCAGCGAGAAGACCACGAACGCACGATGCTCGACCGCCTCTATCTCTACGGCCAAGCCTTGCGCTTCGCGCTTCGCGCTCGCGCTTGTTGAACCGGCGAAAGCTTCTAATAGTTGTTAGTACCGATCTCGGAAACGGAGTTCCGGCAACTGCGCGATGCGATTCGCGAGCGGTTCGGCATTTACTACGACGACACAAAGCAGTTTTTGCTGCAGAGCCGGCTGCAAACGCGGCTTGTAAAATGCAGCCTCTCGGATTTTAACGCGTATTACCGCTTTCTCAACACGCATCCCGATCGGCAGAATGAATGGGACGAGCTGGCGTCGGTGCTGTCGAACAACGAGACGTATTTCTTTCGCGAGCGCTCGCAACTCGACGTGCTTGCCAAAGACGTCGTGGACGAGGCGCTCAAAAGCGGCGGAAAACTACGCGTATGGTCCTCTGCGTGCTCGACAGGTGAGGAGCCGTTTTCTCTGGCGATGGCCCTGCTCCAGGGCAGGCGTATCTCACCCTCGCAAGTGCAGATTCGCGCGAGCGACCTCTCGCCACGGGCGCTGGCAAAATGCGGCGAAGGTTTCTACCGCGAGCTGAGCTTCCGCGCAACGCCGCCGGAGCTCATCCAAAAGTACTTTCGGCCCTTTCAGGGCGGCTTCCTAATTTCCGATGAAATAAAACGGATGGTGGAGTTTAGCCGGATCAATTTGCTGGACGAACAAGCCGTATCGCGAACCGGCCCGTTCGACGCGATTTTTTGCCGCAACGTGCTGATCTATTTCGACAAGCCCACGCAGAAGCGCGTCGTTGAAGCGTTTGCAAATGCGCTTCGCCCTCGTGGCTTTCTCTTTTTAGGGCATGCGGAATCCATCATGCGGCTTACCGACCGCTACGATCCGGTCGTCACGCCGAACGCCATTTATTACAGGTTAAAAGGCGATGATTAGCGTTCTGGTCGTCGACGATTCCGCGTTTATGCGCCTTGCGATCACGAAAATGCTCGAAGGCGAGCAAGACATCGTCGTCTGCGGAACCGCGCGCAACGGTGAGGAAGCGATCGTCAAAGCGCAGCAACTCAAACCCGACGTCGTAACGATGGATGTTGAAATGCCGGGAATGGGTGGACTCGAAGCCGTGCGCGAGATCGCTGCGAACGCCGACGTTCCGGTAATCATGGTAAGCTCGCTTACGCAAGAGGGAGCCGAGACAACCTTTCGCGCCTTGGAATTGGGTGCGGTCGATTTCATTCCTAAACCGGATGGTGCGTACGTCAACATCAGCGAGGTTGCGCGCGATCTCGTTGCAAAGGTGCGCGTTTTTGCTAAACGCGGAGCACGGCGCGCCGCAATTCGTCCGAAAGTCAGTTTACCGCCGCTCACCGAACCGGCGCCGCCGCGCGTGCGGCGCGAAGGCTTCGACTGCGTGGCTATCGGCACGTCTACCGGCGGTCCAGTCGCGCTCTCCCGTATCATTCCGGCGCTTCCAAAGGCGTTTTCAACACCGATCGTCATCGTGCAGCACATGCCGCCGGGCTTCACGAGGCCGCTTGCGAATCGATTAAATGCAGCAAGCGAAATTGCAGTCTTCGAGGGCGCCGATGGAATGGTGCTGCGCAATGGGCAAGCGATTATCGCGCCCGCCGGAAAGCATTTGGTGCTGCGGCGTGCCGGCTCCGGTGACGTGGAGGTGGTACTTACGAACGATAACGGCCGTTCGCTGCACGTGCCGAGCGTCGACGTGATGACAGCCTCGGTAGCCGAGATGTTTGGATCCGCGACGCTTGCCGCCATCCTTACCGGAATGGGTCAGGACGGCATTGTAGGCTTACGCAAAGTCAAAGATTCCGGAGGCTATGTGGTGGGTCAGGACGCAGATACCTCCGTCGTCTACGGCATGCCGCGTGCTGCCGCACAAGCGGGACTTGTGGACCGTGTCCTGCCGTTACAAGAGATTGCTTCCGCGCTCTGCGAACTAACGAACACTTCCTTCGCACGCTCTTAACGCAAACTAGGCTCTGTCCCCAGCCCTTTGCCAGGAGCGTAGCTGCGCACGGGCAATACAACCCGGAACGACAGCACCGACTACGGAGCGTGCATTGAGGCTGAACCGAAGTTCGCACCGCTATGTTATTGGCGGCGTCGAACTAACGCGAGAAGAGATCGTTCACAAGTACTTGCACCTAGTCAAGTACGTGGCGGGACGCATCTCCGTCAACCTCCCTCCGAACGTCGAACTCAACGACCTCATCAACGATGGAATCCTCGGCCTCATCGACGCCATCGAAAAATATGACGATGCGCGGGGCGTGAAATTCGAGACCTACGCTATCACCCGCATAAACGGCGCCATCTTGGATGCTTTGCGTTCTCTCGATTGGGTGCCGCGCGCAGTCCGTCAGCGGGCGCGCGAACTCGAACGCGCGTATCAACAACTCGAAGCTGAGTTCGGCCGTGTGCCCACTGAAGAAGAGCTCGCGGGCAAGCTGGGAATCTCCGTGAAAGAGCTCGACACGCTGATGCAGCGCGTTCGCGGCACCGCGGTACTCTCACTCGAAGAGTTCTTGCCGAACGAAAAAGGCTATGAGATTCCGCTGGTCGACACGCTGAAAGACTCGGACAACGACGTCACAAGCGCCGTCGAGGCTCGCGAGATTCGCGGCGCGTTGGTGACCGCAGTCGAAGAGCTGCCGCCCCAAGAACGCACCGTCATTTCGCTATACTATTTCGACGGACTCACACTGAAAGAAATAAAAAGCGCGCTCAACGTTTCGGAGTCGCGCGTTTCGCAGATTCACGCGCAAGCCGTGATCCATCTGCGCCAGAAACTGCGCGAGTTGCGCGCCGACCTCGGCTATCGTGAGGGCGACCCGAACGTCAAGCAAAAATACTTACGGAAAAGCCCTACCGGAGCCGATAACCCCACTATAGGAAGAGCCGGCTAAAAGCGCACGTTGCCAAGGGCGCTAGGCCACTCTCCGAGAAGGCGTGCCCTTACCCATGGCCATCAGACCGGTCGACTTGCAGCTTGCATACACGGCTGCTCCGCAGAACGCGGCCGTGGTTAGCCGTGCCCAAGAGGCGCCGCAGGCAGCCCAACAGGCCGCTCAAGCCGCGTTTGCCGCCGAAGTGCAGCAGCGCGAAGAGCACGTCGACGCTCCCCAGCGGGCGGAGGGCCACAGGATTCGACCGCGCGAGGAACGCGATCCGGCCGAAGACGGATTCCGACGCCAATCGGGACAGCGCAAGCAGAACCCCTACGAGAATGAGGCCGCGCCGACGGGGCCGCTCGGGCTTGCCGGCGAGGGCGAGCACTTCATAGACGTCACGGCGTAGTTCATGGCTGGTTTCGATCCGCTGACCTTTGCCTTGTCCAACAATGCAGTCGCGGCGGCCGAGTTGGCCTTTATCGAAGCCGCTCTTGATATCGGCGTGCCGGCCGAGGTGCTGCAAGCGCAGCTCTCGATCGGCGATCTGCTCACCGCGACTGTGCTTCCGCCTCAGAACGGCCACGATCTGCTCGAAATATTCGGGCGGCAAATTCCTGCGCAGCTTCCACCAGACGTGCGTCCCGGAGAAACGCTTGTTCTGCAGGTGAGCGGATTCTCAGGCAACCGGATCGTCGTGCGAAATCTCGGTCTATACGATCCGCAGAATCCGGTTCGCACAGTCGAGTTGGAATCGACACGGAGTTCGCCCGCGCAACAACCGCAATCCGCAGTGACTCCCCGCCTCGCACCTGAAACCGTAGAGCAGAAACCGCCTCCATCCGCAGGACAAAACGCGCCCGCAGCTCCCGCAACGCGTGTTGCGCTGCCGCGTGAAGTTTTGCTTGCCGCATCGATCCGGCCCGCTCTCGCGAATCGCGCGCAAAGTGCAGCACCTCTAGCGCAGCCTACTACCGCACCGGCGCCGCGCGCGACGGTAGCGCAGCGCGTCATTCGCACTGCCGGCGATTTATTGAAAGCGATCCGCCTTCCCGATACGCCGTTCACGCGTACGGCGGCCGCAATCGCACCGCAAGCGCCAGTGCGCCTTCCAAGCGTGTTGCAGCGGCTTGAATCTGCGCTTCCACGCGATACAAACGACGCACGCATCCCGACGTTACGCACGCTCATCGCATTTACGGCGCGCATGAACCCGGCGAACGCCGAGACGTTGCCCGCGCAGATCTCGGCATACGTTTCGCACGTCATCGAGGGTGCAGAAACGAAGATTCAACAATTGCTGCGCGTGATTGTAGATGCGCAAGCGCAACAGCCGCCGCAGCCTCAAACGCAAAGCGCTTCGCAAGCGCAAGATCAACCCATGGTTGCGCGTGCGAGTGCACCTGCACCATCGCCGCCACGTGGCGGCGCGCTTCATACAGTGCCGCCCTCACAACCTGTGGTCCAAGCACACATCGCGGAGCGTTCGGCGGCCGCACAGCACGATCTCAAGTCGCTTGTCCTTTCGTTGCTCCGCGATCCGCAATTCGCGCGAACGCCGACGCTGACGCAGGCGCTGAACGAAACGCTGATCACGCTGACCGGTACGCAAATGAACGTGCTCTCCGCGAATGCGCAAGACCCCGGTTCTATCGCATTTGCATTACCGGCGTTTTATCACGAAGGCGGGAAACCGGCATACGTGCGCATCAGCCGCGACGCGCACTCCCGCGGTGCAAAACTGGACGCGGACAATTTCCACGTCGCATTCGTACTCGATACGGCAAACTTAGGCACCATTGCGATCGATTTGGAGAGTACGGGTCGCGCCGTAAAAGTCAACGTGAAGACCGAGCAGCAAGGCGCGGCTGCGCGCTTTTCCGATACGCTCAGTTCGCTGCGCTCGCGCCTTGAAGATCTGCGCTACCGCGTAACGTCGGCGAGCGCGCAGGCGCTCAAGCCGGAAAAGCGCGCGACAGCGGCAACGCGTGACGTGCAAAAACACGGTGCCGAGCGATTGGATTTACGCGCATGAACGGCCGCTTCTACGACTTCCGCAAAAAAGTCGCGCCACGGCCCGCAGCTGCCGCGCTCAAATACGATCCGGTCGGACATGAAGCGCCGCAAGTTGTCGCAGTCGGACGCGGCCTTATGGCAGAAGAGATCCTTCGCGTCGCAAAGGAGCACGGCGTGCCGCTGCATGAGGACGCGCAGCTCGTTGAAGCGCTCTCGCGGTTAGAGTTGACGGAATCGATTCCACGCGAGCTCTATGCGGTCGTAGCGGAAGTGCTCGCGTACGTTTTTCGGGTCGATGCCGAGGCGGCTAAGCGCAGCCATAGCCGCTAGCGATCGATCTACTACAGCGCGCGGGGGAAAAGAATGTCCTCGCCCGTTACGCCGTCGTACTGCCGCTCTTCGTCTTCGGAGACGTGCTCGAGCAGCGTGAGGTGATAACCGCAAGCAGCCACGAGATACTTCTGTTGCCTGTCGGGCACAGCGGTGCAGCCGCAGTTCCAGCGCCATCGCATCGATGCATATCCGTCTACCGGCTCTTTCCTATCCGGCCGGCAGAGCAGCAATCGCACCTGGAACTCGGCTAAGCGCAGCATAAGGTAACCCCTATTGTGACGGCGTGCGATCTCCAGCATGCCACTTTTGTCGCAAGTCCGCCGTCTTCAATTGTACATTAGAAATAGGCTTAGGTGCCCTTATCCGCGCCCACGTACTTGATGAATTTCACGATGAACTGCGGAACCGTCGAGAGCGTCGCTGCATCGCCGTACACGATGTAGACTTCGCCGCCCGGAACTTTGCGGTGAAACGCTGCCGAAATGTTCCACGCGCTGATAAATTGCTGAGGCACGTCGAGCTCGGGAGACACGCCGATGATGCGGCGCACGCCCAAAGCCAAAGACGAGTCGCGGCTGACCTGGTAAGCAAAGCTGGCTCGCTCCAGCCATTGCACGAAACGTCCGCCCTGATCCGTGTGCTGATCGGTGTCATCCGCTTCGATCGTAAACGAACCGCGCTCGCCGGCGCGGAGCGTCGCACTTCGAGCCCACGAGTTTAGCCGTCCCGGTCCGAAGCGTCCGGTGGTAAATGAAATGCTCGCCGGCGTGGCGCTGCCGTAGTCGCTCGTCAGTGTGATGCCGTTTTGCGTAATGGGTGAAAAGATTCCGTTCGAGAAACGCGTGTACGCGGAACCGGTTTGCACTTGAATCCTAAAAAGTTTGCGCGTCGTTATCGCGACCTGCAGCAGGTTGTTTGTTTGATCCAACCCGTCGGTGTGGCCGTGGAAACGGTTGAGGTCGGCGAACACGTCGACCTCTTTGATGGGCGCAGTCGACGCATACTTCAGCTGCTTTGAAACGTTGACGTAATATCCGGCGATATCGGGCTGGAAGATGAGGCCGTCGACCGGATTGAAATACTGTCCGACCTTGCGCAGCCCTAACGCGACGGAACTGGTGGGCGTATAGAAGTTCACGCCCGTTTCATAGCGCTGTGCGCGATTGCCGGCTAAGACGTTCGTGCCGGAGTCCGTCGCGTACCGGATCCAAGACGAAAAATTCTTCAAATTGTCGTGCGTGTAGCTGACGTTGACCGATGCGTCTTGCAAGCTCGGCGTGCCGGTTGTGACTCGTTGTATCGTCGCGAGATTCTGCTGATTGAGCGACGTGTAATTTACTACTTGCGCTGTGTCGGTTCGCGCAACGCCGACCGCATCGAAGCCGGCGTAACTAAAAAGTCCGTGCTGGCCTTCGATAGCGTAGCCGTCGCGCGGTGTCGGAATATTCAGCGTATAGAGTTGCGTGCCGGGACAATCGGGGCAGTTCGGCGTGGTGTTGTAAAAGTTTGCACCTTGCGTGAAGAACGGCCGAACGTCGTTGAACAGACGAGGAAACGCGGTCGGTGAGATCGTTTGCTGATCGATCTCGACATTTGAATAATCTGGATGAATCGTCCCGACGAATGAAGTTCCGGCGCCGACCGGCACGGAAAGATCGACGCCGGCGCGCGATGTGCTTCCACCGGCGGAGCGTCCGGCGATCGCGCCCAGCGCGTACACGCCTGCGCGCGGCGAAGGCCGCTGCGCCGCAACTTTTGGTAGACCATCTGCGACGCCCGCGTAATTCACGTCGTTGTGATTCTGCTGTGCAGGTCCGTAACTCCAGACGAGATCGTCATTCGTCGCCATGACGAGGCGCGCAAACTGCACGCGCCAGGTTCCGGAACCCGAACCGTGCATGACGCCGAGCGGAATCTTCATCGTCACGGTAAAGCCGCCGGGAACGATCTTTCCCACCGACCACCACGTCGGATCGTATGAATTGTTCTCCGACGAAAATTGATAATGCGTGCCCAGCGCCGTTGTGATGAAGATGTAGCGGAAACCCGCGGTGCCGTTTGGCCACAGATCGACTTGCACCTCATCGTCGGTATCTACGCCGACGTCGTTCGTGTGCTGCAGCGCGCGAACCGGTGCGTTTTGCTGCGCACGAACGCCGATGTAAACATACGTTCCATCGGTGAGAACGTAGTCGGTTGTTTTATCGGCAGCCGATCTGTGTTCGCGCAAATTATAAGAAAGCTGAACGACGGCGGCATTTTTCCAGGCGGGATTATCGAGATTTCCGTCGATCGGCGGGGGCGAGTTGGTTTGCGGAATATGCACCTCGCCGATGAAGCTGGCCGGAAGCGCCACTGCATTTGCCGGTCTTGAGGACAGCGCAAGCAGGGTAATCGCAGTAACCGCGAGAGTGATATGACCGCGAAGCATGTGCGAGACTCAGCTCCTAAAGTATTAGTTGCAACGTACAGCTTTGCGGGGCCACTGTCAACTAAGGTTTTAAGAATTGGCGCGTTGCTATGCTTGCGCTGCACTCCGAATCGAACAGGAGTTCGATTACCGAACGGGAAGGGACAATACCCGAATGAGCTTTTTCGCCAAACTCAAGGCCTCGTTCGGCAAAGCACGCGATACGCTCGCCGGCGTTCAAGCGCTCGGGCGTGCCCGCAAACCCATCACCCCTGAGGTCTGGGATGAACTCGAGGAGCTGCTGCTCTTAGCCGATTTCGGCGTTCCAACCACGGACAAGATCGTCGGCGGCCTTAAAACCGTCGCCAAGCAAGAGCTGTGGCGGACGTCCGATCAAATCGTCGCGCGCTTTCAAAAAGACGTCGAGCGGTTTTTGACGCTGCCCGGTGCGGATCTCAACATTGTGAACCAGCCTTCGGTGATTCTCGTAGTGGGCGTGAACGGCAGCGGCAAAACCACGACGATCGGCAAACTCGCAACGCGTCTGCGCTCGCAAGGCAAAAGGGTGACGCTCGTTGCTGCCGATACGTTTCGCGCGGCGGCAGCGGAACAGCTCGCGATTTGGGCCGAGCGAAGCGGCGCAGGTTTCGTGCGCGGGAAAGAGGGCGCGGATCCCGCGTCGGTCGTGTTCGACGGCGTGCAAGCCGGCAAAGCGCGCGGAAGCGACGTCATCATCATCGATACCGCGGGCCGGCTGCAAACGAAAACCAATCTCATGGAAGAGCTCAAAAAGATGCGGCGCATCATCGAGCGCGAGATGGGCAGACCGCCGGAAGAGACGTTGCTCGTGCTCGATGGAACAACGGGACAAAACGCCATCTCGCAAGCGAAGCTCTTTAACGAAGCGACCGCGCTTACGGGCGTCGTCGTTACGAAACTCGACTCGACGGCGAAAGGCGGCGTGCTCGTCGCCATCGTCGACACGTTGGAAATTCCGATCAAGTTCGTGGGCTTGGGTGAATCGGCGGACGCGCTGCGGCCGTTCGTGCCTTCCGAGTTCATCGAGGCCCTTTTCGAGGACTCGTCATTCTGAGCTTGTCGAAGAATGTAATGCCACCCCGTTGGCATGTCCGGCCGATAGAGTGATACTAAATAACGTACGCATAAATTTTAGGAGAGAGTAATGGCAGCGCAGGATGAACGGCAGGTAGCCCTTAGCAACGCCCTCGCACAAATCGAGCGGCAATTCGGAAAAGGCTCGATCATGCGAATGGGCGAGTTTAGCGAAAAGATGTCGTTCGATGTCGTCGGTTCGGGGTCGATCGCGCTCGACTTGGCGCTCGGCGTCGGCGGATTTCCACGCGGACGCATCATCGAAATCTACGGTCCGGAATCCAGCGGTAAGACGACGCTTGCGCTGCACGCAATTGCGGAAGCGCAGAAAACCGGCGGCACCGCGGCGTTCATCGACGTCGAACATGCTCTCGATCCGAATTATGCCGCTGCGCTCGGCGTCGACCTCGACAGCCTGCTCGTCTCTCAGCCCGACACCGGCGAACAAGCACTGGACATCGCCGAGATGCTCGTGCGCAGCAATGCCGTCGACGTGATCGTCGTCGACTCGGTCGCCGCGCTCGTCACGAAAGCGGAACTTGAAGGCGACATGGGCGATGCACACGTCGGTTTGCAAGCGCGTCTGATGTCGCAAGCGCTGCGTAAACTTACGGCAGCGATCTCGCGCAGCAAATCGGTGATGATCTTCATCAACCAACTCCGCGAAAAAGTCGGCGTAATGTTCGGCAATCCGGAAACGACGTCCGGCGGCCGCGCGCTGAAGTTCTACGCGTCGATTCGTCTCGACGTGCGTAAACTCGAGCAGATCAAAGTCGGCCAAGACGTCGTCGGCTCGCGTACTCGCGTTAAAGTCGTGAAGAACAAAGTCGCGCCGCCGTTCCGCCAAGCCGAGTTCGACATTACGTACGGCCACGGCATCAGCAAGATGGGCTCCATCCTCGACGTCGCTCTCGAACGCAACATCGTCGGGAAGAGCGGCTCGTGGTACACGTATGGCGAGACGCGCATCGGTCAGGGCCGCGAAAACGCGAAAGCCTATCTCGAAGAGCACGGCGACATCGCCGACGAGATCTCGTCGAAGATTCGCGAAGAGATTGCGGGGCAAATGTCGCGCAACGGCTCAGCCACACCCGCCCCCACCGAGTAAGAACCAACGCGAATTCTTTTTAAGCGAGTAACGCACTTACGATTGCGGCAGTGGTGGGCTTGTTCGGGGAACCTCTGACTTTTTTGCGCAAACCTGGATGGTTTCTTCAAAACTTGTTTTCGCAAAAAAGCAGAGGAGCAGCAAATTTTACATGGAGGGAAAATTTGTGAGCGGTTCCACGAACAAGTCCGCCACTAAAGCATACGTGAGCGCGTTGCGAGCGCTCGCGCGGTGCCGTCTTACTGAGGCGCAACTTTGGCAAAAGCTGGAACGCAAAGGCTTTGAAGACGACGATGTACGCGCAGCGGTTGAACGCTGCAAGCGCGAAGGGTACATCGACGATCGGCTCTTCGCGCAACTCTACGTAGAGCAGAAGCGCAAAGCGATCGGTAATTCAAGGCTCATCGGCGAGCTCGTCCGCAAGGGGATCGATCGCGACGCCGCTTCTCTCGCCGTGCAGCACAGCAGCGTGGAAGAAGCGGAGCGGCTGGACGACGCGCTCGAAAAACTCTTCCGCGCGAAATCCGAGATGAGTTATCCCTCCGCGGCGCGTGCGCTGGAGCGCCTTGGCTTCCCGGCGGCGCTGATCTATCGCAAGCTCCGCAGTCACGCCGCAGAGTTTGGACCGTTTAGCGATTTATGTACGTCCGAGACCGTTCAGGAATAAGTCATTCCGGCGTTCCCGTTCTGCACACGGAGCGCTTGACGCTGCGCGGGCATCGCGCCGGCGATTTTGACGCTTCATTCGCAATGTGGAGCGATCCGGAAGTCGTGCGCCACATTACCGGCGTTCCGTCGACGCAGCAGCAAACGTGGTCGAGAATCTTGACGTATGCGGGCCACTGGGCATTGCTGGGGTTCGGGTATTGGCTGATCGAGGAAAAGCAGACGGGTCGATTCATAGGCGAGGTTGGTTTCGCCGATTTCAAACGCGACATCATCGCGTCGATGAAGGGCGTCCCGGAATTGGGATACGTACTCGCGCCGCACGCATTCGGAAAAGGCTATGCGACCGAAGCGGTTCGCGCCGTTGTCGCTTGGGGCGACGAGCATTTCGACACGGCGCGAACGGTCTGCATGATCGCCCCGGAAAACGTTGCGTCGATTCGCGTCGCCGAAAAATGTGGCTACCGCCTTTTCGAACGCGGCACGTTTGCCGGCGGACCGGCGCTATTCTTAGAGCGGCTGCGGTAACGTAAGTCCTCGCCGATTATATCGCGAATGATTCCGTGACGGCTTTTTCTTCCGTCCACTTACTGCCGGATTGCATGAGTGCGGCGCACCGGTCCTCGCCAAGCGTATAGCGCAAAGCTCGCATTATTGCATCGTACTCGTGCTGTTCCGTATACTCGCGCCGGACTCGCAACACGCTCAGTCGCATATCGACATAACCCAAGAGCTGTGCGGCGCGCTCCTCTTCACCTTGAGCTCGCAACGCTGCCACCGCTGCAAGATGCTGCAGGGAGATCGCAAAATGGACGGCAGCCTGACCATCGCGACTTAAGTTCAGTGCTTCGTGTGCACGCATGGCAGCTTCATCGTACCGCCGAAGCTCGACGAGATACCCCGCGGTATTGTCTAACGTGTTAATGATACTCCGCTGGTCCTTACCCGCGCGGGCCGCCTCTAGCGCCTCCGTACCTAATTGCAATGCGCCTGCCACATCGCCGCGGCGGAAGCGATACTCTGCAACCATTGACGCAAGAACGG
The DNA here is from genome assembly GCA_964531205.1 of uncultured bacterium. GTDB lineage: Bacteria > Vulcanimicrobiota > Vulcanimicrobiia > Vulcanimicrobiales > Vulcanimicrobiaceae > JAICWY01. The sequence continues at coordinate 21,203 of CAZHGH010000049.1, forward strand.
CTGCCATACGATCGAAGCGATTTCCACTCGCGATCGCGAGCGCTTTTTCGTAGAGCGCCTGAGGCGCATCGAGATCGCCCATATCCATTCGGTTCTGCCACATGGCGGCCAGAATCCAACATGTCAGCTTCCAAAGACCCAGCCGCTCTGCATCCGCGAGCGCATCGTTTAGTCTCGCGTCGCCTTCAGCGTTGCGGCCGGTAAATACCGCCGCTCGTCCGGAGGCCCATCCCGCCTCGGCTATGCCGCGTTCGTTCGCCAGACGCTTGAATCGGTCGAGTGCACGCAACGCCGCTTCATAAGCGGCGTTATACTGTATCAGCGTTATGCTGAGTACGGCGTTCGCGAGTTCGAGCTTAGCAATGACCAAGTCGTCAGCGCGGCCGTTTATCGTTTCGCCGGCCAACTGCACCCATTTCATGCCCTCTCCCGGCGAAAAAAACATCCACGTCCACCGCAAGGCGCCGGCAAGGCGTTGTCCGATGTCGACGTCGTTACGGCCGATCAGGGCCCACTCCAGCGCGGCTCGGTAGTTCTCGAGGTCTAGCTCTACTTGCGAGCCCCATACAGCGTCAGGCGCAGTTTCATAAGCACGTTCGAGCGCTTCAGCCGCGTCGAGAAAGGCACGCGCATGCGCACGCGCTGCAGTTGCGTATTCTCCCTGTTCCGTGAGCTTCTCGCGTGCGTACTGGCGTGTAGACTCCAAAAGGCGGTACCGCGTTCCCTCCGCCATCGGCTCGGCCTGCACGAGCGATTTATCCACTAACGAGCTAAGCAAATCCAGGACGGTGATTTCGTCAATTCCAAGGCTTGAGCAAACTGCAGCAACCGATTCGAGACCGAACGTGCCGGCGAAAACGGAGAGTCTTCGAAAAACCGCGCGCTCGTTTTCGGAAAGAAGATCGTAGCTCCAATCGATGAGCGCGCGCATTGTTTGATGGCGCGGCAACGCGCTGCGATCCCCGCCCGTCAGCACGCGGAAGCGCTCGTTCAATTTGTGCGCGAGTTCCTGTGGTGACAAGACCTTGGTGCGCGCAGCGGCCAGTTCGATGGCAAGCGGAATACCATCGAGGCGGCGGCACACTTCAGCAACCTCAGGCGCATTTTCTTTCGTTAAAGTGAACCGATCGTTCACCGCAACGGCGCGATCCACAAAAAGCAGTGGAGCACCGTACCGAAGCACCTGTTCCGGAGACAGAGTCTCGTGTGAAGCCGGCGTCGATAACGACGGCATTCGAAAAAGGTGTTCGCCTTCAATATTCAACGCTTCTCGACTCGTGGCGAGCACGGCAACGTCCGGGCAACCATGGAGAACTGCCGCTACGACGCGCCGTGCTTCCTCAATGACGTGCTCGCAGTTGTCGACGATGAGCAACAACCGCTTGCGTTTCAAATACGCAAGCAGCGAATCCAGAATCGGGCAATCGGGCTTCTCAGGCACATCAAGAGCTCGTGCGATCGTGCCGGCGACTAGCGAGGCATCCGAGATGCGCGCGAGTTCCACGAGCCAAACACCGTCGCCGGATCCGTCAAGCAACTCCGCTCCGATTTGAATCGCACATCGTGTTTTACCGGCGCCTCCCGAGCCGACAAGCGTTACGAGCCGGTGCTGTATCAGCAGAGATTTGATTTCCGCCACAACACTTTCGCGTCCGACGAAAGACGTAAGTTGTGCGGGCAAATTGTTCGAAAGATTGTCCAACGAACGCAGCGGCGGGAATGCATCGCGCAAGCCTTCGGTGCTCAACTGATAGACATGTTCCGGGTGCGCGAGGTCTTTTAAGCGGTGTTTGCCCAGATCGATCAGGCGGCAACGTGCCGGCAATTCACCCAGCAACAATTCGGCGCACGAACCCGAGATGAGGACTTGACCGCCATGCGCGGCCGACAGCAATCGCGCGACGCGGTTAATCGTGGACCCGAAGTAGTCGCCGTCACGTTCGTCGGCGGTGCCGGTATGCAGCGCCATCCGAACGTTTAGACCGCCGATGGTTGAGAAATCTTCCATGCTAAGCGCGCGTTGCGCGTCTAACGCGGCGCCAAGCGCGGTCTTTGCGGTGTCGAAGGCCGCACAGAACGCGTCACCGATCGTCTTGAATATATAACCGCCGTGCGTTTCAATCGAATTCCGCAGCAGCGCATCGTGCCGCGCAAGCGCTGCAGCCATCGCTTGCGGAACGCTTTCCCATCGTGCGGTACTGCCTTCTATGTCAGAAAATAGGAAGGTTACAGTCCCGGTGGGCCGAGCCATAACGTCATTTTCGCTGCTACGTTCCGGAGCCTTGCTCCTCGCCTGCCTCGGGAACGACTTG
>CAZHGH010000050.1:0-1615 GCA_964531205.1 uncultured bacterium
CGCGCACCGTTCGGGCCCCGCGCGGAAGCGAAATCTCTTGTAAGGGTTGGCCGCAAGAAGCCGCGCTCCGCATGCTTATGAACAACCTCGATCCCGATGTGGCGGAACGCCCGCAAGATCTCGTCGTCTACGGAGGCAATGGACGCGCGGCGCGTTCGTGGCCGGCGTTCGATGCGATCGTCCGTACGCTCCAACGCTTGAAGAACGACGAAACGCTGATCGTGCAAAGCGGCAAGCCTGTTGCAGTTTGGAAAACGCACACCCGCGCGCCGCGCGTATTGATTGCGAACTCGAATCTCGTTCCGAAATGGGCGGACTGGAAGATCTTCCGCGAGCTGGAAGCGCAAGGGCTCACGATGTACGGCCAGATGACTGCGGGTTCGTGGATCTACATCGGCACGCAAGGCATCGTGCAAGGCACGTACGAGACTTTTGCGGAGCTGGCGCGACAGCATTTTGACGGAACGCTAAAAGGCCGCATCTGTTTAACCGCGGGTATAGGCGGCATGGGCGGCGCGCAGCCGCTTGCGATCACGATGAACGAAGGCGTGGCGCTGGTGATCGACGTCGACCGGTCGCGCTTAGAACGCCGCCGCGACTTACGCTATCTCGATGTGCTCGCAGAGTCGCGCGATGAAGCCCTGCAATTGGTTGAAGAAGCGCGTGTCGCCGGGAAGGCGCTCTCCGTCGGTTACGAAGGTAATGCCGGACACGAGTTTCCTGCGCTCTTTGCCGCGGGGTTCCGGCCCGATGCCGTCACCGATCAAACGTCCGCGCACGACATGATCAACGGATACGTGCCCATGGGCATGTCGCTCTTGGAGGCGGAGCATTTACGCAAGAGCCATCCTGAAGAGTACGAGCGACGCGCGTTCGAAACTGTCGCGAAGCACGTGCAGGCGATGATCGATTTTCTCGACGCGGGCGCCATTGTATTCGATTACGGCAACAACATTCGCGCGATGGCGCAGCGCGCAGGCGTTACGCGCGCGTTCGATTTCCCCGGTTTCGTGCCGGCGTTTATCCGTCCGCTGTTTTGCAAAGGCAGCGGCCCGTTCCGGTTTGCTGCGCTCTCCGGCAATGCCGCGGATATTGCGCGCTGCGATGAGGAGTTGCTCAAACTCTTCCCGGAAGACGTGCATCTCCGCCGCTGGATTACGCTTGCGCGCGAACGCGTTGCGTTCCAAGGTTTGCCCGCACGCATTTGCTGGCTCGGTTACGGCGATCGCGCGAAAGCAGGGCTGCGATTTAACGAAATGGTGGCTTCCGGCGAACTGAGCGCACCGGTAGTTATAGGCCGCGATCATCTCGATACAGGCAGCGTTGCTTCTCCGTACCGCGAAACCGAATCGATGAAGGACGGCAGCGATGCGATCGCGGATTGGCCGATCCTCAATGCGCTTCTCAATACAGCCGCGGGTGCGCACTGGGTTTCGTTCCATCACGGCGGCGGCGTAGGCATCGGCTATAGTTTGCACGCGGGCATGGTCGTGGTCGCCGACGGCACCGACGATGCACGCGAACGCCTCGAATGCGTGCTTACGACGGACTGCGGTATGGGCGTTGTGCGTCACGCAGACGCTGGTTATGAACTCGCAATCGAAACAGCTGATAG
>CAZHGH010000050.1:1715-17331 GCA_964531205.1 uncultured bacterium
GATTGGCGGCTTTAAATTGTCATGGTGAGGTATCGAACCACCTTGAGCGCAGCGAACGCGCTCGCGTTCGCGAGTCGAAAGGCGAGCCCGCAGGGCTCGTAGGTTACATCGTCACACGCTCTACGAGCGTGTCGTTTCGACAGCGCATCCGGCCTTGCCGAATGCTTTGCTCAACGTCGTTCGATACCTCACGATGACGACAGTAGTCGTTCGGGCGAAAACAATCATAACGAATGCTAACGACGTAAGACAAAACGGCGTTACGTTTGACGGACTTGGAAGAATCGATGATGGCGCAATAGCGTTCGAAGATGGGCGTGTCGCGTGGTGCGGCAGCGTAAATGAGATCCCGGAACGCTATCGCAACGCGGATCTGCATGAGTTTCCGGACTGCGTGCTCGTGCCCGGGTTTGTCGACGCGCATGCGCATCCGCTTTTTGCGGGAGATCGCGAGCCGGATTTCGCGGCAAGATTGCGTGGCGAGCCGCCAAAGCTTGGGATGCTGTACACCGTAGAGCAGACGCGCAAGGCGCTCGAGCATATCGAGCGCTTTTGGGATGCGGTTCGCAAGCGCTTGCACACGATGCTCGCACACGGCACGACCACGCTGGAAACAAAAACGGGCTACGCGCTGCACGCGCCCGGCGAAATGGAACTGCTCACCATGATCGATCGGCACAAAGACGAAGACGAGCTTCCGCATCTCGTTGCGACATTCTTAGGGGCGCACGCGTTGCCGCCGGAGTTTCGCAACGAAGTCGATTACGTCGACTACTTGATAGACCAATGCATGCCGGTCGCGAAAGCCCACGGTGCCGTGTACGCGGACGCCTTCTGTGAACCGGGATTCTTCTCACCGGAGCAAACCCGCCGCTATCTCGAATCGGCCCGTGCGCACGGACTGCGTCTGCGCGTTCACTGTGATGAGATGGCATACGGATCCGCTGCGCGCATGGCGGCGGAAGTCCAGGTCGACGCGGTGGATCACTGCAATTACATCCACACGAACGACGTGGACGCCATCGTGCAGCGCAACATCGTTACCGTTGCGTGCCCTGCGACGATCAGTTATCTCGACCTGCCGCAACGCGCACCGGTTCGCGCGTTACTCGATCGCGGCGGCGCCGTCGCGTTGGCCAGCGACTACAATCCCGGAACGTCCCCGTGCTTCAACTTGCAAACGGTAGCGTATTTCGGACGCAAACTCTTCAAAATGAGCGCGGCAGAGGCGCTTTACGGCGTTACGGTGGCTGCGGCAAAGTCGCTGCGTACGGACGCAGGAACCTTGCACGCCGGAGCACGTGCAGACTGCGTTGCATTACAGATAGAATCGCCTGACGAGTTCGGCTGGCAATTCGGCGGCAATCTCGCTGCCGCAGTTTTTCGCAACGGAAAGCGTGCCGCGTGACGACGATCGTAGAATGCGCGCGCGCGCTCGTCGATGGAGAAGAAGCTAAAGATTTTGCGTTTGCGGTCGAGGACGGACGGATCGCGGCAATCGCTTCTGCGCGGGAACTCGAGCAGCGCTATCCGCGTAGCGATAGACGAAGGCATGGCGATGACGTTATCGTGGTACCCGGATTTATCAACGGCCACAGCCACGCGTACCAAATCCTCATGCGCGGCTGGGCCGACGATTTGCCGTTTGCACGCTGGCGCAGCGACGCGCTCTACAAGATCGTGCCGCAGCTCACTCCCGATCAGATTTATTGGACGTTCCGTCTAGCTTTCGACGAAATGCTCGCAGGCGGCATCACCACTGTTGCGGAGTTCTTCTATTTGAACGGCGCCGGAAACGCGCATGCGGAGCATGCAATTCGCGCTGCGCAAGACGCGGGAATACGGCTCGTCTTTGCACGGACGTGGATGGACGCGGATTACGCACCCGAGGCTTTCCGCGAAAGTATCGACATCGCCGGCGATCGCACACTGGCCCTGATGAAAGCGTTTCCGGACGTGCACATCTGCGTTGCCCCGCATTCGCTGCATGCGGCATCTCCCGAAATGATTCGCGCGGCCGCCGAATTTGCACGCGAGTACGATTGCATGATGCACGTTCACGTGGCTGAGGCGCAGTATGAAGGCGCGCAAACGCTCGAGCGCTTCGGCGCTACCCCGATTTCCCTGCTGCAGCGTTTCAATGCACTCGACGAACGTACGGTAGCGATTCACGCGATTTATATCACGAGTGAGGAAAAAGAGCTGCTCGCGCGCACAGGCGCGCGCGTGATTCACAATCCGATGACCAATCAGTATCTCGGCGACGGCATCTGCGATGTAACGGGACTGCAGTCGCTCGGTGTTACGATGGGCTTGGGTACGGATGCGGACGTTCATCCGTCGTTGCTTGAAGAAATGCGTGCTGCGTCGCTGCTGCAAAAGGTGTCGCGGCTTGACGGCAGCGCGTTAGGAGCCCGTACGGCGCTCGAGCTCGGGACTTCGCAAGGCGCAGCAGCGCTGCGCGTGGATGCGGGCGCGTTGCGTGTGGGCGCGCATGCGGATTATATAACGATGGACGCGGCTGCTATCGATCCGTGGATCCCGGCGGCAAATCATGTCGTGTACCGGGCGGAGAACTCGTCGGTTCGGGAAACCTATGTAGCAGGCGTGCAAGTGCGCGTGCGCGAGCAGGGTGCGCCGCGAGAGGCGCTTCACGCTCTGGAATCGCTCGTACCTCAGCTCCATCTCTAAAGGAGGCTACGATGAAACTCCGAGTTGTCATGTTGGCAGCGTTGGCGCTATCGCTCGTTGCATGCGGAGGCGGACGCAAAGCTTCGACGACGGCAGCAAGCCCTGTTGCATCTCCCGCAAGCGCGATGTACAAGCATGCTAAAACCGCAGGCGTCACAGGAACCGCGCAGCCGGTGCCGTCAATGAATTGCGGTGGGAGCGAACCGGTGTGGGTGAACGAACGTTCGCACGTGTTTCATCTCGCGGGCGATCCGTATTATGGCCGCACGAAGCACGGAAAATATATGTGCGAGCGCGATGCGGCCAAAGCCGGGTACCGGCCGTCGAAGACGTGATTCATCAAAATTGAAGTGGGCCGAACGTTACGCGCGGCCCACTTCGTCTCTGCCCACGGCCGTTTTTCTACCCATCACAAAAACGATCGTAACGTGCGCATAAATGGCGCAAATTTTGCGTTGTTACCATCGTCAGATTCCATACCTGTATAGACAACGATGATGTACGAGGCGCCTTGCGCAGTTTGCAAAATGCCGCCGTCATGCGTCACTTCATCGGTATCACCCGTTTTATGTGCAAAGCGATCGCCAGGTTGTAATCCCGGCGAAAGCTTATTGTTCCATTCCTGACATTCCAGCGTTTCGCGAAGTGCGCGAGCAAACGGCACGCGCTCCCGTGCGATCATTTCAAAGAGTTTTGCTGCGTCGCTCGGAGGGTGGGTATTTCGATTCACGCCGTTCCATTCGGGGTCGTGAATTAATGGAAGACTGCCTGAGAGCTTGCGATAGAATGCAGTCTTCGTAAGTCCGAAGCGTTGTTGCACGACGTTCGTTGCACGCTCGCGCCCCAGAATGTCGTAGAGCATATTCGTCGCGACGTTATCGGAGCGCGTGATCATCAAATGAATCAGCTCGCTCAGCGGCGAGCGGTAGCCCGGCTGCAAAGGCGACGGCATGTCGTTCAACGTCATGTTGGCCTGTGTTACCTCGAACGAATCCGTCTGCGCCAGTTCACCGTCATCGATCGCGGCGTACGCCGCGAGGGCAAGCGGCGTCTTAATCATGCTAGCCGGATAGAAGGCGCTATCGGGCTCCAGTGCTAGATCGATGCCGCCGTCAAGGCTCTTCAGCACCACGGCAAAAGGGCGGATGCCGGCTTGTTGGGCCGCACCGCCGAGCGTTTCCGCCGTCAAAATGGTCGATGGCATCGCCCGGGCTTTCCGGCATACGCAAACCGCGGCCTGCGTGTAAGTACTTGCATTCAACGGTCTCCTGTGGTACTATTCGCGTGCAAGTACGTACTTGCACTCATTAAAATGATGATGCAAACACAGATTTTTCCGTATCGCGACTCTCAGCCCGGCGCCCTCGCCGTGCTTCAAGCCTCGCTCCTGACGGCCGTGGAGCGCGGACGCCGGGTAATGCTCGACCTCGACCACATGCCGGTCCTCGACAACCCCGCACTGCGTGGGCTCATTACGCTCTTACGCCGCGTGCGAGCCGCCGGTGGCGAGCTCGTGCTCTGCGTTACGCGTCCCGACCTGCGCTCCGTGCTTTCCCTCACCGCGCTGGACCGCGTATTTGAGGTTGCCGCATGCTAGCCGCTATTTTTGCTGGGCTGCTCGCGGTAATCGTGCCGCAGCCCTCACCGGCCGCGCTCGACGTACACACGATCGTCACCCGCATCGAGCGCCGTAATTCGGCGCTGCAGACGTATCAAGCTCGCGTTCACGTCGACACGCGTATGTTGACGTTCCCCTGGCTCGCGCCGAAGCTCGACGGCACCGCTTATTACAAAAATCCCGATAAATTCGAAGTTGTTTTCGATCGGATGCCGTCATATGCTAAAGGCTTCGACAAGTTCTTCGGCGACGTCGATCAACCGTCGGCCTGGCAACGCGAATGGAACATCTCCTATCTGGGCGAGCAAAACATCGATGGGCAGTCTGAGTTGGCGTTGCGCATGACCAAGAAAATTCGCAGCGACCAGATTACGGACAGCATCGCCTATGTCGATCCGTCGACGTATCAGGTCATTCGGATGGATTGGCACTATACGAACGGCGGTACGATCGTTATGACGCAGACCTACAAAGATGAGGGACCGTACAGCGTGCTGGCCACGCGGCATGTCGACGTGCGAATTCCCCGCGTACATGCCGTCGCCAATGCGACCTATGCCGAATACCAAACGAACGTTGCCGTGAGCGACGCCGTTTTCGCCAAGAAATAACTATGCTTCACGAAACATCCACATCAACACGATCTCCGGAAGAAACGCGGCAACGCATCCTGACCGCCACGCGCGAAATTCTTGGAAAAAAGGGCCGGCGTGGCGCGACGACGCGCGAAATCGCCGAGCTCGCCGGCGTGAACGAGGCCACGCTCTTCCGGCACTTCGGCAGTAAGGATGCCCTTATCGAAGCATGTGCCGAGCATTTTTGTCCGACGGTAGAGTTGCAAGAGCAGCTCGCGAGTTTAAGCGGCGACCTCGTCGCAGATCTAAAGCGCATGGCCATCATGCTCAGCAGCCGGATGGAAGAGATCCGCGACTTGATTATTATGTCGCTTGCCGATGAGGAAAGCGATACGCCAATCGGCGGCTTACCGTGGCGCGGGCCGGTAGCGCTCAAAGCGATTATCACAGACTACATGGCGCAGCGTGTAGCGAGCGGTGAACTTGCAGGCGATCCGATGCTTCTGGCGCGCTTCTTCATGGGCATGATCTTCGCACAAGTCATAGGGCGAAAGAAAATGCCGCTTCTCCAGTACAGCACGGATGAAATTCTGGACTTTCAAATTAATACTTTCCTCAACGGTGTAAGAAAGAAGTAACGATTCACATGGATACGCGCGAGCGAGACCAACAAACCATTACCGCGGTACCGGGCAACGGGAAAGGCGTTCCGAAGCCCGACGTGGATGTCGAAGGCGGCGCGCCGAAGCGCAACTTGCGCCCGCTGTTCTTTGTCATCGGCGCGCTGGTGCTCATCGCCGCGATTGTGTGGGGCGTGAAGTATTTGAGCTACGCAACCGCGCATCAAACAACGGACGATGCACGGGTGGACGCTAACACCGTTGCGATCACGAGCAAGATCAACGAGCGCGTAGATCAGATTCTCACGGACACCAACCAGCCCGTGAAGAAGGGCCAGCTGCTCGTCGTTCTGGACGATGCGACCGAACGTGCTGCAGTCGATCAAGCAAAAGCGAACCTGCAGTTGGCTTTGGAAAACCAGCAAGCCGGCATTACGCAAGGTTCGGGCGGCATCACGCAAGCTCAAGCAAACGTTAGCAATGCGCAAGCGCAGGTTCCCGTTGCCGTTGCCGGCGTGCAAGCCGCGCAGGCACAAGTCCAGGCCGCGCAAGCAGCTCTGCCCGGTGCGCGTCAATCTCTTGATAAAGCGCTAGCCGATCTCAATCGTACGCAGGCACTCGTCAATAGCGGCGACGTTCCGAAGCAGCAATTGGATGCTGCAAAAGCAACGTATGCGGAAGCGCAATCGCAATACCGTGCTGCGGAAGACAACGTCAACGTCGCGCTTGCCAATCTTGCCGGCGCACAGCAGAAAGTCGGCGCGGCGCAAGCTAGCGTAGGCGCAGCGCAAGGTGCCGTTACGGCAGCGCAAGGCAAACTGAGTCAAGCCCAAGCACCGGCGCAAATTGCAACGCAGCGCGCCGCGCTCGCAATTGCCGAGCAGAACCTCATCAACACGCGCATCTACGCACCGGTCGACGGATACGTCGGTGAGAAGAGCGTCGAGGTCGGACAGACCGTAAGCCCGGGTACGACCCTGCTCACGGTTATTCCGAACGACGTCTTCATCACGGCAAACTTCAAAGAAACGCAAATCGGCAACATGCGCCCGGGTCAGCCGGTGGACATCAAGGTCGACGCGTACAAGGGCCTGACGTTCCATGGCAAGGTGCTCAACATCAATCCGGCATCGCAAAATACCTACGCACTTGTTCCGGCGCAAAACTCGACAGGCAACTTCGTCAAAGTGACGCAGCGCATACCGGTGAAGATCGTCTTCGATCGCGATACCGATTTCAATCGCTATCCCATGCGTCCCGGCATGTCGGTCACGGCTTCCGTACAAGTGAAGTAGCACCGTGCAAGGCGTACACAACCGGTCCCGGGTGGTCAGAAATGGCCACCCTTCAGGGTCCGCGTCCTTCACCGGTGCTCACGGTGACAAGGCGGCGAAGTACACTTCAGTAATTGAGTATGGGTGGCGCCGTGCGATCGTCTCGCTCGCTGTCATCACCGCAACGCTGCTCGAGATCATCGACACCACGATCGTCAACGTTGCACTGCCGAACATCCAAGGAAACTTCGGCGCATCGGTCGATCAAGGCGCGTGGGTCGTTACCGGCTACATCATTGCCAACGTCGTAATCATTCCGATTTCACCGTGGCTTCAGGAGCGGTTCGGACGCCGCACATACTACTTGTCGTCCATCTTGCTGTTTACGTTCGCCTCGGTGATGTGCGGCTTTGCCGGATCGTTCAACACGCTGGTGTTCTGGCGAATCGTTCAAGGCGTCGGCGGAGGCGGTCTCATCTCGACGTCTCAAGCGATTCTTCGTGAGACCTATCCGCTGAAAGAACAAGGCAAGGCGCAAGGCATTTTTTCACTCGGCGTCATCGTAGGCCCCGCACTTGGCCCGGTGTTGGGCGGCATCCTCACCGACAATCTTTCATGGCGCTGGGCGTTCTTCGTAAACATCCCGGTCGGTTTGCTCGCGGCTTGTGCGGTCTATTTCGTGCTGCGTAATCCGGCGCCGCCGCAGAAGCACAAGCGCCTGGACTGGATCGGTCTTGCGTTGCTCGCCGTTGGACTTGGATCGCTACAGTACGTCCTCGATCAAGGACAGCAATACGACTGGTTCTCCGATGCAAACATTACGCTGTTCTCCTTTGTTGCGGCTCTCGGATTGATCGGGTTCGTCGTATGGACGCTGCGTTCGCGCATCCCCATCGTCGATCTCCACGTGCTGCGCTACCGGCAAGTTGCCGTGGGCAGTTTGCTGGGTGCGGTGCTTGGCGTCAGTCTCTACGGTTCGGTGCTGATCCTGCCGCAATACGTGCAAAACTCGCTTGGATTTACGGCCACGCTTTCCGGCGAAACCATCTTGGTTCGCGCCGCGGCCATCGGACTGCTCACGCCGCTTGCCGCAATTCTCGCGATGCGCGGCCGGCTCGATCCGCGCTGGCAAGTGTTCATCGGCTTTGTATTACTCGGCGTATCGAACTGGATGCTCGCGGCCGTAACGACGTCGGACACGTCGTTCTGGACGCTGGGTGCCTCGCTGATTGTGAGCGGTCTCGGCCTCTCGCAAATCTTCGTGCCGCTTTCAATTACCGTGCTCGGATCGGTGCCGCCAAAAGATGCGTCGTCCGCCGCGGCATTCTTTAATCTCGCGCGGCAAGTGGGTGGCAGCATTGCGACGGCGGTGCTGGTGACCGTCCTCGTTCGCTCCGTAACGCACCATCAAGCAGATTTAGGAAGTGCCGTGACGCTTCACGCGCAAGCGGCGCAACAATATTTACAGGCAAACGGCGGGGAGCACTCGCTCTCCGCGCTTCGGAATTTGGCAAATCTCGTGGTACAACAAGCCTATATTCTGTCGTACGCCGATACGGCGCGCATTACGGCAATTGTTACGCTGATGCTGGCGCCGCTAGTCATACTTATGCGCCGTCCGAAAGCCGGCGCGCCCGTTACGGTTGAATAGGAGATACTGGTGCAATTGCTTTTAACGCTGATTCTGGCTGCGGTCGCAACGGTGCCGTCACCGGCGCCTTCGCAGCAGCTTCCCGCCGTGCCACCGGTGGCGCCGGGGTATGCGGCGCCGAACGCATCGCCGCCGCCGCCCGGCATCGTCGGCGTTACGCAACAGCCGTTTGTCGGCATCACGCTCGACAACGCCATCGGCATGGCGCTCGTGCAAAACCCGAATCTGAGCATCGCTGCTGCAAATCGGCGCATCGCGCAGTATCAAATCGAGTCGGCGCAAGGCGCCTATGACATTCGGTTCGCCATCGAGCCGCAGTATCAATACATCACGCAGCCTCCGCAGAACGCGTTCTTCGCGGGTCCGAATTTCAGTCCGATCGTGCAGCAGAAGACCTCGTTAACGACCGGCGTCAACGGCCTTCTGCCGGGAGGTCAGCAATATAATGTAAGCGTCTCGGGCACGCAAACGTGGGACAACACGGCAATCAATACGTTCAATCCGTATTATCCCACGCTGTTCTCCGCGAGCTTTACGCAGCCGCTCTCGCGCGGCAGCCGCTACAACGTCCAGAACGTGCAGTTGCAGTTGTCGCAGATCAACCAGCAGACAGTCACGTTTCAGACGTTGACGACCGTGTCTTCCACACTCGCACAGCTGCAAAACACCTATTGGGATCTCGTGGCCGCCTGGCGCAACGTTGCGATTCAAGAGGAATCGCTCAGAAACGTCATCGTTCAGCAGCGCAGCAACGTCAGGCTGGCGCGTCGAGGCGCTATAGCTCCGATCGACGTGGTTCAGGTGAACGCGCAGATCGCCGTCTTTCAGCAAGACGTTTTTTCTGCGCTCCAGCAGGTTGCGCTTTTGCAGAACTCGCTGAAATCGCAGCTCACGACGAATCCCAATGACGCCATCTGGAATGCGAACCTGGTTCCAACCTCGCCGGTGCAGCAGATTCCGCAAGAACCATCGCTTTCCGATCTCGTCGTGCAAGCGCTGAAGAACCGGCCCGAGATTGCGGCGGTACGCAGCCAACTGCAATCGGCCGGCGTCAACGTAGCATATTACCAAAGCCAGACGAAGCCGCAGATAGACCTGCAACTCGGATATCAAAGCAACGGGTTCGCCGGCACGGTATTGCCCCCGGGGCAATTCTTTCAGCAAACTGCGCAGCAGGTCGTGGCTATCAATCAGCTCATCGCTGCGGTGAACTCGACGCTTCCGCCGTCCCAGCGCATTACGCCGCTTCCGACCGGAACGACGCCCGTACCTTCGTATCTTTCCGGTGGCCTGGGACAATCCATCAAGAATCTGCTCTCGAATAAGTTTCCAGTCTACAGCGCCGGCATTCTCGTGCAATTCCCAATCGGTAACCGTACTGCGAAAGGCGATCTCGGTGCCGCACTAGAGCAGCAACGAATCGCGCAGATCCAAGAAGCAACGACGATCCAACAAGTTACTACGGATGTTCGAAACGCTCTGCAAACCTACCAAAGCGCGCTCTCGCAGCTTGCCGCTGCGCGTGCAGCTCGCGAAGCGTCGGAGCAAATCCTTTCGAGTGAAGAGCGGCGGTTCCGCGCGGGCGAATCGACGACGTACTTAGTGCTGCAGCGTCAAATCGAACTCGCGGATAATCGCGGGCGAGAAGTTGCGGCTCAGACAAATCTCAACAAAGCCGTCGTAGAATTACAACGAGCAACCGGAACTATTCTTAGCGCCAACAACGTTAACGTGACAACTGTAGGAGGAGGAGCACTCAAACCATGAAACCCAAATCAACAACGCCCGCGCGCGTGCGCCTCTCCAAATTGTTCGAGCAAAAATTGCAGGAGCGCAGTGCGGTTCTTTATACACGGGAACTCGAGAAATGGAATCGGAGGCCGCTTCGCGGTTCGCTCCCGTAAACCAGCGAGTACGGGGGCGCCCGCTACGTTAGGACTGCGCAAACAAGCGGGTAAAGCTGCCCTATGGGAACCATCAAGAAGATCGCCAAGAACATCCGGGATACGGTCAGCGAAGGCGTCCATCGTGGCGAAGCCGAGTCCGAGCGCGAGAAGCGCGCGGTTGTGGGCGACGTCATGACGCCGGGCGAGAAGGCCGAATCCGTAGTGCATGAAGTCTCTGAAGAATCGAAGGCCGGAGTGGACCGGCTAAAGAGAGACGTACGAGGAAATATTTAGCTACAGTTTCAGCAGCATCTCGTATTGTTTGAAAGGTTCGCTCCAACCGGCCGTTAGCGCGTATTCGACAATTGCGCTTTCGGCCGGTTCGTTTAAGAGCATAACTCTTTGAGATGGCCGGTCCGCGGCGACGGCCTGTGCTAGCGTCGCGAGATCGGCGGGTCCGGCGGCGTGCAGTTTTAGGACCTGCGCCATTTGTGCGTTGGACCGGTACGCGGCGTACGTTCCCGCTTGATTGGCTACCGCCGTCGAAACGGCCCCGTTGCGCAGCGTTCCGCGCTCGCGTTGCCAGCACGGACGCACCGCATCTGCGTGCTCGATGAATTGCAGCGCGGGCGCACGCATGTAGCCGTGCGGCATGGCCGCGTTTTCGAGCATGCGTTCAAACGAACGTAGTTCGCGTACGATCGCAAATCCGCCGGCACGATACAAGCCTATCGCGGGCGCGTTGTCGCGTAAAACCTCCAGCACAATACTCTCGAGTCCGCCATCGCGTGCGATCGCGATCACACGCTCGAGGATCTGTTTTGCATAGCCCTGGCCACGATATTCCGGCGCGACGCCAAAGCCTCCAATCCAGCCGCGTTTTCCTCGAACGCCCAAGAGCGCGGCGGCGAGCACACGTCCTTCATCGTCAAACCACAGCGGCGAGCGCGTTGCGTCTACGTCGTTGTACGACATGTGCAGACGCAGTTGCTCGGGATTGAACGCTATGGGAATGAGATAGTTCGCGAAGACGCGGTTGAGTGCGGCGGCTCCTTCACCGATCGCCGCATCGGCGAATGTCGCCGGGCGCATAGCCCCTTACTTCGGCGAAAGCTCAGCCGCCGCCGCTGCATCGACGTACCAGCTGAGGCGTCCGTGCACGGGCGCGACGATTTGAACCGGATGCTCGATAGGATCGTACGGCCCGATCCGCACGGCGTAGAGCGCCGGCGCTTTCGGCAGTCCTTCGGTTGCGATAAGCACGTGACGCGCGCTGTTGATTACAAGCGGTGTAACCGTAATGCGGTACGTCTGCAGTTTCTCGACGTAGACGGCTCGTACGAGATGCTCGTTGTCGACGAGCGGATCGGTTCCGGGGAACAGCGAGGCCGTATGACCGTCCGCACCCATGCCTAACAGCATCAGATCGAATTGCGGAAGATCACCCATTGTTTCGACGAGCTCCGCAGCATACGCGCGTGCCGCTGCAAGCGGCTCCATCTCCCCCTTTATGCGGTGAATATTTTGTTCGGGGATCGGCACGCGGCTCAGGAGCGTATCGCAGGCCATCTTGTAGTTGGACTCGTCGTCCTCCGGCGGCACGCAGCGTTCATCGCCAAAGTATACGTGCACGCGCTTCCAATCGACCGCACCCGCGCGAGGCTGCTGCGCGAGAAGCAGGTTCGCCGCCCTTGGCGTCGTGCCGCCTGCCAGGGCGACGTAGAATGTGCCGCGTTCGGCGATCGCCGCGCGGGCATCGTGTACAAATGCGTCCGCAACTCCCGCAGCAAGCGAATCGGGATCGGGGAATATGCGCAGCTCGCCGAGATTGCGTTCGATCACGACGCGACAGTATGTTCCAAGTAACGCCCCGCCATAGCCACCGTTTCAGCGTAAACAGGATCGTCTGCTGTGGAGAAGACCGCCCGTTCGAAGAGCGAGATCATGTCGAGATCGTGCAGCGGTAAACAGCGCTGCGGCCGATGCTTCTGCCCTTCGACGGTTAAGCAGACGAGATCGCCGGCGTCGTCTTCGATCGCTGCGCCGAATACCGTGTTCGAAGAACGCAGTCGAATGCTTTTTACACGCCGCGCCGGGCCGTCAATCCGCACTTCAACGTCGATACGCATGCCTTCCGGATTGCAGAACTCGCTCGGGCCGCATGGTATCCATGCGAGGCGGCTTGCAAGCCAGCCGACGAGATAATAGCCTTCCGGTTCGGATCCACAAACGATTTCCACGCGTGAGATGCTCGGGAGTTCCGCCGCGAGTTCTTCGTCATCGAAGAACTGTGCGACCAGATCTTGCCAGGGCATGAGACGCATATACGCGAGATCGCGAATCTTTGAGGCCACGGAGGTCCCCTGCAAACGAAGAATTTCTCTCAGTGCTTGCGCGCCCGAGCCCGTTGCAGAAGAGAAGAGCACGACGGTGTGCGCGATGTCGGCAAGAGCGGTAAAGCGGGGATCGTCAACGTGCTTTCCGCCCCACAGCAACACCGTTCGCACGTTGGGCACGATCAGCGCGTGCACGATCGAGCGAAGCTCCGCCGGCTCGACGTCGGCTACGCCGAGTTGCATTTGTTCCGAATGCGTGAGCAGCGTGTCGTTGACTTCATTACAGCGGCTCTGCACCGTATGCGCGTGTGCGGACAGCGAGCCAACGAGGAGAATAGTGCGCGTTGCGTGCCGTTCCGCGAGTTCGTCCGTGCGGTTCGTGAGCCGCTGCAAAAGGACGTCGTCGTCTTCGACGAAGGCGACAACGTTCAGCGTCGTTGTAAAGATCCGGTCCTTGCGCTGCTCCGCCAGTTCTCCAAGGAGCAGTTCTACGTCGATTTCCACTAGAGTGGGCGCCAATCCGGATTCAGGGCGCGCGACGCCTCGGGACCGTCGCTGCCTGCCGGATAATTCGGGAACGTGCGGTCTTTGATAGATTGCCACACTTCTAAAACCGGCATGACGATCTCCCACGCGCGTTCGACCGCGTCCCAGCGCGTAAACAGCGTCGCATCGCCGCGCATTGCATCGGCGACGAGCCGCTCGTACGCCGGCGCAAACGTGACGCCGCCGAAACCCGTGCCGTAGTTGAAGTCCATCGTGACGCTGCGGATGTGATTCTTCTGACCCGGAACTTTCGCGTTGAATCGCAGCGAGATGCCTTCGTCCGGTTGGATTTTTATGACAAGCACGTTGCGTTCGATCGTATCGCTTTTCTCTCCGAAGAGCCGGTGCGGAATCGGATTGAAGGTGATTGCGATTTCCGAAACCTTGCGCGCAACGCGTTTGCCGCTGCGCACGTAAAACGGAACGCCCGCCCACCGCCAATTGTTGATGTACAGTTTGAGCGCGGCGTACGTCTCCGTATTCGAATCGGGCCGTACGTTGGGCTCGCTGCGGTACGCCGGAACGGGCTTCCCTTCGATGGTCCCGGCGTCATACTGGCCGCGCACGCTCATTTGGAAGACTTGCTCGGGTTGCGGGGGCTCGATAGCAGAGAAAACTTTGTATTTTTCGTTTCGAATTGCGTCCGCCTCAGAACTGGCCGGCGGTTCCATCGCAACGAGCGCGAGCAAATTCAACACGTGATTTTGAATCATGTCGCGCAGCGCGCCCGCGTTATCGTAGTAGGCGCCGCGGTCTTCTACGCCGAGCGTTTCGGCAGCCGTAATCTGAACCGATTGAATGTAATTGCGCGTCCAGATGGGTTCGAAAATGGTGTTGGCAAAGCGCAGAGCCATGATATCCTGCACGGTCTCTTTGCCCAAGTAATGGTCGATCCGGTAGACTTGGTTTTCGTTGAAAACTTTTTCGACTTCATGCTGAAGCGCCCGCGCGGATTGCAGATCCGTGCCGAACGGTTTCTCAACGATGATACGGCTATATCCCGACGGATTGCTTGCCGGATCGAGGTGGGCTTTCTTCAGCTGATCGATGATCTTCGGGAAGACCGAAGGCGGCGTCGCGAGATAGTAGAGCCTGTTGTGTCCGGCGCCGAACTGCTGCTCGTACTCGTCGAGGCGCTGTTTGAGCAATTCGAAATGCGAGGTGTCGTTGAAGTCCGCGGTAATGTACGAGATGCGTTGCGCGAGATCGTTCCAAAGCGATTCCTTGACCGGGCCGGACCGCGAAAACTCGTTGACGCTTGCCTTGCAGTACTCGCGGAACTCCTCATCCGTATAGGGCGTACGAGCAAATCCGATAAGCCCGAAGTTTGCCGGCAAGATATCGTTGAGGCGCAAGTTGTAGATGGCCGGCATCAGCATGCGCTTGAACAGATCGCCGCTCGCACCGAAGAAGACGATCGTGCATGGTTGACCGATTCGCGAGGTTTCGATACCCGCGCGCAGCGGATTAATCGCAGCTTGGGCTTGGCCGTTCCCAACGGCCGTCATGGACGTGCTCATTTTTCTGCTTTCACTGCGTGTCCGCCGAACTGATTGCGCAATGCGGCAATGACTTTGGCGCTGAACGATTCTTCTTGGCGCGATACAAAGCGCGACATTAACGATAACGTGATGACCGGTGCCGGGACGTTCTCATCGATCGCAGCCTGTACGGTCCAACGGCCTTCACCGGTGTCATCAACCCATCCGCGAATCTTGTCGAGGTCGGGATCTTCCTCGAATGCACGCACCGTTAAATCCAAAAGCCAAGAGCGGATGACGCTTCCGTAGCGCCAAATGGAAGCCACTTGATGCAGATCGAATTTAAATTGAGACGCGCGTAGAATCTCGAATCCTTCGCCGTACGCTTGCATCAACCCGTACTCGATGCCGTTGTGCACCATCTTCGAGAAGTGTCCCGCGCCCGCCGGACCAACGTGGGCGTATCCGCCGGGTGGTGCGAGCGTCAAGAAGATCGGTTCGCACGTTTTGACTTTATCGTCGTCGCCGCCGACCATCAAACAATAGCCTTCGGTTAATCCCCAGATACCGCCGCTCGTGCCCGCATCGATAAGCGAGACGCCTTTCGCTTTGCACCGGTCGTAATCGCGAAGGCCGTCTTTCCAATTCGTATTGCCGCCGTCGATGATCACGTCGCCCGGCCCGAGTAATCCTAAGAGGTCGTCGATGATGCTCTCAGTTACGGCTCCCGCCGGAACCATGAGCCACACGATTCTCGGCTTTCCTTCGAGCTTCGAAACCATTTCGGATAACGTGCCTGAGGGTGTCGCACCTAGGGAAGCACAGCTTGCAACGCTCGAGGGCATGCGATCCCATACGACAACCTCATGACCGCCGCGCAAGAGACGCTCCGTCATATTTGCGCCCATTCGGCCAAGGCCGACCATTGCTAGTTGCAT
>CAZHGH010000050.1:17431-22898 GCA_964531205.1 uncultured bacterium
CCCTTGATGTGCACGCGCAGGCCACGGCGGTTTCGTTTATCCAACGATTGCAGATCGCCGAGGGCTTGCGCCGCGATCAGCGTTCTGAAGCCGACGTTCATGCCGGGGATCGGAAGATCGAAGGGCGCGTCGGCGGTGATTTGGATGAAAACGCCGGTGTCGGGGCCACCCTTGTGCTCTTGGCCCGTTGAATGCAAGAAGCGCGGGCCGAAGCCGACGGTCGTCGCGCATTTCTTCGCATCGCGGACTTTCAAGCGCATGTCGTTGAGTTCGTTGATATGGCCGGGATTTCGCTCGATGTACGCGCAGAACGCGACGTAGTCGCCGAGCTTTACTTGGTTGAAGACGCCGGCGAATGCGCCTGCGGGATCGTTCGCGTTTACCGTTTTGCTTCCGGACAGGAACGTAATGTCGAACGTGTCGTTTTTAACGCTCGTGGCCGGTTCTTGGAAGCTGCCTTTCGAAGCGTACTCCGCAAGCAATGCTTTCGTGTTGTCTTTCGATTCTTGTACGTTCGGCTGATCGAATGCGTCGATGCCGAGAATCGATCCGGCGGCCGCCGTCGCGATCTCCCAGAGATAGAACTGCTCGCCGACGTCGTATGCGTCGTTCATGGCCAATCGAATCACGGGATGGCCGGCAGCTTCGAGTGCGCGCAGTTTATCTTCGGTTCCGTTTGCCGGATTCGGCAGATTGTGCCCGACGTAAACGAAGACGCGATCGTTGCCGTACTCACCGGCATCACCGAGCACCTCGCCCTCGACCGGAAGAATCCCCTTGCCGCTTTTACCGGTCGATTCGGCGATGAGCTGTTCGGCCCACGCACCGAATGCTTCGATCGAGGGATGCGTCACGATCGTGAGTTTGTCGCGTCCTTTGACGGCCAGGCCGCCGATTGCGGCTCCAAAACGCACGCCCGGCGCATCTTTCGGCGCCACGGTTTTATCGTTCGCCGCCATCGCGCCGAGGCCGCGATCGAGCAAAAGATTGATGTTGTAACCTGCAATCGCAGCAGGCACCATGCCGAAGAAGGAGAGGGCGGAATAGCGTCCGCCGATGTTTGGATCGTTGAGGAAGCATGCACGGAAGCCTTCATTTTTTGCTTCGGTTTCCAGCGCAGTTCCCGGATCGGTGATCGCGACGAATTGCCGCCCGCATTTCTGCGCGCCGACGGCTTTCGATACGCGATCCGCAAAATAACGGTAGAATGCATCGGGCTCGGTGGTGGTGCCACTCTTGCTCGCAACGATAAAGAGCGTGTCCGTCAGGTCGATCGCCGCTTCCAGATCGCGAATCTGTTGCGGATCCGTTGAATCGAGCACGTGAAGCTGCGGATACCCCTCGATCTTGCCGAACGTTTCGCGCATGATATCGGGAGCGAGCGAACTGCCGCCCATGCCGAGAACGACGGCATGCGAGAATTCCGCGGCAACTTCTTTCGCAAAACCCTGGAGGTTTGCAACCGATTCGAGGAGGCGCTGAGGAATCTCAAGCCACCCGAGTGCGTGTTTAATGATATCTGCGTGCTGCGGATCGCTCGACCACAGCGAAGGATCCTTCGCCCAAAGTTTCTTGAGGAAGTCGCGCTGACCGAGCGTATCGAGCGCCGACTCATAAGCCGATTGATTCGAACCGAGCGAAAGCGCAACGCGTTCCGTCGTGCCGCTGCTGAGTTGCTTTTGCTTGTACACGATCGCGCCGAGCAGCGCTGCAAACGAGTCACTGAAGAGCTTCACGCCTTCGACCTGCAACTGGTACGTGACGTCGTAAAGGGAGATGCCGTTGTCGGCAAGTGTGTTAAGCGTTTGACGCGCCTCGTCGACGCCTTGAAGAACGGTATCGGGCTGAATCTTTCCGTGATCCAAGAGCGCATCCAGCGTTTGCGGCGGCATCGTATTGATCGTGTTCCGCCCGACGACGGGCTCGACGTACATTAAGTCGTAGTACTTCGGATTCTTCGTGGACGTCGAAGCCCAAAGGGGACGCTGTAACACGCCGCCTTTTGCTTCGATCGCTTTCCACTCCGCGGAACCGAACAGCTCGAGGAATCTTTGATACGTTAACTTTAGACCGGCGACACCGGTCTTACCGAGCAGCTGCTCGAGGTGTTTCTCGCCCTTGTCGATGCGGGCTTGCAGCAGTTTGTCGACCGCCGTATCGATGCGGCTGACGAAGACGCTGTTGACCGAACGAATCCTGTCGATAGGCAGGCCTTTATCGATGCGCCGCTTCAGGCCGCGGATAAACGCCTCCGCGGTTTTTTCATAGAACTCGATTGCGAAGATCAGCGTCACGTTGATGTTGATGCCTTCGGCGATGCACTCTTCTATCGCCGGAACGCCCTCTTTGGTGCCCGGAATTTTCACCATGAGGTTCGGCCGGTTCACGCGCTTCCAAAGGTCCTTGGCCATCGCAACGGTACCTTCGGTGTCGTTAGCGAGCAGGGGTGAGACTTCGAGACTTACGAAGCCGTCGTTTCCGCCGCAAGAATCATAAAGCGGACGGAACAGATCGCACGCGCTCTGGATATCCGCCACCGCGATCTCCCAGAAGACCGCGCTTGCATCGTTCTCTTCGCCGATGAGTGAACGCAGCTGTTCGTCGTAGTCGTTGCCCGCCCCGATCGCTTTTTCGAAGATCGTCGGGTTGGAGGTCATGCCTCGTAGGCCTTTGTCTATCAGCGCTTGCAATTCGCCGGATTTGAACATGCCGCGGCGCAGGTTGTCCAGCCACACGCTTTGACCGGCATCTAGTAATTGCTTGAGTTGGTTTTCCATATAACTCCTAACGACTGACCTTTAGCGACGAACGGTAGCGAATTTTTCTTGCGCAACTTGCGCGATGTGTTCGGGTGTAAAGCCGTATTCTTTGGCAATGGCGCTTGCCGGTGCCGACGTTCCGAAGTGATCGACGCCGTAAGCATAGCCCCGGGTTCCGATCCAGCGTTCCCATCCCAGCGTAGCGCCTGCCTCTATAGACATGCGTGACGTCACGTCCGGTGGCAGTACCTCTTCCCGGTATTCTTGAGACTGAGCGGCGAACAGCTCCCAACACGGCATCGAAACGACACGCACCTGCATCCCACGTTCCTTTAACAGTGCTGCGGCCTGGACTGCGAGCGATACCTCCGATCCGGTTGCAATTAAGATGAGATCCGGCGTCCTTTCGGTGTCTTGCAGAACGTAGGCGCCGCGGGCGACATCTGCTTTGCGGTCGCCCAGGTAGGGCACTTTTTGACGCGTCAACACGAGCGCCCATGGGCCTTCGGTAGCCTCGATCATCAGCTTCCACGCCTCGAGCGTTTCCAGCGCATCGGCCGGCCTCACGACCATGAGGTTCGGCGTTGCCCGCATATGCATCAGGTGCTCGATAGGCTGATGCGTCGGCCCATCTTCACCCAAGAAGATCGAGTCGTGCGTTAACACGTAGTAGCAACGGATTTTATTGATGCACGCAAGGCGCACGGAGCCCTTCATGTAATCCAAAAAGTTTAGGAACGTCGCGCCGAACGGCAATAATCCACCGTGCAGCGCAATGCCGTTGTTGATGCCGGCCATTCCGTGTTCGCGTACGCCGTAGTGAATGTTGCGCCCGCCGTAATTGAACGGTTGGAAGTCGCCTTGATCTTTCAGATAGGTCTTCGTGGAGGGATCGAGATCCGCCGATCCGCCGACGAGTTCCGGGACCGATGCGGCGATCGCGTTCATGACTTGGCCGCCGGTGTCGCGCGTTGCGATGTTGTCGCCGTTGCTCTTGTCTATCTTCGGCCACGGAATGCCGGAAGGCGCCTTGTTTTGCAGCGTGCGCGTGAGTTGTGCGGCGAGATCCGCATTTTCGCCTTTCCACTCGTCGTACATGCGCTGCCATTCCACCTGCAGTTTGCCGCCGCGCGCGCCGACGTCTTCGCGATAAAACTTTAAGACGTCGTCCGGTACGTAGAAATCCGGTTCCAGCGGCCAACCGAGGTTTTCTTTTGTTGCCTTCACATCGTCCGGTCCAAGCGCCTCGCCATGCGATTTGTACGAGTCCTGCTTCGGCGAACCATAGCCGATGTGCGTACGCACGACGATGAACGACGGACGATCCGTCTCGCTCTTCGCGTCGTTAATCGCGCGATCGAGCGTGGCGACGTCGTTACCGTGATCGAGGTCGATGTACTGCACATGCCACCCGTACGCTTCGAAGCGTTTGGCGACGTCCTCGGTAAACGTAACGTCAGTCTTTGCCGCGAGCGAAACTTTGTTATCGTCATAGATGGCGATCAGCTTGCCAAGCTTCAAATGCCCGGCCATCGATGCGGCTTCGGAAGACACACCCTCCATCATGTCGCCGTCGCTGCACATGACGTACGTAAAGTGATCGACGATCTGCTGATCGCGGTTGTACATCGCACCGAGGTGCGCTTCAGCAATAGCGAAACCGACGGCATTGGCGAAGCCTTGTCCGAGTGGTCCCGTCGTAACCTCGACGCCGGGCGTATGATGCGCTTCCGGATGACCCGGCGTTTTGCTGCCGAGCTGACGAAACGATTTTAAATCATCCATCGTTAGGCCGTAGCCCGTTAAATAGAGCAGAGAGTACAACAGCATCGACGCGTGCCCGGCGCTAAGAACGAAGCGGTCGCGATTGAACCAAGACGGATCCTTCGGATTGAATCGAAGGTGTTTCGTCCAGAGCGTATATGCGGTTGCGGCTGCCCCGAGCGGCATGCCGGGGTGACCTGAGTTCGCCTTTTGAACGGCGTCCACCGAAAGGAAACGGATGGCGTTTATACGCTGCTCGTCGTCGCGCGTGTTCGGCACGGTATCTCCTTAGACCGAAAGCTGACCCGCCGCCGGTATGGAGGCGGTACCAAAGTATGTAGCCTTCTACCCATTCCGAGTGCCTGCTTGCGCAGAGGGGCCTTCTCGGTTGCTTCTCGACCAACGCGCGGCCTTATGCTCTAATAATGATGTACTCTTTCCACCGCCCTGCCCCGACGGTGATTTTCGCGTGGGTGAATCGACATGAGCGCAGAGGCAGGACGACGCGGCCAGGCGATGCCCCTTGTGGCACTGGCGCTTCTGGCTGCACTAGCCGCAGCAGGCTTCGCAACCGACGTCGGCTACCATCAATACCGGCAACGCTTGCAGCAAACCGCCACCGATAGCGCAGCACTCGCTGCCGCCCAGGAGATGCTTTACGGCAGCGCGGCCGCAAAGGCCGCCGGTCAACGCGATGCAGCCATCAACGGCTTTCCGGATACCACAGGCGGGAACGCCTGCACGACCAGCGTGACCTGCGTAACCATATCTACGCCGGATAATGATGCGAACGACGCCTATTACAACGTCGCGAATACGGCCGAAGCGATCATCCAGTCACCGAATGCGACGTTTTTTGAAGCGCTCGTAGGGATTCAAAGCGTTACCATAACGACGAAGGCGGTCGCGAAACTCGTCGACGAACCGTCGGACTATTGCCTCGT
>CAZHGH010000051.1:0-22673 GCA_964531205.1 uncultured bacterium
AGCTGGTAGGTGTCGCCGCCTGAGATGACGATGTCTTCGAGTTCGGGGCGCTCCGCAATATATTTGAATGCGTCTTCCCACTGCTTCGGCGTCTTCGCAAGCGAGGCTTTATCGACACTCTCCGTGTCAGGGCCGATCGCGTAGCTGCGCGTGCAGAACCGGCAATAGACCGGGCACGTGTTCAGCGGCAGAAAAAGCGCTTTATCGACGTAGCGGTGCACGAGTCCGGGAACCGGGGAGTCGTCCTGTTCGTGCAGCGAATCGAGCGTGAGCCGCGGATGATCCGGCAATAGCGTGCTGCCGACCGGAATGAACTGCCGGCGAATCGGATCGTTGTACGGATCGTTCCAATCGATAAGCGAGAGCGCGTAGGGCGAAACGCGCACGGCCATCGGCGCGCGGTGGAATCCGGATTCCGCGTCTTTGATGAACTCGGGCGATGCGAGGTCTTTGATCGTGTTGAGCAGCTCTTCCGGCGTCTTTACCGCGTTCTTCTGTTGCCAGAGATGATCGAGGAACGTGGCTTCGTCGACCTCGCTGTACGCGGGAATGTGCCGCCAGAATTCACCTTGTTTCAAGTTTTTGTATTCCAGCGACCCCGGCGAGGCCGGCGGCTTTTTATGTTGGATTTCACTCATTGCTGTGTCGGGCTCCCCGTGTATTTGCGTTTGAAATACTCGTGTATTTCCGGATGGTCGCGCAGCGTTTGCAGCGCGGTGTCGGCGTGTCCGGTTGCGTAGCCGTTGCCGATGATCATCGTGATGTCTTTGCCGACGCCTTCCGCGCCGAGCGCCGCTGCCGTAAACAGCGTCGACATCGAGAAGAAGTAGACGGTCCCGTTCTGCTTTGCGCAGAGAATCGAACTCAGTTCGGTGCCGCCGACGTTGACGCAATTGATCACCAGATCGGCGAGATCCGGGGCGAGTTCCAAGACCCTTTCCGATACGGCGAGCGCGTCGCGCGCGTCCGCCTCGATAAAGGCATCAACAAGTCCGGTGCGTTGAAGCAATTGCGCGCTTTCCGTGTCCACGCTCGGCGCGATACCGATGACGCGTCCCGTTGGGCCGGCTTGCACTTTCGCGTGCGCGCACGAGAGCAATCCCGATTTGCCGTCGGCACCGATGACGACGACCGTCATGCCGGGCTTCGTCATACGCTTCACTTGCGCGGGCGCGCCTGCAACGTCAAGTACGGCGAGCGCAACGTCGGTGTCGATATCCGGCGGCAGCTTCGCCCACAACCCCGACTCGAAGAGTATCGCCTTGCCTCGAATCCACACGCGTCCCGTCTCGACGTCGACGCGCGTAATCGATTCAAGGTAGAGCGGTGTAAGCGTGAGCGAAACCAGCGAAGCAATGCGATCGCCGGGCTGCAGATCCACTTTGTTGCGCAGCGCCTGGCCGACTTCGAGGACGTGGCCGATGAACATGCCGCCGCTCCCCGTAACGGGATTGTGCTGTTTGCCGCGCTCTTCGACGATCTCGCGAATATGCTGCGCAATTGCATCTGCATCGCCTTTGCGGTAATCGCGAATTTGCTTGAACGACGCGGAATCGATGTTCAGCGTCTCAACGGCGCACAAGATCTCGTTTTCGTGCGCGACCGGAGTGTTATCGAGTTTACGCGCGGCCTGCGGCATAGCGCCGGGCGGATCGATCACGCGATGCGTGCCGAGCGCGTGCAGTTTGCGATCGACGACGTTCATTGAACGGATATGCCTCCGCGCTCGAATGGAGTTGAAAGAACGATTGTCGTCTTGGTGCGTGCCATCCCCGGCACGGATTTCAGACGCGAAAGCAACTGGTCGAGATGATTCGTCGAGCGCGTCATTACTTTCAAAACAAACGACTCTTCGCCCGCGACGCTGTGCACTTCGCACACCTCAGGCATTTGTGAAAGCGCTTGCGTGAAATCGTCGTAGCGCGTTTCCGGCGTTGTGTAGCAACTGACGAACGCTGTCAGTTCGAGGCCAAGGAGCCGGCTGTCCAGCTGTGCCGCGTATCCGCGCACGTACCCGCGGCTCTCGAGCCGCTTCACGCGGTCATGGACTGCGGGCGGCTTGAGACCGACGAACGAGCCGAGCTCGGCAAAGGTAGAGCGTGCGTTGCGCTGCAACGCCTCCAACAGGCGCAGGTCTAGCTCGTCGAGTTCGCCGGTCTCGACGGCGATGTTCGGCCGTTTCTCCATAATCCCGAATATTATTCGGCTATAGCACTATACTACGGACGATTTATTCGGGCAAGAGGCGTCGCGCGGAACGCGGGACACGCCGGGCGAACGCCGGGGGGATGCGACGTGGCTTAGCGCTTTTGGGTTTGCTCGGCTTTCTCGTAGCCTGCGGCGGCAAGGGCCCTGCGGCGCCACAGACCGCACCGCGAGAGGCGGGGTCGGCGCGGTTCGATCTGGCGGCGGACCCCGCGAACTTAAATCCCCTCTTTTTGCATCAGGACGCCGCCTCTGTCGAGCAGCAGGTTGCTCGCCTAGCCTTCGAGCCGTTCATCGACCTGGACCCTAACGGCAAGCCGGTTCCAGCGCTAATTACGCGCATACCAACGGCTGAAAACGGCGATCTCTCTGCGGACGGCCGAACTATCGTGTACCATCTGCGTCCGTCCGTGAGGTGGAGCGACGGCGTGCCGGTTACAGCGGCCGACGTGCTCTGGACGCTGCACGCAATTCTGGATCCGAAGAACCCCGTGCCATCGCACGAAGGCTACGACCTCATCGACGGCGCGTATGCGAAAGACCCGCACACGGTTGTCTTTTATTTGAAGCACGCGTGGGCGCCGGCCGCTTCAACGTTCTTCTCGTACGGCTTCCGTCCGCAATTTGTGCTGCCGAAACACATCCTGGAGAAGCAGACGCCGTTAGCGCAGGCTCCATTTAACGCTGCACCGAGTGTCGGCGACGGGCCGTACACGTTTGTCTCGTGGCGGCGCGGCGAATCGTTGCAATACGTGGCGAACCCGCGCTACTGGCGCGGCAAACCGCGCGTCGCGCGGCTCGACATTCGCGTTATTCCCGATCCGCAAACCAATCTCGTGATGCTGCGGTCCGGTGCGCTGGATTGGAACTTGATCGCACCCGTGCAGCAACGCACGCTGGCCAATGCACGCGATGTTGCGTTCCGTTACGTGCCGACTGCCGTGGTCGCCGGACTTACGTTGAATCTCTCGCACGTGCCGCTGAATGACGCGCGCGTGCGCCGTGCGATCGCGATGTCGATCGACCGCACCGGTATCAGCGAGAAAATCACACTTGGCCGCTATCCGGTTACAAACGTGATTCAGCCGCAATTTTCGTGGGCGTACGATCCTTCGGTGAAAGAGCCCGCCTACGATCCTCGGGCGGCCGATGCATTGTTCGATTCCGCAGGTTGGCGGCGCGGTCCGAACGGTACCCGAATGAAAGACGGCAAGCCGCTTGCCATCGTGTACGTGCAGTTTCCGGAGTCCATGACGGGCGTGCGAGTCGCTACAGCCGTGCAGGCGCAGCTGCGCGAACGCGGCGTTTCGGTCGAAGTAAAGTCCGTAAGCAACGCGCAGCTGTTCGCACCGCGAAGCGGAACGTTAGCGAGCGGACAATACGATATGGCATATGTCCCATTCACTATGGGTTCGGACCCGGACGATTCCTCGGTGCTGTCATGCAATGCACCTTCGAACTATATGCGCTACTGCAACGCGCAAGTCGATCGGTTGGAAAAATCTGCGCTCTCGGCAACATCGCAAAGCGTGCGCAAGTCGTTGTACGCGCGTATCGCGCGATTGGTCGCTGCGGACGTCCCAATCGTCTATCTGTTTAACGCCGACTATATTTACGCGTATCGCCGGCAATTAGACGGTTTTTATCCCAATGCGTTCTTGCCGACGTGGAACACGTTCGAGTGGAGAGTTCGGCCGTAGCCTAACGGGGAACCGTGCACAGGCCTTCTTCACCTATAGCCGCGTTGCGTTGCAGCTATTCCGAAGTTCTTCTTAAATTCACCGCACGATAAAGCCCCAGCATGGTCAAGGACAGGGCGGTGAATGCGCGAGGTCGAGAAGGCTAGGGAATCGGCTGAGTTTTTGAATCGGATTCTGCAAACTCTACCGGCATTTGTGCTGGCAGCCGATGCGGATCTGCGCTTCACGGCAATTCGGGGCAGCATTCTGCGCGATCTCGGCTTAGACAGCGAACAAATCGCGCGTCTTATCGGCACGCGCGCGGATGCATATTTCACCGGGCCCGAAGGCAGCGTGATTATGGAGCATGCTCGGGCCGCGCTCGCGGGCGAGCAGCGATCGTTCGAGTCGGCTTGGCGTGGCGTGTGGTTCACCGCGCACATCGCCCCCATGCGAGACGCGAACGGCAACATCGCCGGGGTCGTCGGTGTCGGCATGGACACGACACGGCGTCATATGCTCGAGCTTCAAGTCGACGCCGAACGCCAAGCGCTGAACGAGGCTCAAGAGCTTGCAGAGGTCGGAAGCTGGGTTCTGGACATTGAAACCGGCACCGTGCGCATCTCCGCACAACTCGCGCGCCTTCTCGGCATCCCGCACCGGCGCGAACCGCAGCCGTTCAGCAACTTAGAGCACTTTTTTCATCCGACGGAATATGCGTTCTTTTCCGGGGAAAAGGAGCGGATACTTCGCGCGTCCGGCAGCTTCGATTTCGATCATCAAATCGTACGGCCCGACGGCACGATCCGCCACGTGCGCTCGCGGGGTCACGTTGAATCGTCGAGCGAGGGTGTGCCGCTGCGTTGTGTCGGAACGATGCTCGACATCACGGCGCGCGTGGAAGCGCAGCGCACCTTTGAAATGCTTGCCTATCACGATCCCCTTACCGGTTTACCGAACCGGTGGCTGTTGCGGGATCGCCTCACGCAGGCCATAGCGCTCGCACGGCGCGAGCAGCGAAAATTCTATGTGCTGTTCGTCGACTTAGACGATTTCAAGCGCATCAACGACACGCTCGGTCATGCCGAAGGTGACGTGCTGCTGGGCGAAGTCGCGCAACGATTGAAGAACGCCACGCGCGGCACGGATACGGTCGCACGTATGGGCGGCGACGAATTCGTCGTCATCTTTACCGAAGTCCATAGCGACGATCAGTTCGAAACCGCAGTTGCAAAGTTGCGTCAGGCGTTTCGTGCGCCGTTCCGCCTTCGCGGTGAAGATTACCGCATCACCGCCAGTATCGGCGTTGCCGTGTATCCGGACGATGCATTGACCGAAGACGAGCTGCTGCAGGACGCGGACGCCGCGATGTATCGCGCCAAGCAAGAAGGACGCAACGCGGTGCAGCGCCATGAAGGGTCATCGCTCGCGGCGACGCTTCGCCGCGTTCAGTTGGAAGTGGATCTGCCGCGCGCGCTTCACGATGCGGAGTTTCGCATTCGGTATCAGCCCGTCGTCAATGCAAAGACCCTGGATATTGTGGGGGTCGAAGCGCTGCTGCGATGGGAGCATCCTTCGCGCGGATTGTTGCTGCCCATGTCGTTCATGGACTCGATGGAAGAGAGCGAGTTCATGAAGACGATTGGCGAGTGGGTGATTCAAGAAGCGTGCGCCCAAGTGGCGCAGTGGCGCAAGCGCTACGGCATTCCGCTGCGTTTGAGCGTTAACGTCTCGGCACGTCAACTGATGCGCGATCATCTGCCGCACATTATTTCGAAAGCGCTGACCGGCAGCGGCTTAGAGGCGGGCTCGCTCGAAATCGAGATAACCGAGACGACGATCCTTCGCGACCTCGAACTGACCAGCACGATGCTTACCGAGGTGCGCGACATGGGTATCGGCATCGCGATCGACGATTTCGGCACCGGATACAACTCGCTCAGCTATCTCAAACATTTTCCCGTTACCGCGCTGAAGATCGACCGGTCGTTCGTGAGCGAGATTGGCATCGATCTCTTCGACGAAGCCATCTCCTCGGCAGTCGCCGCGCTAGGCAAGGCGTTGCAGATTCGCGTGATTGCCGAAGGCGTGGAAACGCGCAAGCAATTCGATTCACTGCGCGCGCTGGGATGCGACGAACTCCAAGGCTTTTATTTCGCGCCGCCGCTCGAAGCTACACACATGGCCACAAAGCTGGCAATGACCGGGGCGGGGTAATCTGCACGAGCCACCGAACCCCGGCGCATGGCGATAGGCGCTATTATCGGCTTCATCCTCGGTAATATCGAAATCCCGCTCTTCATAGTGGCAATTGTCGTCACTATCGTGAAACTGCGGCGCGCAAGCGCGCGGCATGAGGTAATGACGGCAACGTACACGCTTTGGGGCGAGGTCCTGTTCTACTGCGTGGGCTTAGGCTTTATCTATGTGTGGTATTTCCACGCGTTCATGCAGCAATTTACTGCGTCGCTCATCGGCTGGCAGCCGAGTCCATTCGAATGGGAATTGGCATGGGCTGAACTGGGACTTGCCGTCGTAGCCATACTCTCGTTATGGCGCGGATACGAGATGCGGCTCGCAGCCACGCTGGTCTTCGCGATCTTTTCATTTGGCGCGGCGGCGCAGCACATTCAGCAGATCCTCACGCTGCACAATTACAGCCGCGGCAACGCGGGACCAGTTCTGTGGTTCGGCGACATCGCGTTGCCGCTATTTTTGTTGTTCTTAGCGTTCGGCGCACGCGATGCGTACGAGCGGACGATGCGGCGAATCGGCGCTTGAGTCAATTCCCCATCGACCGGGTGCGATCGGAGTTTCCTGCACTCGCGCTATCGGACGAAGGCCGTGCGCGCGTCTATGTCGATAATCCCGCAGGCACACAAGTGCCCGCGCGCGTCGCGCAAGCCGTCTCGCAATGTTTGCTTGAAACGAACGCGAATCTTGGCGGATATTTTCGCACGAGTTTGGCGGCGGAAGAGATTTTCGTATCCGCACATCGCGCGATGGCGCGATTTCTGGGTGCGGGGTCGGAGCGCGAAGTCATTATCGGTCCGAGCATGACCTCGCTAACGTTCGCGCTTTCGCGCAGCATCGGCCGTACGCTAAAGGCCGGCGATGAAATCGTCGTAACGCGAATGGACCACGACGGCAACATTTCACCTTGGCTCGCGATGGCGGAAGATCGCGGCGTTACAGTACGTTGGTTACCGTTCGATGTCCAATCGTGGGTTATCGAACCGGCGCTTCTCGATGCGGTCCTCACCGAACGCACCCGTCTGGTCGCGTTAAATCATGCCAGCAATTTGACGGGATCGGTCAACGACGTGCGCGCACTCGTGCAACGCATTCACGGCGCCGGCGCACTTGCGTACGTCGACTCGGTGCAATTCGCGCCGCACGGCGCCATTGACGTGCGCGAGGTTGGCTGCGACTTTCTCGCCTGCTCGTCGTACAAGTTCTTCGGACCGCACTTAGGCATCGTGTGGGGACGCCAGGAGCTGCTTGCCGATCTCTATGCGTACAAAGTGCGGCCGCAAACAAGCGAACTGCCGGACAAGTTCGAAACCGGAACGCCGCAGATCGAAGCGCTCGCCGGGCTCACCGCAACCATCGAGTACTTTGAATGGCTCGGCGCGCAGTGTTCGTCCGGGTCTACGGGCCGCGACGCGATCCGGACTGCATTCCAG
This sequence comes from uncultured bacterium, assembly GCA_964531205.1. Classification (GTDB taxonomy): domain Bacteria; phylum Vulcanimicrobiota; class Vulcanimicrobiia; order Vulcanimicrobiales; family Vulcanimicrobiaceae; genus JAICWY01. Next base: position 7,571 of record CAZHGH010000051.1, read on the forward strand.
GATGCATCTGTTTACGAACGCGGTCTTATGGCACGGCTTATCGATGGACTGCAGAAATTCGAAGGCGTCAGCATCGCCGGCATCACAGATCCGGCCCGGTTTGGGTGGCGCGTCCCGACCGTATCGTTTAGGCATGAGCGCTGCAAACCGCAAGAAATCGCCAGGGCGTTGGCCGCCGAGAACATCTTCATATGGTCCGGGCACAATTTTGCGCTCGAGATCGTGCGGCAACTCGGCATCGACGAGAGTGAAGGCGTGGTGCGCATCGGGCTGGCGCATTATAACACGATGGATGAGGTGGAACGCGTCCTCGCCGCTTTAGCACGCTGCTTGTAAGCAGCCGTCTTCCCAACTCCCGCTTAAGTCCGCGGGTATACTATGTAACCCATGAAAGCCGGTGCCGCGGCGCTCTTTATCCTTCTGGCCACTGCGTTTTGCGCGGCGACGCCGTACCGTACCGTACAGGTCTACGAAGATCCACGCGTCCCGAGCGAACGTACGATAGCGCTGCACATCGCCGTGTATCCCGCGACACACCCATCGAACACTGCCGTCTTTTTCATCGGCGGCGTACCTGGTGAAACGTCAACCGGCCCCCAACGCTTTCCGGCACAGATTTTGCTGGCTCTGCGCGCGACAAACGATCTCGTGTTCATCGATCCGCGCGGCACGGGACGATCGAATCCGCTAAAGTGCGAGCTATTTACGACCACAGAGTCGCATTTCGAATCGCTCTTTCAGATTGAGGCCGTCAAGGCGTGCCGTAAGGATCTACAGCAGCGCGCCGATCTGAATTTGTACCAGACGTGGTTTGCCGCAGACGATCTGGATCGCGTGCGTACGGACCTTCACTATCAAACGATTGCGATGTACGGCGATTCGTACGGAGCGCAAGTGGCACTCGAATACATTCGGCGCTACGGAAAAAACGTGAGCGCTGCAATCTTGAGTCGCGTCGACGTCCCCGGGGGGCAAATGCTGTTGCAGCGCCCACGCGACGCGCAGTGGACACTCAAACAACTGTTCCGCAAATGTGAAGGCGACACCGCGTGCGCCCAGCGCTTTCCCAACATTCGGTTGCATTTCGCGAGCGTGCTGCAGCGGTTTGATGGCGGATCCGCCGGCGTTCTGGTTCGCTCGCCGCAGACGGGCACGACTACTACCGTTCGCATGCAGCGTGCCGTCTTCGTGGAGACGCTGCGCCGCTTACTGCTAAATGCGGATACGTTTGCGATGGTGCCGGTGATCATCGAAGAGGCGTATCGCGGGAACTACGAACCCATCGCCGTTGCGAGAGTGCAGTTCGATGGGCTGCAGGAAGACGGCGTCGCGACCGGCCTCGCACTTTCAGAATACTGCTCCGAGCGCGTTCCGTTCGTCACCTTGAACGCCATGCAGGACGCCGCGCGCGGAAGTTTTTATGGTGTAGACGCATTCCGCGAACTGCAAGCCGCATGTGCGGTGTGGAACGTGAAGCCGGCTGATGCGCGTTATTTGGAGCCTGTGCGCACACGGGTGCCGATCCTCGCGATTTCGGCAGTCTCGGACGACGCGCTCGTTAGGTATATGCCGCACGGCCATCAATTATTGCTTGACGGGCGGCTTGAAAACGTGCGGAGCTCGTGCGCCGACGTCGTGATTTTAGACTTTCTCGCAAAGCCGGGCGCTAAACGGGATCGCCTGTTGCGATGCACGTCTACGGAGCCGTCCGTACCCTTTGCAGTAACGCTTCCGGCGTCACTGTCCGGTAGCTAGAGCGCTTTTACCGCCGCGGTGAGCCCGTCGACGCTGGCCTTCGCGTCGCCGAAGAGCATGACCGTATTCGGTTCCTCGTAGAGCGGATTGTCGATGCCCGCAAAGCCGGAGCGCATCGAACGTTTGAGGACGACGACGTTCTTGGCTTTGTCGACATCGAGAATCGGCATCCCGTAGATCGGCGATGACGTCACGTTTCGCGCGGCCGGATTTGTCACGTCGTTTGCGCCGATGACAAGCGCAACGTCGGTGTTCGAAAACTCCGGATTGATGTCGTCCATGTCGTAGAGCTGGTTGTACGGTACGTTGGCTTCCGCAAGCAAAACGTTCATGTGTCCCGGCATGCGCCCCGCGACCGGGTGGATGGCGTACTTGACCGTGACGCCTTTCTTTTCGAGCTGATCCGCAAGTTCGCGCACGCTATGCTGTGCTTGCGCGACCGCCATGCCATAACCGGGAACGACGATAACTTGATGCGCATAAGCCAGCATGACCGCGACGTCGTCGGGTGATGTTGCACGAATGTTTTGAGGCGCGGCGCCTGCGCCGGCTGCCGGTTCCATACCGCCCTTGGCGCCGAACGCGCCGAATAAGACATTCGTTAACGGACGGTTCATGGCTTTGCCCATGAGGATGGTCAGGATCGTACCGGACGCTCCAACCAATGAACCCGCAACGATGAGCAATTGATAGTTGAGTTCGAATCCCGTAATCGCGACGGCGACGCCGGTGAACGAATTCAGCAACGAGATCACGACCGGCATATCCGCGCCGCCGATCGGTAAAACGAACAGCACACCGAACACCAGCGCGCCCACGAGCATGCCGACGTACCAATACCACGGCACGTTGCCAACCGTCGCCATAATCACGACCGCAAGCGCCAAAATGGCAAGACCGAGCAGTGCGTTTACCGCCTGTTGTCCTTTGTACGTGACGGGACGCCCGGTCATCCATTCTTGAAGTTTTAGAAATGCGATGATCGAACCGGAAAAGCTCACCGAACCGATAATCGCGCTGATTACGAGCGATACGACTATCAACAAGTTAAGCGTGAGCACGTCGGAGCTTCGGCCAAAGAGCGCAACAAAAAATTCCGACGTTGAAACCAGCGCCGCTGCGCCGCCACCCGCGCCGTTGAACAGCGCGACCATTTGGGGCATCGCGGTCATCTTGACTCTCAGCGCGGAGACCAGCCCGATAACGGTGCCGATAACGACGCCGATAAGTATTGCCCACCACCCGATCCCGTCGATCTCCCAAAGCGATGCGACGATCGCAAGCAGCATGCCGATCGCGGCATAGCGGTTACCGAACCGCGCAGTCGCCGGCGAACTGAGCTTGATAAGCCCGATAATAAAGAGCGAGACGGCAGCTAACGTGGCCGCGTAGAAGAAAATCTCGCGGGCTTCGAGATAGGATCCGAGCGGCGTCACTTCTTGACCGGCTCCTTTTTCTTGAACATCTCGAGCATACGCTCCGTCACGGCGAATCCGCCGACGACATTGATCGTGCCGAGCGTTACGGCGAGTATCGCAAGCGTCGTAAGGAGCGGCCCATTCAAATGTGCGCCGAATACAGTCGCAACCACGAAGATTGCGCCGACCACGACGACGCCGTGTATCGCATTGGTCGCCGACATCAACGGTGTGTGCAGTGTCGTCGGGACCTTCGAAATGGTTTCGAAGCCGACGAAGATGGCCAGTACGAACACCAACAGCAGGTCGAAAAGATCGCGTATAAACGCCGTTGTCGTCACGATGCTGCTCCTATTCCGAGTGCGTCGAGCGTGGGTTGATGCACGATGTTTCCGTCGCGCACGATAGTCGTGCCGCGCGTAATCTCGTCATCCATATCGAAAACCAGCGAGCCGTCCTTGAGCATGTTGGAGAGAAGGGCGTACACGTTACGCGAGTACAGTTGCGAGGCGTGATACGGCATGGTTGCCGGCAAATTGGTCTTGCCGATAATTTGCACGCCGTTCGGCGAGGTCACGGTTTGATCGCGCACGGTGAGTTCGCAGTTGCCGCCCGCTTCGGCCGCCAGATCGACTATCACGGCACCGGGATGCATTGCCGCGACGGCATCTTTTGTGATGAGCACAGGCGCCGGCCGGCCGGGAACCAGCGCAGTGGTTATCACGACGTCCGACGCGCCGATTGCGTCGACCATGAATTGACGTTGCTTTTCGATCTGCTCGGGCGTCAATTCCTTAGCGTAGCCACCCGCCGCTTGCGCGTCGACGCCGAGATCGATCTCGAGAAACGTCGCGCCCAAACTTTGCACTTGTTCTTTGACAACGGCTCGAGTATCGTACGCACTCACTACCGCACCAAGGCGGCGCGCCGTCGCAATCGCTTGCAGCCCGGCAACGCCTGCGCCGAGAATGAGCGCCTTTGCCGGCGGAATTGTTCCCGCAGCGGTCGTGAGCATCGGAAAGAACTTCGGCAATGCATCCGCCGCAAGCAGCACCGCTTTATAGCCCGCGATGTTGCTCTGCGAACTGAGCGCATCCATACTTTGTGCGCGCGTAATGCGTGGTATCGCGTCCATTGAGAGTGCCGTAATCCCGGCATCAGCTAAATGTTTTACGTACTGCGGATCGCCGAGCGGCGAGAGAAGCGCGAGCAGCACGGCGCGCTTCGGCATAGCCATGAGCGCCGATTCGTCCGGGCGTCCGACCGTGATGACGAGGTCCGCGTCGGAAAGCAGAGCGGCCGAATCATCGATGATCGATGCTCCGGCCGTTGCAAATTGTTCGTCTGGAAATGCGGCGCGCGCGCCCGCGCCGCGTGCGACTCTCACCGTGACGCCCGCCTTTACGAGTCTGGCGACAGTCTCGGGGACGAGTGCGACGCGCGTTTCGTTCGGCGCCGCTTCACGTGGTACGGCAACGTTCATGCCGCGCAGTTCCGCGCGCTAAAGCCGAACGCCTCCGATAAAAGTCACACGATGCGGACAGTGTTGCGTAAAATGCCGATTTTTTGAATCTCGATCTCCACGGTATCGCCGTCGTGAAAAAATTCGGGCGGCGTTCGCGCGAAACCGACGCCATCGGGAGTGCCGGTTGCGATAATGTCTCCGGGCTCGAGCGTCATGCCTTTGCTCAATTCGGCGATGATGCGCGGGATGCGGAAGATCATCTGATCGGTGTTGGCCTGCTGCTTGCGCGAACCGTTGACGCGCAAGCCGATCTGTAATCTGTGCGGATCCGGTATTTCATCGGCACCGACAATCCACGGACCGATCGGACAGCTATTGTCCAGACTCTTTCCTTTTAACCATTGCAGGTGCTCGCGCTGCAAATCGCGCGCAGTGATGTCATTCAGACACGTATATCCGAAGACGGCTTCCATTGCGTTGTGCTCGGTCGCATCTTTAATGCGCGATCCGATGACCATTGCGAGTTCGCCCTCCCAGTCCATCTGCGTCGAGACTCGCGCTTCAAATTCGAGCGTTGCACCGGGATCCGCGATTGCGGTCGTAGCCTTACTAAAAAACGTCGGAACTTCAGGCAATTTCAACTCACGTCCCGATGCTCGCGCACCCTCCTTCGCGTGTTCGAGATAGTTGCGTCCGACGCAAAAAACGTTTTTGTCGGGACGCACCGGTGCGGCGAGCCGCGCATCGGAGAGCAGCGCCAACACTTCGTTCGTGTGACGCGTGCCTCGCTCGGAAGCGGGCAGCGAAATATAATCGAGCATCGACTCGCAGGCGATTGCCGTGATGCGGCCGCCTTCGATGATACCAGGCCGGACGTGGCCCTGATCGTAGAAACTAACGTAACGCACGAAGCGCTAATTGCGTGGACGCGGAGAAGGTGAGGGCGAGGTCATCGCGCGTTTCACCGCTGCATTGATATCCGGCAAATTCTTAGCCTTTTCTCTGTCTTTCGCTTCTTGCTCGGCGCGAAGGCGTTTTTCGATCTCGAGCGCTTGCAGTTGCGCCTGTTTCATAATGAGGTTTGCAGCGCCCGGCTTATCAGCCCAATTTCCGCCCGGCTTGATGAGCGACGGCACGCGGCTGACGTTGTGCGTTTGCGGATCGTAATCGTACACAACGCGATAGAGACCGACTTGCGCCGAACCATCCGGATGCCGGATCCACATCTGCATTGCATTTCCGAGCGCCATCAAATCGAACGGATGATTGCCGGAGAGATCGCCGTGCAAAACGCGGACGACCTGTCCGCGTTTATTCACTTCAACTTGCAATTGCACGTGAAGCGGTTTGTTCGGAAACTTCGGCGAGGGCAGGACGATGGGCGTCGACGACGGCTTTGGGGCCGGGGTGGAGGCGGCACGCACGGCCACCGGCACAATCAAGAGGGCGAGCGCCAGCATTGCTGCGCGAACGAGTAATCGGCTCATTACGGCTTTCTAGTTTCTGGAGATGGAAGCAAAGTCGTTGCCGCATTCTGCGCAGGCAACGACGACTTGGTATTGCTCGGCTCGTTCGCGTTTGCGGCCTTCGGCCGTATCGGCGGATGCTTCATGCCCGCAGTAACGGCAGCGGGTCCCGACCGAGTTCCCTTGGTTGGATTGCTCGTCCACGACGTTTCGCATACGCCGCTGGGGTGGCGTGACCTGCTTGTAGAACATCCCGGAATCCATGCTGCGCCGCTCCCGATTCTTACTCGGGCTCGCGCTTGCGCTTGTCGCCGGTATGCTGCCGGCCAACGCTGCGCGTCCGATTCTCGACTACCACCGCCTCGATGCGTACTTCGCGCTCTTTGCGCGCGACGCAAACGTCCCGTGGAAACCGGCAACCGTTCGTCTCGACACCTACTCGAGCGCGGCGGTCGATTTTCGCGTCTACCAAGTCGATCCGGCCGACGTGATCGTCGCCGGAGCGAATACGCGTCCGCGCGCGATCGATACGAGCCGGCGCAAACCCCTTGCAACGTGGAGATACACGCCGCCGGGCGGCTATCGTTTTCAAAGCAACGACGTGCAAGTGCCGCTCGGTTCGCGCGAAGGCTTCTTCGTGGTCGAGGCGCGGCGCGGAAACGTCGGCGAACAAGTGTGGATTAACCGCACGCGTGTGGGCTTATTAACGAAAGAGACGCCGGACGGGATCGCGCTCTACGGCACCGATCTCGGTTCCGGTGCGCCGCTGCAGCGCATGCGTGTGTCGTTCATCGTGAACGGCCGCTTCAACGATCGTTACACCGGAAAGAACGGCGTCGTCTTTTGGCGCGGCCATCCGCGTCCGATCTTCGCTCTCGCACAGTGGGGAAACAGCAGCGCGTTTGTTTCGTTTCTTCCGCAGCCGCCGTTGCCGTCGACGATCGTCGGCGTCAAAATCGATTCGGCCGTCGTTCATGCCGGTGACGCGTTGCACGTCGTCGGCTTTGCACGCTCCCGCAGCGGATCGCGATTGAAACCGGCAGCGGGAAGCGCCTCGATCGTGCTGCGCTCGCCCCGAGGCGTCGTGACGCAAACGAACGTGCGGCTCGATTCTGCGGGCGCATTCTCTACGACGATGCACGTGCCGAGTTCCAGCGTTGCCGGTGAATACACTGTTATTGCAACGGTGAACGGTGCGACGGCGGGAACGGCGGTCGATGTTGATGCAAATTCGGGCGGCCTTTCGCTCTCGCTGTCATCGAAGTGCGAAGGCACGTGCGATCCGGACGCCGACGTGCCGGTGGTCGTGCGCGCATCGCGCGACGGTGTTGCCGCGCCGGACACAAGCGTGCATATCGCAATTATTCGTTCGCCGCACGCATATGCCGGAGAAAGCACGGATCAACCGTGGGGTCTTGCCGACTGGTATAGCACGACGGTTCGTACCGGCGGCGATGGACGCGCTGTGGTGTTGATTCCGCACCCGTCCGACGGCTTGCCGTCGACGTATGGTGTGCGCGCGGATTCCGGTGGTGCGACTGCCGATACGCGTATCGTGGTGTTGTCCGGAAAGGTCGTGCTTCGCGTACGTCTGGATCGCGACGATATCGGCAGTGGAACGCCGGCCGTATTCGATATCGATGGAACGGAAAGCGCTTCAGGAAAACCGGCAGAGGGTCTCAGCGTTCGCGTCCAGCTTCTTCACGGATCGTCGGTGCAAGAGCAGCGCGTGACGCTGGATGCACACGGCCATACACGCGGTTCGTTCAGTTCACCGGAAATCGGATCGAATCTGATCGTGGCATCGGCGGGCGGGTCGATGGATGCAACACAGCTCCAAGTGGAGCCCCAGACGATGCAGATGCAAGGTGAGCAAGGCAGTCAGAACATTGCAATTACGTTGGATCGCAAACGCTACACCGGCGGCCAAGAAGCGCACGTTTCTGCTTCGCTTCCCGGTGCGCAAGGCAGCGCCGTGATTACGCTGGAGAGCGCTACAGGCACCGACGTACGCGTCGTTCCTGTGCGCGACGGTCGTGCGACTGCGAACATTCGCGTTGGAGATGCCGCCGGTGTGCTCGCAGTGGGCGCCGCGTTCGTGCGCGAAGGCGCGCTGCAATGGGACAGTGTTCCGCTCGTCGTCGACGCACCCGGCCGCCCGCTTTCCTCAGCGCTGCTTCTCGACAAAGCGGCGTATGCCGCCGGCGGAATCGCGCGTGTGAAACTCGCTGACGTTCGCGCCGGCGAAGGCACGCTTATCGTACGCATAACGAAAGGTGTGCCGACGGGCTCTGCACTCTTCGTAAATGCGCCGGACCTGCTGGCGATCGGCACGACGGGAACGCAAGACACGGCGACGGACGGTGCGTCGTGGCATCCTTGGGTCGATTCAACCGGCGAGCATGCGGTGATTCAGACGTTCGCGCGCCGCACCGCACCGCCGTCGGACTTGACGTTAACGCAGGCCGACACAGCGAGCGTTTATTGGAAAGTCGACCGCCAAACCGGTGACGCAATCGAACTGCCCGTTCCGGCCGCTCCCGGAAAGTACGTGCTGACACTTTTGAAGATCGACGACGACGGACGTGTAACCGCCGGCACCTCGGATCTGGTCGTGCAGTAGGCATGGCGAAAAACGACAAACCGAAACTGATGCTGCTCGATACCTATGGCTTGGTGTATCGAGCGTTCTTCGCGTTACCGCCGTTGACGACGACGCGGGGCCTTCCGATTAATGCGGCTTACGGATTCACGATGATGCTCAATAAGCTCGTCACCGATGAGAAACCGACGCATATCGTCGCCGCGTTCGACAAAGGATTGCCCGCCCACCGCGTTGCGATGTACCAGCAATACAAAGCGCAGCGCGATCAAATGCCCGACGATCTGCGCGGACAATTTGCGCTGGTGCGGCGCATTCTGCAAGTCAACCGCATCCCGATCGTCGAGATCGAAGGCGAAGAGGCGGACGACGTCATCGCAACGCTCGCGCGGCAAGCCGCGGACAAAGGCGAACAATCCGTAGTGGTCACCGGCGATCTGGACTTGCTGCAGATAGTCGATGCGAACACGACGGTACTCACGACGCGCCGCGGCATCACGGAACTCGGACGCTACGATCCGGCCGCAGTGCGCGAACGGTTCGATGGTTTGGAACCAAAGCAGTTGCCGGACTACCGCGGACTCAAAGGCGATCCGTCGGATAACCTTCCGGGCATTCCCGGTGTCGGTGAGAAAACCGCGATCAAACTTATAAAGGCCGCCGGTTCGCTGGATGCGCTCGTCGCGAAGCCGTCGTTGGCCGGCACGCCGAAGCTTCAGAAACTCGTTGAGGAATACGGCAAACAAGCCCAGATCTGCCGGGACGTTTCCGTTGCGAACGATCGTCTCGATCTTTCGCTCGATTGGGCGGAAGCGCTGTACACGCCGCCCGGCAACGACGAGCTCTACCGCCTTTACAGCGATCTGGAATTTAAGACGCTGCTGAACAAACTCGACGTGCCGGTAGAGATGCCGCTGCTCGAAACGCAAGAGCGTATCAAGGGGCGTTACCGCTCCTATATAGCGGCAACCGATCCGCCGGAGTATGTGGAACTGGCTCGTGAACTCGAGCAGTTAGCGGCTGCATCGCAGCTGGCTATTGCGGTGAAGCCGGACGGCGAGATTGGCCTCAGCGCGCAAACCGGCACCGGACTTGGTTTTCTCGCCGGCGCCCTCGCAAACGATCCGGTGAAGTCCGCGTTTGAAAAAGTTTGGCTGGGGGCGCAGCGGCTCGCTGCGCACGATGTAAAGAGTGTGCTGCACTTGCTGCACGATAAAGGCTTTACGCCTCGCGTCTTCGTCGACGATACGATGATCGGCGCGCATTTGCTCAATCCCTCGCGCACGTTTGCGAACATCGAAGAGGCTGCACAAGAACTGCTCGCACTCTCCGCGGGCGAAGACGTTGCGGCGCACGCGGATGCGGTGCTCCAGCTCGTTGAGAAAGAACGCGCCGAGCTTCACTCTCGCGATCAGCTTTCGCTCTACGAAAACGTCGAAGTGCCGCTCGCCGCGATCCTCGCAAAGATGGAATGGACGGGAGTACTGATCGATCCGACGGAGTTGGGCACGCTCGCAAAAGAAATCGATAGCGCTATCGAACGCTTGCAAAAAGATATCTACGACTACGCGGGCGAGCAGTTCAACATCGGCTCGCCGCTGCAACTGGGAAACATTCTTTTCGGGAAGCTCTGCCTTCCCGGCGGGAAGAAGACGAAGACCGGGTGGGCGACCGGCGTCGAAGTTCTGCAAGGCTTGGCCCGCGAGTACCCGATCTGTGCCAAGGTGCTCGAGTATCGCGAAGTCACGAAACTCAAAAACACCTACATCGATGTCATTCCGCAGCTCACTGATAAAAAAGACGGCCGTCTGCGTACCATCTTCAATCAGACGACGACTGCTACGGGGCGTTTGAGTTCGACCAATCCAAATCTGCAGAATATCCCGGTGCGTGGCGAGCTCGGGCGCCGCATTCGTCGCGCGTTCGTTGCGCCGAAGAACGAGTACGTGTTGCTTGCGGCCGATTATAGCCAGATCGAGCTGCGGCTCATGGCGCACCTCTCGGGCGATGAAGCGATGCGCCGCGCGTTTCACGAAGGTCAGGACATCCACGACTTCACCGCGCGTCAAATCTTCAATCTCGGTGCGGGGCAGTCGGCGAACGGCAATCAACGCCGCATCGCAAAGTCCGTGAATTTCGGCCTGCTCTACGGCATGTCGGATTTCGGCCTCGCACAGCGCTTGGAGATTACCCGCGCGGAAGCGAAACAGATGACCACCGCGTATTTTGCGCGCTTTCCGAGCGTTCGCGACTATATCGAAAGCGTCATTAAAAAAGGCCGCGACGAAGGGTATGTCTCTACCATTCTAGGCCGGCGCCGCTATATGCCGCAATTGCGCTCCAGTAACTTCATGCTACGCTCGGCCGCCGAACGTGAGGCGACGAACGCGCCGTTACAAGGCAGCGCTGCGGACATTATGAAACTCGCGATGGTACGTATCGAGGGCGCGCTGGCGCGCGAAGAATTCGATACGCGAATGCTGCTGCAAATTCATGACGAATTGATCTTCGAAGTTGCACGAAAGCAGCTCCACGAGGTGACCGCGCTGGTCCGTTCGGAGATGGAGCATGCCATCGAGTTATCCGTGCCCCTCGCCGTCACGGCAAAGGCCGGCGAGAACTGGTACGACGTGGAAGAAGTCGAGGACGCTGAGGACATCGAGGAAATGCAGGAAGTATGACGCCGGCATACATCGCGCTGCAAGCTCCGCGAGCAGAACTTCGCGTTCAGGTTGCGCAGACGCCGGAACAGCGCGAGCACGGTTTGATGGGTGTCACGCGCCTCGCCGTGCATTCCGGCATGCTGTTCATTTTCGATCAAGACGCTCCGGTCGCGTTCTGGATGAAGAATACGCTCATTCCGCTCGATATGGTGTTCATCGGACAGGACGGTATCGTCCGCCGCGTGTATGCAAACGTGCCGGTAGTAGCACGAACGCTTCCGGACGCGCAGATTCCGCTCGAGCAAGGCACGGCGAAATACGTTATCGAGCTGCCCGCGGGAGAAGCCGCAAAAGACGGACTGCGTGAAGGGGCACGCGTTAAGCGTTTGCCTTGACCCGGATAGTGGTCGTTGCCGCCGCGGCGTTCGCGGCGCTGTACATCGCGCTGGACCTGAATAAACTGCACGCGCTGTACTACGGCTTCGACAACGGAATCTTCTTACAGAGCATCGCGCGCATGGCGCACGACGGCAGCGCATTCAATTGGGCCGAAGGCAAGTCGCACTGGTTCGTGCATGATTCTTGGACGCTCGCTGTGCTCGTCCCATTCGTTAAAGTCTGGCCTTATCAAGAAACGCTCATCGTTGCGCAAGTACTGCTCATCGCCGGATCGGCCGTCGTACTCTACTTCTTTGCGCGCACGATCGGCGTTGCACAGACTCCCGCAGTGCTGCTCTTGCTCGCATATCTGATCAGTCCGTCGGTTCAAGCATTCGCGTACAATGACTTCTCTGAAGGGCATTTCGAGCCAATCCTGATCTTCGCTTTTGCCATTGCGGTCGCTCGCCGCAATCTGTTGTGGACGTTGATCTTCGCCCAGCTGCTGCTGGGCGTGAAAGAGGACGTCGCCGTGTTTTTAGTATGGTTCGGAATCGCCGGAGCAATTTGGTATGACCGGCGCATTGGAATCAGCGTGGCGGCGCTCGCTGCGGCAAACGGCATCATCTACTACGCGATTCTGGCGTTGCATCACCAACACAATGCCGTGCCGCGCTATCACCTCGCAATTCTCTATCCGCCTCAAGATCTCGCGTTTCTGATCGAGATTCTTGCGCCGTTTGCGTTTGCGCCGTTGTTCTTGCGTTGGCGCGTGCTGCTGGCGCTACCGCTTCTGGCGGAACTCTTTATGGCGGTAAACCGCGATGGCTTTCCGATGGCACGCGCAGGCACGCATTATACAGAGCCGCTCGTTGCGTTATGTGCAGTAGGCGCCGCAGTTGTTATGCGGCAGCGTCCGTCACTGGCAAAGTGGGCCCTCGCGTTGTCCGTTGTTATGGCGCTGTTCTTTAATACGACAGTACTGCATTTTGGCCGCCGGTTATACATCACGGACGAGCCGGCGTACCGGCATTGGCAGGCGCTCGTGCGTCGACAGCAGCCGGCGGTTTTTGAACCCGAGCAGCAGAGCCAGTGGGCAATTGCAGCCGGCGACTTAGAAGCACGCATTTATGGGTTCGGACGGCCTTTGCACTATCAACGGCCTGCCTGGAACCGGGAATAGGTAGTAGTAAGCCCATGCAACCTCTGCCGCAGGCAGGGCGCTTGCTCGCTATGATCGATGCACTTACCAAGTTAACGGACGTCGCCATCGATGTGCAAGCGCTCACCGATACAGTCGCCAAAAGTGTCGCCGAAATGGATGGCGCGACCGGCGCCGCCGTGCGCATTCAGGGAAGCAACCGGGATATCATGGCGGTGAACGACGCTACGTTAGAGCGCGTAGACGTACGTAACCTGTTTCCACTGTTGTTTGGAGGTCCCGCGGAGCCGGCGGAGGTTACGTATGTCGCTGATACGGCGAAGGGCGACGCGTGCGATGCGGTGATTGCGCGCACGCTCAACATCCGTTCGATCATTGGAGCGCCGCTCGTTCATCGCGAGCGGCGTCTTGGCACTTTATGGGTGTATTCGACCCGGCCGAACGCATTTAACGCAGAAGATCCAGAACTCGTCGAACGCTTTACCGCTATCGTCGCGGCGGTCGTCGAATTATCGCTCCAATTCTATGAAAAATTGCAAGAGAGCCGGACGGATGATTTGACCGGTTTGCAAAACCGCCGCGCGTACGATGAGAACTTGCGGCACTCGCTTGCCGAGTGCCAGCGCTACCATACGCCTCTCTCGCTTGTATTGTCGGATCTCGACCGGTTTAAAGAGATCAACGATCGCTACGGACATGTCAAAGGCGATGCAGCTCTCGTGCACGTTGCGACGGTTATGCAGCGCGAAGTGCGGGGCACGGATATGGTGTTTCGCGTCGGCGGCGATGAATTTGCGATCATCATGCCGCATTCAGAAGGAGACGCTGCCAAAAAAGTTATGAGCCGTATATCGCGCCGTTTGCGCACCTCGCGTATGGATTTCGGGCGGGTCCGGTTGAGCTACGGAATCGCCGGCGCCGAGCCGAACGACGCTCCGCTTACCCTGCATGACCGCGCCGACCGACGCCTCTACGCGAGCAAGCATGCCCGAACTTCCTGAAGTCGAGACCATTGCCGCGGGGCTTCGCGGCTCAATCGTAGGCAAAACTATCGCTAGCGCGCATGTCTCTTTAAGGAAGATGGCCGTAAGCGCGTCGGTCACACCGTTTGAGCGCCTGGTGCGAGGCGAGCGCATCACCGGAGTGGAGCGCCGCGGCAAATTCGCAATTTTGCGCCTCCTTTCGGGCCGGAGCCTGGTTATAAGCCTAAGGATGACGGGCCGTCTCGTCGTGCAAGAGCCTGGAGATCCGCCTTACCCATACTCGCATGTGGTGCTGGAATTTACGGACGGCACGCGCCTTGCGTTTGCCGACGTCCGGCAGTTCGGCCGAATGCGTCTCGTGGAACCGGGGGAGCCCTGGGACGCTGCTCTTGGCCTAGAGCCCCTTTCGCGGGACTTTACTCCAGAGCGCTTTATCGGTATGCTGTCGGGGCGGACAACGCCGATCAAGGTTTTTCTCCTCGATCAGCGGCGCATCGCGGGCATCGGCAATATCTACGCCTGCGAAGCGCTTTGGGAGGCCGGGATACGTCCCGGCAAGCCCGCGAAGTCGCTGACGAAACCAGCGATACGCCGATTGCACCACGCACTCGTAGACGTTCTCAACCGCGCAATCGGTATGCGCGGAAGCAGCATCGACGATTACGTGGACGCCGAGGGCCTCAAGGGCGGATTTCAAAACGTCCTGTCGGTCTACGGAAAAACGGGGCGCGAATGCCCGCGCTGCAATGGCGAAATCGTTCGCACCGTCTTGGCACAACGGGGCACCTGGTGGTGCAAAAAGTGTCAAAAATAACTCACTTGCAGTGAAGTAAAATATTTCCGAAAGGATAGGACAAACAACATCTCTACGACTGACATCGCTCCCGTGCAGCATGAAGAAGAGGATCAGCTAGCACTCGAGCAACGCCTCTACGAAGAATCGCTCAAGGTTCTCGACGAAGGACAAGTCCTCAACGGCATCATCGTTGCCAAATATCAGGATGAACTGCTGGTAGATATCGGCGGTAAATCCGAAGGCGTTTTGCCGTTCCGTGAACTCTCGCTCGCCATCGAACCCAAGGAATTAAAAGTCGGCGATACGCTGGAAGTCATGATCCATCGCATCGACGACCAGGACGGCACGCTCTTCCTGTCGGAGCGCCGCGCTCGCGCGCTCAAGACGTGGGAGAAGGTCATCGAAGCGCACGATC
>CAZHGH010000052.1:0-21127 GCA_964531205.1 uncultured bacterium
TTTGCGGCTATCGCCTGCGCGCACCGGTTAGAGCAACGGCTGCGGCCGGACGAAGCCGAGCTCGTGCTGATTAGCCGCGAGAATTTTTCACTGTTCACGCCGATGCTGCCGGAAGTGAGTTCCGGCGCGCTCGACGCGCGGCATATCGTTACCCCTATTCGCGCGCAACTGCATCGCACGCAATTCATCCTTGCCGATGTAACGCAGCTCGATCCGTCGGGTCGAACCGTGACGTACACGCATACCCTCACCGGCATTAGCGAGACGATGATCTACGACGACGTCGTCGTAGCCATCGGCGCGGCTACCTCAACGTTTAATTTGCCGGGCGTAGCAGAGCGCGTCTTCGCGCTGAAAACGCTTGAAGACGCGAACATCTTACGCAACCGCTTCATTTGGCTCATGGAACTCGCCGATACGGCGCACGACGATGCCGAGCGGCGGCGTCTGCTCACCATCGTCGTCGTCGGCGGCGGATTCACCGGCGTCGAGGCGACCGGCGAGATGGTCGAGCTCTTTCACAGCGTTCATAAGTTTTATCCGCACATCTCACGAGAAGACGTGCGTATCGTGCTGGTCGAAGCGGCAAACACGTTGCTTCTGGGATTGCCGCCGCGCATGGGCGAATACTCCGAGCGGTTTCTGAAGCGCCGTGGAGTTGAGGTCATTACGGGCGATGGCGTGAAGCTCGCCGACGACGATGGGCTCGAGCTCTCCAGCGGACGGCGCATTGAAACGCGCACTATTGTTTGGAGCGCGGGCGTTCGTCCGCGCGACCTCGCAATCAGCGCCGATTTTCCGCGCGGCAAAGGCGGCACGATCGCCGTTGCGCGCGACATGAGCGTGCCGGGATTTCCGGGTGTTTGGGCGCTCGGCGATTGCGCTTCGATTCCAAATGGCGAGGGCGGTTTTTATCCGGCAACGGCGCAACACGCGCTTCGCGAAGGAGCGGTCCTCGCCGATAACATCGTGGCGAAGCTGCGCGGCCAGCCGACGAAACCGTTTCACTATACGACGCTCGGCATGATGGCCTCGCTCGGTGCGCGTAAGGCCGTGGCGCAATTGCCGGGCGATCGGGTTCTGACGGGATTTCCGGCCTGGGTGTTGTGGCGGACGTATTATCTACTGCGACTTCCCGGACTGGATCGCAAAATGCGCGTTGCCTTTGACTGGACGCTTGAACTGCTATTTCCGCGCGACATCTCGGAACTGCGCGTGTATACGCGCATGGCGCAGTCGAGCGCGGCCGCCGATGCGGGTCTGGTCCCCCGCGATGAGGAAGTGTTAAGGTAACCTATGGAATTCCGCGAGCCTATCGAGCGACTTATTCGCGATCCGCGCGAGTTTACCAAGCACCTGAATTTTCCGGATCCTTCGCAGATCCGGATCTACGACGAAACGCTGCGCGACGGCGAGCAAATGCCCGGCGTATGCTTCACGCCCGAGCAAAAATACGAAATTGCAAAACGCCTTGCCGATGTCGGCGTGCATATCATGAGCGTCGGCTTTCCTGCAGCCTCTGCCGGCGATTGCAAGACGCTGCAGCTCGTAATGGCCGGAAAGCGCCGCGGCGAGATAGGCAACGTCGAGATCGTCGTAATGTGCCGCAGCAATCCCAAAGACATCGACGTTACGATCCGTGCGCTTGAAGAAGTGAACGTGTCACCCTCGGAGGTGACGTTCTTCATCTTTACGAGCGGCAGCGATTTGCATCTGAAGTACAAGATTGGCAAAACGCTGCTCAAACTCGAGGGCCGCGACGAAAGCGAGTGGCTCGAGCTTCCGCTGGAGTTCTACCGCAACGCGAACATCAAACTCCAGTGCGATGCCATCCGCTACGCGAAGAGCAAGGGCGTTACGCACGTAGAGTTCGGCGCCGAAGACGGCAGCCGCGGCGACGTCGATTACTTCATTGAATACTTTAAAGCAGCCATGGCAGCGGGCGGCGACCGTCCGGCCTGGCCCGATACCGTCGGATGCTTAACTCCGGAAGCAGCGCGCTGGTATTGCACGCGCATCGTCAATGCGATGCCCAAGGGTTTGCCGATGGTCTGTCACTTCCACAACGACTACGGCTTGGGCACGATTAACGCTATTACCGCGGTTTCGAGCGGCTTCAAAGTCGTCTCGGTAACTGCGAACGGTTACGGCGAACGTGCAGGCAACGTGAAATTGCACGAGTTCGTTACCGCGCTTAACGTTCTGTACGGCGTGGAATTGCCGGGCTTCCGATACGACAAGCTGCGCGAATTGGCACGCTTCATGGAGCGCATGAGCGGCATTCCAATGCAGCAGCACGAGCCGATCGTCGGCACCAAGGTCTTCGCCCACGAATCCGGTATTCACACGCATGCGATGCTCATCGATCATCGCATGTACGAAGCGGTTCCTGCGAATTTAGTCGGCGGCGAGACATCTTGGGTTTTCGGGAAACACAGCGGCGTTGCGCTTGTAGAAGATACGTTGCGCAAACATGCGGCGAAACTCAATGCGCAAGGCGTAGAGGTTACATCAGATCTCGCGCACCGCGTGACCGAGGAGATCAAACGGCTTCGCGAAGAACGCGCCGCGAGCAGCAAGAGTGAAGAGACCATCGAAGTCTACGAGCAAGCTATGCGGCGGCTTTCCATCGGTGAAGAAGAAGTTGCCGAAATCGCTATCGCGCTTGGCCAGCCAAAAGAAGCCGTTGCAGGATAACGCCGTTTGAACCGCGCGCGCACGATGCTCGCAGTGCTGGTGGGCTACTGCGCGCTCATCATTCTGTTGCTGATCGGCGGTGCCGTGCTCAATGCGTTCTTCCATGGTAACACGCGGACGATGATCGTTGGCGGCACGGTTGTCACGTTTATTTGCGGCGTGCTCTCAGGCGGCATTACGGCACGTATGGCACCGGCGCGTCCGTTCGCTCACGCAACGGTGCTTGGGTTGACCATCTTCACCGTGCTCACCATCGTTACGGCAATCTCAAAAAGGCCGCCCAGCGCGATGTATCCGGCGTGGTATCCGTATGCGTCGGCGTTTCTCGCCGGCGCCGGCGCGATTTTCGGCGGCGGCATTGCGAGCGGCAGCGATGAAGCCTCCGCAGACTCTCAACGATAACCCTACGACGGATTATCCGCCAGAGCACCCATTCGGAAGGCCGCGACGAAGGCTCGGAACACCGTCGGATAATCGGGATGCGTGAAACGCACTTGGCGGCTGCCGCTGCGTTCAAAGCCTGGGATGAGTTCGATGAGATCCGCTTGCTCCACGCGAGCTACGTCGAGCTCCATCGTTATGGGTGATTCGAAGACGAAGGGCTTCGCGTTCTTTGCTTTGCGAATGGCCTCGGCTGCGCCGGCGCGAATCGCATCTTGCGCGGCTTGCGGCGACATCGAGTTCACCGCAAAGTTGCCGATGCTCTCTTTCACGACGACGCCGAAGATCCACGGCATTTGCGCTTTTGCGCCCTCTACCGTAACGCGATCTCCGGTGATAAGCAGTACGGGAACACCGTAATGTCCGGCGATGGCGGCGTTGAGCGTCGCCTCGCTGCAGCGTATGCCGTTCATCCGGACCTCGTATACGACCGAGGGCGTGTAGGTATGGCATAGCGTTGCATTCGCGTCCCCGATAGCACCGTGATAGCCGGTAAAGAAAACGCCCCCGAACTCGCGGCTCATATCCTGCGCCATTGACAGGGGTTTCCGGTTGCCGAAGACGATGCGAACGTCATCGGGCAGCTCGTCGAGAATCAGGTTGCGCATCGGACCGTGCGAATCGTTGACGAGCATCCCTGTTGCACCCGCGTCGCGCGCACCGTCGATCGCCGCGCGTACTTCGGCGGTCATATGCTTTTGATAGATGAAATACTCGGGCGTGTATTTCCGCGCGTCGACTTGCTGCCAGCTGCAGACCCCGGCGACGCCTTCCATATCGCATGAAATATAGACGTTCATGCTATCGCGCTCGCTGCTCCGGCAAGGCGGAACGCCGCTACGAACGCGCGGAAGATCATCTCGTAATTGTCGTGATTGAAGCGCACGGTGCGGCCTGCGATGCGATCGAAGCCCGGCATCAGCTCGACGAAGTCCGCCTGTTCGACGCGCGTGAAGTCGATCTCCAGGCTAATTGGCGGCTCGAACGTAAACGGCTTCGCGTTGGAAGCGTTTCGAATGGCCTGCGCCGCGCCCTCGCGCAGCAGCTGCTGTGCGGCTTTCGGCGTAACCGAGTTGGTGCTGTAGTGGCCGATGCCTTCCTTTACAACGACGCCGGTAACCCACGGCATGTATTCTTTGACGTGCTCGACGACGACGCGATCGCCACTCACCAGCAGAAGCGGAATGCCGTAATACCCCGCCATTGCCGCGTTTAGGAGCGCTTCGCTGCACGCAACGCCGTTTATGCGTACGTTGTACAAGGTGTCGCCGCTGTACGTGTGCGCCAGCACGCCGTCTTCATCGCCAATCTTCGCGTGATAGCCGGTGAAGAACGCGCCGTCGAATTCGGGCCCGAGACCTTCCGCCATCGAAAACGGCTTGCGCGATCCCGAGATGACGCGCACGTCCGCGGGCAGTTCGTCCCAGAGCAGATTGCGCATGTCCCAGTGCGAATCGTTGATCGTGACGTCCGTTATGCCGGCGCTCCGCGCGCCTTCGATTGCCGCGCGCACTTCCTGCGACATGTACCGCCTGTAAATGGGATACTCACGCGTATTTGAGGGATCGCACTGCATCCAGCTGCAGACGGCTGCCGTACCCTCCATGTCACACGACAGATATAGCCTCATTGTTCTCCCTGCTTGAGTCCGCTTTGGGCTTCGCGAAGCCCCTCTTGTGCGGCGACGTTGTTCCGATTGACGGCGAGTGCGCGTTTGTACAGCGGAATTGCCTGGTCGTATTTTCCGACGGCGAGATACATGTCGCCAAGTTGCGTGAGTGCGACGTCGTCTTTCGGATTTCGCGCGATCCGTTTTTGTAAATCTTGCAGCTGCGCACGTACCGTCGCGGGTGGACCGCCGCCCTCGACGCTCACGGCGGGCGGACCAGCCGTGGGAACGATCTCGCTTGCGCGACTGCTTGCTCCGGTTCCCGTTCCGAACACGGAGCCGCCCGTAGCAAATCCTTGATGCACCAGCCAGCCCATTCCGGCTAAGAAGAGCGCGCCGACGACCACGACGATAGGCAGATACACGCGCGGTGGAAGGCCGCGCTGAGGTGCTTGAGCCACGAAGAGTCGTTTGGACGCGCGCCGAAAAACTCTTCGTGCTGCCTTCAGAGACAGATCTCCAACTCTTGTTTGCAGAACTGAATAATTACTATTTCAACGGTGAAGTGCCGGTGTGCCGCATAAGGTACAACGGACGCTTCTCCAATTCTGCCGGCCGGATCACGTACAGCGAAAGGCCGCTGTTGATCGAACTCTCGCCGAAGCATTTCCAGAAAAACTTCGAAGCGCTGCGCGAGACGCTGCTGCACGAAATGATCCATGCGTGGCTTTACGATCGCGCCGGAGACACCGGACACGGCGCCGCGTTTCGTAAGAAGATGCGCGAATGCGGCATGACGTCGATCTATCACGATCTCGGCAACGTCAAGCCGTTCAACGAAAGCGTCAAACGTTACATTCTGCGCTGCGAGAAATGCGCGCTGGAGCTGCTGCGCAAGCGTCTTCCGGGCGCGGCCATGAGCTGCGGGCGCTGCAGCAAGCGAGGCTACGATCCCCGGTTTCCGCTTACCGTTTATGAGGTAGTCGAAACGAGAGAAGTCGGAACGACGACCGGTAAAGCTGCCTTTCGGGGCCGGTAGCTCAAGCTACCAACTGGCTTTTCCGGCCTAATTCCGACCTTTATCCAGGCAGAGATTGGGCCGTCCGAGCGAAGATAGCGTTGCCATGACGACGACCAATGCTACGACCAACGGGGTCAAGAGCCGCACCGAGACCGACTCGATGGGCGCGATCCAAGTCCCCGCCGACAAATATTACGGCGCGCAATCGGCGCGCTCGCTGATCCATTTCGACATCGGTGACGACAAGACGCCGCGCGATGTCATGCCGCGACAGGTTATTAAAGCGATGGCGCAGCTCAAGAAAGCCGCCGCGCTCGTAAATCAGGATCTTGGCAAACTCGATGCCGAGAAGAGCAAACTGATTGTTGCGGCCGCAGATGAAGTGATCGCCGGCAAACTCGATGCGCATTTCCCGCTGCGTGTGTGGCAGACGGGTTCCGGCACGCAGACCAACATGAACGTGAACGAAGTGATCTCGAATCGCGCGATCGAGATCGCGGGCGGCGAGATGGGCAACAAGAAGCCGATCCACCCGAACGATCACGTAAACATGTCGCAGTCCTCGAACGACACGTTCCCTACCGCGATGCACATGGCCGCCGCCGAAGCGGTCGTGGACATGCTTCCGGCGGTGCAAAAACTGCGCGACGCGCTCGATGCGAAAGCAAAGCAGTGGTCGCACATCGTGAAAGTCGGGCGCACGCATTTGCAAGATGCGACGCCGCTCACGCTCGGTCAAGAATTCAGCGGTTACGTGACACAGCTCGACCGCGCCATCCACGCCATTAAACTTGCGCTCGATCCGCTCTACGATCTCGCAATCGGCGGTACGGCCGTGGGAACGGGCCTCAACGCCCATCCCGAATTCGCGAATCGCATGGCCAAGAAGATTGCCGACCTCACGGGTCTGCCGTTCCGCTCGCATCCAAACAAGTTCACGGCGCTCGCATCGCACGATGACTTCGTGTTTGCGTCCGGCGCTCTGAAAACGCTCGGCGCCGCGCTGATGAAGATTGCGAACGACATTCGCTGGCTGGCCTCCGGCCCGCGCGCAGGCATCGGCGAACTGACGCTGCCGGAGAACGAGCCGGGCTCGTCCATTATGCCCGGCAAAGTCAATCCGACGCAGTCGGAAGCGATGACGATGGTCGTTGCGCAAGTTTACGGCAACGACGCGGCGATCGCGTTCGGTGCTTCGCAAGGCAACTTCGAACTCAACGTCTTCAACCCGGTTATGATCTACAACTTCCTGCACTCGTGCAATCTGCTGCGCGACACGTGCACGATGTTCCGCGAACACGCGGTTGAAGGACTGCAAGCGAATGAAGATACCATTGCGAAGTATCTCAACGAATCGCTCATGACCGTGACGGCGCTCTCGCCGAAGATCGGCTACGACAAGGCAGCCCAGATCGCAAAGCATGCGCACCACAATAAGACGACGCTGAAAGAAGCCGCGGTTAGCCTAGGACACGTCACGCCGGAAGAATTCGATAAGTACGTTGTCCCTAAGGAAATGACGTATCCGAAGTAACCCTTCGACAAGATGAAAAGCCCCGCGAGAGCGGGGCTTTCTTATTGAGGCCGCGATTTTTAGACCGCGTGGAGGACGATGTGCGAGCCGCCGACTTCAGTGCTCGTCGCCGGTGCATCTCCGAAGATCTCGCGATCGTCGAGCGATTCCATAACTTCCGGTGCCTCGTACTGGACCGGTTTTTCGTTATGCGCCATTGGTATATACCTGTGACCCCGTGACATGCGTGCCTGCTGCTTCAGGTGCGTCACCAAGGATTTCGGACTCATCGAACGTTTCGATTACCGGTGATTCGTAATCCATGTCGCTATGCTCCATTCGGCGGAAGTTGTGAGCCGGAGACAAGGGTGCCCGCGGCTTCGGGTCCATCACCGAGGATTTCGACCTCTTCAAACGTCTCAACGGCGGGTGCCTGATATTCTGCAGGACGTTCCATGCGAGGGCTCCTTTCGTGCCTCAAAAATAGCCGAAGGCTCGCCGCCATGATTGGGACAGGAGGTCCTCGGCCCCTAGTACTTTGGGGCCGCCCGCTCGGCAGTAGTACGAACGTGTGCGTCGGCGTCCGCCAAAAGACGATCGCGAACGCCCATTGCCAGGCCTGGAGCGCCATCGCAGAGCGATTCGAACGCACGCGCGCGCACTTGCGGATCTTGCGCGCTAACAGCGATATCGGCAAGTAGCTGGAACGTACGCGCGTCGCCTGCGCATGCGGCGAGCCGGAAGAGTGCGAGCGCGCGGCCATGCTCGGGATACTCGCTGCGCATCACCTCACAGCGTTCCAGATCGAAAAAGTATTGAGGCTGCGTTCTCGTATGCGTTGGAACGACGAGATTGATCGATACCGAAAGTTCTTGCGGTCGCGACTGACGATGCACGTCGCGCATCGCGCGGTACAGCATGATCTTTCCGGCCGGCAGCGTTGTCCGCTCTAGAAAATCGAGCTTCACACGTTCGCCGGGAAGCGCGCTTTTGTCGGAGTCTCGCTCGTAAATTTCGGTCGTATATCCGGCGCCGTGATAGCCGCCGGTCATGAACGTAAAGTTGTGATCGTGCGTCAGGCCGTAGATTGCGCTATCGCCGTGAGCGCGAGACCGTGGCGTATCCGGAAGCCACACGTTCGCGCGGATAAAGAACTTCGGTGTCCGTGCCAGTATCAGCGTCGTTCCCACATAGGAATTCCCGGCTTGAAAGTCGCGCCAGGAGCGAAGTTCGCGCTCGATGAGGTCGCCGATGAGAGTTCGGTTATTGATCAGCGCTTTAAAGGCGGGAACGCAGGCACACAGCGCGTCGAGATCCTGAACGTTGACGCTGCGTTCGACAAAGTCCACAAACTCTTCAACTGAGAGCACGTCTTGGTTTGTGGCATCAAGGGTTAGCGCCATGGCGAAACTCCTGTTCCAGTAAACGCTGCGCGGCGCGACGGAGCTGGGGATGACGATCGCGCACCGCGCGGCGCAATACCGGTAGGGCGTCGTTTCGCGAGAGACGCGTGATGGCTGCAAGTGCGGACCACCGCACAAGGTGCACAGGGTGATCCCAAAGCGATCGTAGCGGTCCAGCCAGGTGCCTCAGTTGCAGAGCGACTGCGAGTTCCAGCGTCTCGCGCAAGCGCGATACTGCGGGATCGCTTGAAATCGCGCCCGTGCACAACAACGTCTCCGCATCGAATCGCCACGAGAGCGGCTCGATCGCGTGATCTTCGAGCACCAGCAGTGCGCCCTGCGGCGATTGCGGAACGGCAACGTATGCTTCACTTCCGGAGTTGAACGTCGCCATCTCTCCCGGTTGTAGAAGTACCATACCGTTTTCCGACAATCGCGCGGTTTTCTCGAAGATGCTTCGCCGTGCGGCTTCCGGCACGCGGTAGCGCCGGATCTCGATCCCGCAGCCCAGCGGCGCGAGTAATGTGTCACGCTGTATGCTGTAAATATCCGTAGCCTTACGGTCGTCTGGAAATCGCACGCGCAACGCAAACTCAGGTGTTTGCACAATCGTAAACCCTTGCAGGTATCCCGTGACGCGTTGCGTCGATGGTTCGCCGAGTGCCAATCGCGCGAGCTCGTGGTTCAGGTACTCCGTGAGGAACGGCGTAGCGAGCAAATCTGCGAAAGCCGTTGCACGTGTACATTTACGACGGGCACGCTTCACGAATCGTTGCAGCGCCGGATAGCGTCCGATCTCAGCACGAACTTCAGGGCGAAGCGGAGGAAGTATCCAGGTGCGGACCCACGCGCGCAGGCGTATCGCGAGCCGATAGAGCGCCGGATGGTAACGGATGAATCTGCGGATGTCAGGCCGCATCCCGAAAAGTCTCTCGCAGCACTTCTTCGATTGCTGCGGCGGAAGCATTAGGTGGACCGAGCGTTAAGCTAAACGTTCGGACGCCGCGCAGAAGTGCGATCGCACGTGCAGCTCGCACAAATTGTTGAGGCGAATTGCAGTCCATCGATTGCAGCAAGCGCGGACAGCAACGTATGGGCGGCAACTCACGCATTTTGACGCGTTCGGCTTTGCCGTCGAGGAAGAAGATCGCACGCAAGCGTCCCGGCATCGGTACCTGCAAGTGTTGCATGAATTCCAGCGGCGAGATATCCGTCCAGTCGGCGTCTACGCTGCGTGCGGAAAGCTGCTCGTCCAGCGAATCCGCGATCGCGTCGCGCGAGAGCAGCGAAGCGCCGTGCGGTCGAACGTTGAATGCGCGCAAGAACGGCAAAACGTGCCTTTCTGCGCGCACCAAGAGGCGCTCGTCCGAGTAGACTTGCATTCCGCGCCGCGCGCATGCCAGAGTGGTCGTCGTCTTTCCTGCATGCGAGTCGCCGACAATTGCTGCGACTGCGTCGTTGTGCGCCACGGCAGCCGCGTGAAACGAAACGAGCTCGTGGCTCGAACGAACGAGCGTGCTCATTGCGGTCGCGTCCGTCAGCAACACGATTCCCTCGAGCGGCAACGCGCCTTCGCACCAGGACCACGCCGCGAATTCCGACCAAAAATAATACTCGCCGCCGTCAGCGCCGCAGTTGAAGGTTATCGCGGCTGCGTCGCCGCTGAGATGATGCCGGTAGCGGTGTGCAAACCGTTCGCGTACAGCGTCGTCGTCAAAACGCATGCTCATCGCAATTCCTGCCACGCTTATCCTTAACGGGCGCGCAGATTCCAGCCGCCGTTTCAACGCCGGCGGCACCGCGGGCACTTCACGCAACATCTGCGGCGCGATGACACGCATGGAGTTTCATCATAAGGAAACGCCGCATGCAAAGCCGCATGCGAGCGGGGAAGCGCCGGTTCCCCATTCGGCTCAGGTGCGCGTATAAAAAAGCCCCGCAGAAGCGGGGCTCTTACAATTTTTCAGCGTGTGCGCTAATTATTTCGAACTAAAATTGCAGCGTAGGTCGGGGACACGCCCGTCCACATCTTCTCGCTCCATTTGTCCGAGGAGCATCGCTCAAGGCTGTATAGATCGATGATCCAGTCGTTGAAGTACGAATCGTCGGTCTCAAGCGCGACTAGCGTGCGGTCGTTCATAGGCGTCCCTTCATTCCAATCCATTCAACGTAACGTATCGGCAGTCCGACTTCAAAAACGCCGCAGGATTGGTACTTACGCCCTAACCTCAACGCATTTATTACAAATCTCTACTCCGTGCCCGCCATCTGCCCGCCTGCTTTCACCTCAAAACGGGTATTTCGCCAGCGTACTCGCTTGCCGAGGAAGGCAGTAGCCCAAATCCCGACGCTCAAGAGATCTCGTAGCGGAATAAGCCAGGGCGTCGCACGCACGTGCGGCGCAAACGTTTTGCGGCCTTCGTAATGCGCGATCGTGCGCAGCGCTGCGGTAACTGCCAGTAGCGAAAACGCAAATGCGGACGGTACGAGCACCGCAAAAGCAATCGCAAACGGAAGTGCGTACGTCACGATCGATCCGGCAAAGCCGGCCGGGCGTTGAGCGAGTATCGTTCGTGCCCATCGCAGCTCGTGCATCCACAGCGAACGCAGATCGTTATCCGAAACCGTCGTATGCACGACGTACGGCGACAATACGACGCGCCGTCCGGAATCTACAACGAGTTTGCCTAGTGCGTAGTCGTCGCCGAGTCGATCGCCCAATGCGGTGAAACCGCCGGCGTCTTCGAGTACGTCGCGACGTACTGCCATCGTAGCACCGAAGCAGTATGTAAGCGGCTCGAGTGCAGTAGCAACTAAAACCGATGGTGCGAAATGATCGTTGACGTGCATCGCACCCAGTTGCGACGCTATTCGGGAATTCGGCGTGCCGCCGTAAATACACGTAACTGCGCCGACGCCATCGTTGCGAAATGGAGCTACGATCGCGCCCAAATAATCGCGCCCCACGCACATGTCGCTATCGGCGATAATAAAAATCGGATGGCGTGCCTGCCCGCGCATGGTAAGCAGATTTCCAACCTTCGGATTACGGACGGCCGG
This sequence comes from uncultured bacterium, assembly GCA_964531205.1. Taxonomy (GTDB): domain Bacteria; phylum Vulcanimicrobiota; class Vulcanimicrobiia; order Vulcanimicrobiales; family Vulcanimicrobiaceae; genus JAICWY01. Next base: position 11,745 of record CAZHGH010000052.1, read on the forward strand.
AGCCATACCGGCGACGACCGCAATGTCGCGCTCGGGAAAGTCACGTTGCAATTCCCGTGCAACCTCGAGTGCGGGGTCGTTGGCGTCATTAGCGCCGAAGATCACTTGATACTGCGGATAGTCTTGATCGCAGAACGTCCGCAAATTCTCGTAGAGTTTCGGTTCGTCGCCGTGCAGCGGTTTGAATATGGTGACCGGCGGCGAAAAGCCGCCGGCATGCTGAGGCATCGCCTTGCGAAAGTCGCGCATCCGCTTGATCGCAAATGCCGTATAGGCTATACCGGCGGCCGCTGCAAGGAAGGCGATGGAACCGCCAATACGCATGCCGCTAAGCATGTGCGAGTTCGGTGAAGGTGACCGGGCGAATGTCCGACTCGCTGACGGTGCGTACCACCTCCGGGTCGATCAATGCGGCGAATTCACCGGCAAAATCGTAGTCTTTGGGAAATGCTTCGGGCCACATTTCAGTCGCGGGATGAACGTAAAGCTCCGAAACGCCGCGCGGCAAATTTGCTAAAAACGCACGCACGCGTTGCGGTGTCATGTGTCCGGTGTCGTTCATACCGAACACGTAGTCATTTGTAGCAATTCCGGCCATACGCAAGCGTATGCGCATCAACCCGAGCCATGGCGCTAAGAATACCGAATTAGCAAAGCGCGCGCGTGCAGCAGTCCCCATCGCACGCCAAGATGGCCAAAACGGTTCGCGCGGTATGCGAATTGCACGGACGCCGTATTCCCGTCCGGCTTTCACGATCAGTGAGAGCACCGTCGGATGTACGTGCATATGATTCTGAGCGTTGACGTGATCGAGTTCCAAACCCGTCGCGGCAAAGGCATCGAACTGTGCGCGAATCTCGGCTTCCAGCTGAGCGCGAATTCCAGGCGTGAAAAAGTATCGCACGCCGGCAGCAAAAAGATCGCTTGCGAAGTTGCCGTGCGTGTCAACGAGATCCGGCACGCGATCCGGCGGGAGCGCAGGCCGGCCGTTGACTAACACGACGTGAAGTCCCACGCGAAGTTTCGGCAAACGGTGCGCGCGCTCCACGGCATCCGCAGTTGCAGGCGCTGCGACCATCAAACTCGCCGTTGTAAGAATGCCTTCGCGGTGGCCACGTTCGATCGCCTCATTTACGGGCAAGGCCAAACCAAAATCGTCCGCGGTCACGATAAGTCGTCGCACGCTAAGCTTATGCGTCGCATTCCAGGAGCGATCATGCAAGCCTGGGAAACTACACAATGCGACACAGCCGACGCTGACCTAGGTTAGGAGCCGCCGAAACACATGTTACCGGAACCCAGGCCGCGCGTTAGATCGCGCAATGCCGTAGTCGAGCCGCTCCTTTTGAGCCGCTATCGTTCACTCATTGCGGAGTACATGCGCGAGCGCGCGTTGCCGCCCTCATGGCTTTCCGGCAAAATGGTCGCGTACCACATGGGCTGGGTCGACGAAGCGGGCCGTCCGCACGCCGTCAAAACCGGAAAACTCGTCCGCCCGAGTCTGTGCCTGTGGGCGTGTGCGGCGTTCGGGGAAGATGCTGCTTCGGCGCTTCCGGTTGCGGCCGCGATCGAGTGGTTTCATAATTTCACGCTGGTTCACGACGACATCCAGGACGGTGACCGCATGCGGCACGGCCGCGAGACGGTTTGGTCGTTGTGGGGTGTCGCGCAAGGCATCAACGCCGGCGATGCTATGCAGGCATTGGCGTTTCGTTCGATCGCGGCAGGTGCGGTCGACCCGCACCGCTCCCTTCGGGCTACGGCCGTTCTGGCCGATGCGGGCCTTGTCGTTATAGAGGGGCAATGCCTCGATTTGGAGCTGGAGGGCGACCTCGAAACCACGCTCCGCGGCTACTTGCGCATGGTGGCGGCCAAGACGGGAGCGCTGTTGGGCGCGAGCCTCGAAGCGGGGGCGGTCATCGGCGGCGCTGACGAGCCTGTGGCGCGGCTCTTCCGGCGGGCCGGCCGCCTTTTAGGCAGTGCCTTTCAGATCCGCGACGACTTCTTAGGCATGTACGGCGACCCCGAGCAGACCGGCAAGTCGAGCAGCGGGGACGCGAACCGATTTAAGATGACCTATCCGGTGGTTGCCGGTGCGCGAGCGATGTCGAAGCTGCAACGGCGCCGTTTACGTGAGATCTTTCGTGCGAAGCATGAAGATCCGGAGCCGAAGTTGCGCGCGCTGCTGGATGAAGTCAACGGACAGGAACTTACGCGAACAGCAGCCGAGCGGTATGCTGCGAAAGCGATCGCCGTGGTGAAACGCAGCGGCATCGCGAAGGATGCGCTCGATGCCTTCGAGGAGGTGGCGTACTATGTTGCAACGCGATCGCGTTGATGGTACGTCCACGCGCAAAGCCGATCACGTACGAATCAACTTAGAACAAGACGTCGCGTCGAAAGGTGTCGCGAGCGGTTTCGAGTCGTACCGCTTCATTAATTGCGCGCTGCCGGAGATCGATCTCAGCGAGGTCGATACACGCAGCACCGTTTTTGGCCGCGCGCTGGCGGCACCCATCCTCATTTCGTGCATGACCGGCGGAACGGCGGATGCCCAGCGCATCAACCGCGTATTGGCTCGCGTTGCGCAAAACCAAGGCCTCGCGATGGGATTAGGCTCGGGCCGCGCGCTACTGGAGCGTCCCGAACTGCTGGAAACGTTCGACGTGCGTGACATTGCGCCGGATGTGTTACTTTTGGCGAATCTCGGAGCGGTTCAACTAAACAAAGGTTACGGCGTGAAAGAATGCCGCCGCTTAATCGAAATGCTGCGCGCGGATGCACTCGTGCTGCATCTCAATGCGATTCAGGAAGCGGTGCAGCCCGAAGGCGATACCGTGTTTCGAGGGTTGCTCGAGAAAATTCGCGCACTATGCGCGGAGTTCGATGCTCCCGTTATTGTGAAGGAGGTCGGCTGGGGCATCGCACCCGACGCTGTGCGCGCACTATTCGATGCGGGTGTTGCCGGCGTAGATTTGGCGGGCGCCGGTGGAACCTCGTGGAGCGAAGTCGAGCGCCATCGCATTGGGGATACATGGCGCGCCAATGTTGCGGGAGCGTTCTCGGGTTGGGGAATTCCGACGGCGGAATGTTTGCGGGCAGCGCGGCGCATCGAACCGCGTGGCATGCTTATTGCAAGCGGCGGAATTCGCAACGGACTCGACATCGTAAAGGCGCTTGCACTCGGCGCAGACCTGGTCGGCATCGCCGGCCCGTTCTTGCGTGCAGCCGCAAGCAGCTACGATGCCGCAACGGATCTGGCACGTGAGTTCGGGCAGGTTTTGCGCGTGGCAATGTTTGGTTTGGGTGAACGCACGCTCGCCGATTTGCGAAACACAAAACGCGTAATACCGGTAGACGCGGAGATCTAATGCCCGGCGATCTTCAGCGAACAGCCGACGCGTATTGCCGTCAGTTGGCGACGACGCATTATGAGAACTTCGTCGTGGCTTCGAAGATCGTACCGGGCCGTCTAAGGCTCGATTTAATGCGATTTTATGCGTTTTGTCGCACGACGGACGATCTTGGCGACGAAAGCGCATCGCGCGAAGAAGCGCTAACGCGGCTCGCGCGCTGGCGGGAAGAGACCGAAGCATTCTTCGCCGGTGCGGCGCCGGTGCATCCGGTGCTGATCGCACTCGAAGACACAGTCGCGCACTACGGACTCGACAAACAGCCGTTCGTGGATCTCATCTCTGCAAACGAACAGGACCAACGCGTGTTGCAGTATGAGATATGGCAGCAACTGCACGCATACTGCATGCTTTCAGCCGCGCCGGTAGGCCGCGTGGTGCTACGCTTCTTCGGAATAGCGAGTCCCGTTACGGAGAAGCTCTCGGACGACGTGTGCATCGGGCTGCAATTGGCGAATCACGCGCAAGACGTCAGCCGGGATGCGCGCATCGGCCGGCGCTATTTGTTGCAAGAAGATATCGATCGCGGCGGAACGGAGTTCGCGGTGCAGGCGCTCGTGGAACGTGCGCGCGCGCTGCTTGCATCGGGCAAGACGCTCGAGGGGATGGCACCCGGAGTGCTACGATTGCAACTCGCACTCTACCGCTTGGGCGGACTTGCGATCTGCGACGCGATTGCGCGTATTGGCTATCGGACGGAAGTGACACGGCCGTCGGTATCGAAGCGCACGAAGATGGCGATACTCGCGCGGGCCGCTCTAGAAGCGGCCGGACGTAACGGACAGGTGCGCAATGCTGAAACTGCTTGAAGCCGTCCGCTACGTGCGCCGCCCGCAAACCGTGGATGCCGAAGCCGAGCGCTTCAACGGGCAAATGGCGCGTCGTGAGGCTAAGAACTTTTATTGGGGATTCGTTTCGCTGCCGCACGATCAGCGCATGGCTATCTACGCGCTCTACAATCTTGCGCGTCAGGTAGATGACGATGTCGATAGCGCGCCGTCGTTTACGCTAATTCCCGATCGTCTCGCGGAGCAGCGGCAGCGCGTACGCGACTGTTATGCAGGCGTTCCCCCGCCGGACAGCGATCCGGTCATGCAAGTGCTCGCCAAGGCGGTACGCCGCTACGATATTCCGGAGTCGGAATTGCAAGCGCTCATTGACGGCGTCGAGCGCGACTGCACGTGTCTACGCTATGAAACGTGGAGCGAGCTGCGTGAATACTGTTTTCTCGTCGCATCTATCGTCGGACGCATGTGCGTGCGCATCTTCGGTTTTACCGACGCAGCGGCGCTGCAGCGAGCCGTTGATTTAGGTCTCGCATTACAGCTCACAAACATTTTGCGCGACGTGCGCGAAGACGCAGAGATGGCCCGCATCTATTTGCCGCAAGAAGATCTGCGCCGCTTCGGTATCACCGACGAAGCGATACTGCGCGGTGAGCCGGGAGAAGGCTGGAACGCGCTGGTCGCATTCGAAGCGCAGCGCGCACGCGAACTCTTCGAAAGCGGTTACGAAGTGCTGCGGTACATTCCGCGGCGCGCCGGCGCGTGCGTGCAAACGATGGCGGGCATCTACGAAGGCATTCTGCAAAAGATCGAACGCGATCCGCAGTTGCCGCTGCGCGAACGAGCCGCGCTGTCAAAGAGCGAGAAGCTGCGCGTGGTGTTGGGTTCGTGGCTGCGCCCTGCGTAGCCGTCGTCGGCGGCGGTCTTGCGGGGCTGTCGGCGGCGATGGAGTTAAAAGACGCGGGTTGGCACGTCGAACTGTTCGAGCGCAGCCGGTTATTAGGCGGCCGTGCCACGTCGTTTGAAGTCGATGGACACGTCGTCGACAACGGCCAGCACGTGTATCTGGCATGCTGCACGGAATTCGTACGCTTCGTCGAGCGTGTAGGCATGGGCAACGCGTTGCATCTGCAAGATCGTTTCGAAGTTGTCGTATACGGAAAAAACGGCGTCCGCACGGGACTGCGCGCCGCCGATCTGCCGGCTCCGTTTCACTTGCTCGCATCGTTTTTTGGCTACAAACATCTTTCGGTTTCCGGCAAAATGCAAATCGCACGGGCACTCGGTGCACTGACGATCGCGCCGTCCTCTGCGACGCCGAATATCAGTTTTGCGCAGTGGCTTGAAGCGCGCGGTCAGAGCCGCGAGACGATCCGCAGTTTTTGGGAGCCCTTCCTCGTTCCGGCGCTGAATGCGCCGTTGGAACGCATGAGCGCCGCCGAAGCGGCGTTCGTGATTTCTACGGCGTTCTTGAAAGATCGTGGTGCGGCGCGTTTCGGGTATTCGAAAGTTCCGCTGGCGAACATCATGGATGCGGCGGCATCGCGCCTGGACAAAGTTCATCGTTCGACCGCTGTCTTTTCTATGGAAGCGGACGCGCATGACATCGTTTTGCACGCGAGCGACGACGAACTTCGATTCGATGCAGCGGTGCTTGCGGTGAGCCCGCGCGCGCTGGCGCGGCTGCTCGACGACGATCCTGCCGCGTTCGGCGTTCCGGCGCTCAATGTGTACGAGCCGTTTGCGATCATGGACGTGCATTTGTGGTACGACGGGGCGCCGCTGGAGTTCGATTTTGCGGCGATTCTCGACTCGCCGGTGCAGTGGGTCTTTCAAAAAGCTCCGGGATATCTGTGCTGTAGCATAAGCGCGGCGGACGAGTTGGTAGCGAAACCGACGAGCGAGATGGTCGAGTACGCGTGGCGCGAGGCGCAAGCTGCGTTGCCGCTTTCCGGTGCGCGCTTGGAGCGCGGTGCCGCAACGCGCAACCCCGAGGGCACGTACCTCGCCGCTCCGGGTGCGATGCGTCCGGGTCCGCGCACGGCGTTGCCGAATCTCGCAATCGCCGGCGCGTGGACGGCTACAGGGTGGCCGGATACGATGGAATCAGCTGTGCGAAGCGGCCTCTCTGCGGCAAGATCGCTTTTAGAGTCGAACGTACGAACCCAGGAGAGTATATTTGCCTGATCACTTGCAGTTGGCCGTGCAGTGGCTGTTGGATAACCAACATCCGGACGGCTGGTGGACCGACGAACTCGAGACGAACGTCACGATGACGGCGGAGCACGTGCTGCTCATGCGTTTTCTCGGCGTCGAGATCGACTCAATCCGCGCCGGCGCGATTAAGCACATCCTGCACCATCAGCGCGAAGACGGCTCGTGGGCACTCTACTACGATGGGCCCGCCGACCTCAGCACGACGATCGAAGCATACGTTGCGCTGAAAGTACTCGGCGTCGATTCCGCGCGTGATGAAATGCAGCGCGCGCTCGGTGTAATTCGCAAACTCGGTGGACTTGCGGATGCGCGCGTCTTCACGAAGATTTGGATGGCGCTGTTTGGAAAATATCCGTGGGACGGCATTCCTACCATGCCGCCGGAGATCGTCTACTTTCCGCCGTGGATGCCGTTCAATCTCTACGATTTTTCATGCTGGGCGCGCGGAACGGTCGGACCGTTGTGCGTTGTAATTGCGCGCAGGCCTGTGCGCGATCTCGGGGTCGATGTTTCTGAGATCGTCAATCCCGGAACGCACGATCGCATGCACCAGGTGCCCGGAACCGGCTGGCTCTGGTGGGTCGATAAAGCGCTGAAGCTGTACGAGGCATCGCCGTTCAAACCGACGCGCGAAGCTGCGTGTAAGAAAATGATCGAGTGGGTTATCGAACGGCAAGAAGCCGACGGTAGCTGGGGCGGGATTCAGCCGCCGTGGGTGTATTCGCTCATCGCGCTCAATCTCCAAGGCTACGGCGTCGATCATCCGGTCATGCAAAAAGGCTTGCGCGGAATGGATCGTTTCGCGTTTGAAGATGAAACCGGCTGGCGTTTTCAAGCCTGCATGTCGCCCGTGTGGGATACCGCGTGGGCGGTGCGCGCACTCTATCAAGCCGGATTGCGCGCGGATCATCCGGCGATGCGCAAAGCCGTCGACTGGTTGCTGCAGGAACAAATCGATCCGAAAGCGCCTGGCGATTGGCGCGTGCGCTGCCCCGGCGTCGACAACGGCGGATGGGCATTCGAATTCGACAACGACGCTTATCCGGATGTCGACGACACGGCTGTTATCGTTTGTTCGTTGCTCGAAGGCGGCGATTTAGAGACCGTGCGCGAGCCGATCCGCCGCGCCGTCGAATGGACGCTCGCGATGAAATCGGATAACGGCGCATGGGGCGCGTTCGATCGCAACAACATGAGCGAGATTCTCTACCGCATGCCGTTCTCAGATTTTGGCGCGATGATCGATCCGCCATCGGAAGACGTCACTGCGCACGTTGTCGAGATGTGTGCGATGCTCGGACGCGACCAGAGCGATCCGGATGTTGCAGACGCGTTGAAGTATCTGCGCGAGACGCAGAAGCCGGGCGGATCGTGGTTCGGACGCTGGGGCGTAAACCACATCTATGGAACGTGGTGCGTCGTCTCGGCGCTCGCGCAGCTTCCCGGCGGCAGCGCACGCGACATGATCGAACGCGCGGTTCAGTGGGTCGTCTCCAAGCAGAACGCCGACGGCGGCTGGGGCGAGAGCTGCCACTCGTACGTGGATGAATCGTTCGCCGGCATCGGCACGAGCACGCCTTCGCAGACCGCGTGGGCGGTGATGACGCTGCAGTGGGCGGGACTGGGCAACCATCCCTCGGCGCAGCGGGGTCTGGAATTCTTAAGGGAACGGCAGCGGGCCGACGGAACGTGGGACGAGCCGTATTTCACGGGAACGGGGTTCCCTCGCGATTTCTATTTGAACTATCATATGTACCGGCATCTGTTTCCGACGATGGCGCTCGCGATGGACGCGCGCTACCGGGCGAACGCGGGGGCCGGGCACGCCACGGGAGAGCAGGTCACCGTTTCATGAGTACGCCTTTCGCACAGAAACTCGAAATCGCCAAGTATATCTTCGGCAAGAAGCTCAAGGGCGAGAAAAAGTATCCGCTCGTCATGGAGCTGGAGCCGCTGTTTCAATGCAATCTCGCCTGCGCGGGATGCGGCAAGATTCAGCATCCGGCGGAGACGTTGCGCAAACGCCTTTCCGTTGAAGATTGCGTCGCGGCGGTGGAAGAATGCGGCGCTCCAGTGATCTCCATCGCGGGCGGCGAGCCGTTGGTGTATGAAGAACTGCCGCGCCTCGTGGACGAGCTCATCAAGCGCAAGAAGGTCGTGATCGTTTGCACGAACGCGCTGCTGCTCGAGAAGAAGATCGACAAATTCAAACCGCATCCGCTCTTCACGTGGATGATCCACATGGACGGACTCAAAGAACGCCACGATCAAATCGTCTGCCGCGACGGCACGTTCGACAAAGCCGTTGCTGCGATCAAAGTGGCGCAAGCCAAAGGCTTCCGCGTCTCGACGAACACGACGTTCTTCGAGCCCGACGATGCGAACACGATTCGTGCGGTGCTCGATTATCTGAACGACGAACTCAAAGTCGATTCGATGCAAATCTCACCTGGATTTGCGTATGAGAAGGCGCCCGACCAAGAGCATTTCCTCGGCGTCGAGAAAACGCGGCAAATTTTCCGCGAAGCGTTCTCCGGCGGCAAGCGCAAGAAGTGGCGCCTGAACCACAGTCCGGTGTTCCTCGATTTCCTCGAAGGGAAGCTCGACATGGAATGCACGCCGTGGGGCATTCCGTCGTACTCGCTCTTCGGCTGGCAGCGTCCGTGCTATCTGATGTCGGATGAGCCGTACGCGCAGACGTACAAAGAGCTCATCGAAGAAACGGATTGGTCGAAGTACGGCCGCGGCAAACATCCTAAGTGCGCGAATTGCATGGCGCACTGCGGCTACGAGCCGACCGCTGTCGCAAAGACGACCGGCTCCATCAAGGAGAGCATTCGCGCGGCACTTGCGCACTAACGGTTCGACCGACACCGTCTTTTTAACCGGCGCGAGCGGTTTTGTCGGAGCGCATGTGCTTCGCGAACTGCTCGACGCCGGTTATCACGTACGCGCCCTCTATCGTCAT